>DAOTYC010000203.1:0-6832 GCA_034435095.1 Anaerolineae bacterium | reverse complement strand
GAGTATCGGTACACCCTGGACGAGAAAGGCCGTCTGGCTATCCCGGCCAAGTTCAGACCGGAATTCGAACGTGGCCTGGTGGTTACGCGCGGCCTGGAAAAATGCCTTTTCATCTTTACCCCACAAGGTTGGGAGGCGTATGTCGCTACCTGGAACCAATTGCCTCTCGACAAGAAACGTACTCGAACGATCAACCGATGGTTTTCTTCCGGCAGCAATATCCTGATCCCAGATGCTCAGGGCCGCATCTTGCTGCCGACCAACTTGCGGCAATATGCCGGCCTGGACGGCGAAGTCGTCGTCGTTGGTGCGAACATTCGCCTGGAAGTCTGGGCGCCAGACAGATGGCAAGCGATTCTCGACGAGGCGGAGAAAGAAATCGAGCTCATCATGGAAGAACTTCCAGACCTCCGACTGTCTCTATGACTTTGCAGGTGAGGTGAGTCCTGATGGAATCTGGTCATGCACCTGTACTCTTGAAAGAGGTGCTGGAAGGTCTCCAGGTACAGCCTGGCGGCCTCTACATCGACGCCACCGCAGGCGCTGGCGGACACAGCCGCGCCATCCTGGAAGCATCCGCTCCGTCCGGTCGCCTGATTTGTATTGATGCGGACCCGTGGGCCCTGGAAACGGCTCGTCAGGGCCTGGCAGACTTTGCCGACCGCGTTCGCTTTGTTTGCGCCAATTTCTCTGAGCTCGAAACCATTGCGGCACAAGAAGGTTTCGATCAGGTAAATGGCATTGTATTTGATCTGGGCGTCTCGTCCATGCAACTTGACAACCCGTTGCGGGGCTTCTCCTTTCAAAAGGAAGGCCCCCTGGATATGAGGCTATCGGGGCAGGGACTTTCGGCCGCCGACCTGGTTAACAAGCTGTCTGAACGAGAGCTGTCAGACATCATCTGGCGATTTGGAGAGGAACGACAGGCCCGCAAGATTGCCCGCGCCATAGTCGAGAACCGCCCTCTCCGTTCGACGACCGAATTGGCCCGTATTGTCAGTCGGGTGAAAGGTGATGCTGGGAAGATTCACCCGGCGACCAAGACATTTCAGGCGTTGCGGATTGCCGTCAACCGCGAGCTGGGCGCGCTCGAAGCGGCCCTGCCTCAAGCAGTAAGACTGCTGGCACCCGGAGGGCGATTGGCCGTTATCACTTTTCATTCTCTGGAGGACAGAATGGTCAAGCAGTTCTTTCGCGATGAGAGCCAGGACTGCATTTGTCCTCCCGACGCGCCGATTTGCACTTGCCACCATCGAGCCAGTCTTCGCCTGGTCAATAAGCGGGCGATTACTCCTTCAGATGATGAAAAGGCTCAAAATCGGCGCAGCCGAAGCGCCAAACTAAGGATAGTCGAACGTCTTTAGATTCACAACCTTAACCAATGGCGTCTCGCCATCTGTTACGAATATTTGGGAGAGCGTGCCGATGAGCAGCAAACCACTCTCTATATTTCGCACCTACTTATGGGGGCAGACCAAGCAACAGCCGACCTGGTCTGTCAATTCGTCAACAGCCACCGGCCTGCTGCTGTGCGTCTTGTTGTTAAGCCTGGGTGGCTGGCTGTATCTCACTCAGGCGAGCCAAATCGCCGCCATCAGCGATCACATGCGCCAAACGGTCGTGGAAATCGAGAAACTGGAACGTGAAAATGCGCTGTTGCGTTACCAGGTCGCGCAGTTGGAAACAATTTCTCGCATCGAAGCCAGGGCCAGGCAATTGGGCCTTGGGCCCATGTACAATCAAACGACCTATTTAACGGTTCCTGGTAACCCTGCGCAACCCGAAACTGTTCCTGTCGTTCTACAGGCCACTGCCGTTGATTTGAATTCCGAATCATCGGTTGATAAGGTAGAGCCTGACTCTATAATTTTTAGCTTATCATCATTTTGGGACAAGGTCAAGAATCAGTTGGAGTCGTGGATAGGGCCATGGTAGTTCTCGGACTGGGCGGACGGGCCGCCCGTACTTCCAGCCACGAAAGCTCCGCTGCACCGTATGAAGAGGACGCGGGGCCGCAGGAAAGACACTATAAGCGGTTCTGGGGTCTGGCTGCGATTTGGGTTGGATTCGTGGCTTTTCTGGTATTTCAACTCTTTCGCTGGCAGGTCTTTGAGCGCGAGCAGTTGGTATCCATTGCTCAGGCGCAAATGGCGTCCAAGGGCAATGAGTATGTTTCAGTCCGCGGCGAAATTTTGGATTGTCAGAACCATCTCCTGGCAGTTGACATCTTCCAATATGATCTGTGGGCCACCCCTCGTGAGGTACGTAAGCACAATGATGTTGATAAGATCTCAGCACAACTGGCGCCGCTGCTGGGCCTGACAAAGGAGGAGGTTCGTAAACCGCTCCAGAGTGAACGACCTTATGTGTTACTTGCATCGCGCGTCTCAGAGGCGGTGTGGAGGGCTATTGATTCTGATCCTGACCTGAACTTGACGGGTTTCGATTGGGACGTCAAGCCGAAACGCGTGTATCCCGAAGGGCCGCTGGGTGCGCATGTCTTGGGTTTTGTCAATGCGAGCCACGAGGGTTACTACGGGGTAGAGGGCTATTACGACCGGCGCTTGCTTGGGGGGAAGCCTGAAAAGGGCGAGGCCCAGGCGAACGGTGGAGCCGCAGCCTGGTATGATCCGCTGGACCTTCGGGCCGGGGATAAGCTCGTCCTCACCCTGGATCGGACCATCCAGCATGTGGCTGAACAGGAGCTGGTGGCGGCCCTCAAAGCTTTTGAAGCGCCGAGCGGCGCCATCATCGTGATGGATCCGCGCACCGGTGCCATTCTGGCGATGGCAAATTTCCCGACTTTTGACCCAAACCATTTCATGGACACACCTCAGGGCAGGTTTGCCAACCCGGCGATCAGCGAGCAATACGAACCAGGCTCGGTCTTCAAGGTCATTACCATCGCGGCAGGCATCGACTCGGGCATCATCACGCCCAGGACGACTTTTGAAGACACTGGCAAGATAGAGGTCGGTGGTCGCCCGATCTATAACTGGGATAGGGGCAGTAATGGTCTGGTTGACATGACACAGGTGCTCGCCAAATCTCTGAACACAGGTGCAGCTTATGTCAGTGTGACGCTGGGCAAGAATCGTTTCTACAACTATGTGCGGCGGTTTGGTTTTGGGCGACTGACAGAAGTGGACATGGCCGGCGAGATCGCTGGCACTGCCAAAATGCCCGGAGATAGCGACTGGTATGAGTCCGACTTGGGGACTAACGCTTTTGGGCAGGGCATCGCCGTCACCCCGTTGCAGATGATTCGGGCGGTGGCGGCCGTAGCCAATCGGGGCCAGTTGATGAAACCCTATGTTGTCAAGCAGATTGTGAGCGGAGACCACGTTTTTGAAGTCGAGCCCACTGTGGTGCGGCGTGTGGTCAGCGCTGCGACCGCTGAACAGGTGACAGCCATGATGGTCAGGGCTGTTGAAACCGAGATTGCGGTAGCCTACATTCCCGGCCATACCATCGCGGGCAAGACTGGCACAGCAGAGATTCCGACCCCAGGAGGATATAAGTCTGAAGAAACAATCGCATCGTTCATTGGCTACGCGCCGGCATACGATCCGCGCTTTATCGTTCTGGTCAAGATTGACCGCCCACGCAAATCGCCGTGGGGCTCCAAAGTGGCGGCGCCGGTGTTTCGTCGGGTGGCCCAATTCCTGTTCGATTATATGAATATCCCACCCGACAACGCTGGCCTGATAGCGCGTTAGTGAAAGGTCGCTTACTGTGATCACGCTGGCTGATGTGTGGAGAAATTTGACGAAAGACAAAGCGGCTCCTGCACCTTTGTCCAATGTCGTGGTACGTGGCATGGTCACCGACCCGCGCCAGGTGGGCGAAGGAAGTGTGCTCATCGTGTTGCCAGACCGCTCGGCACCCGAGCTGCTGACGCGAGCCATTGACCGTGGGGTGGTCGCGGTCGTCGCCCAAAGCCGGATCCCTGTCAGCCGTGAGGTCACATGGTTTGACACCAGCGTTGGGCCTACAGACCAGGCCGCAACACCGGTCGGGGGGATACCAGGTT
Organism: Anaerolineae bacterium; assembly: GCA_034435095.1. GTDB lineage: Bacteria > Chloroflexota > Anaerolineae > DAOTYC01 > DAOTYC01 > DAOTYC01. The sequence continues at coordinate 2,799 of DAOTYC010000203.1, read as the reverse complement.
TGGTGGTGCCGGATGCGTATCGGGCTTTGCTCGGCCTGGCCGAATTCTGGCGTTCACAATTGCAGGCACTGGTCATGTGCGTAATGGGGGCAGAGGGCCTGCGTACCACACAGCGCATGACCAGATCGGTGCTGAGCCAGAGATTCAAAACGATGTCGCCGGATTTCCTGTGTTGCGATGCGCGTTCTCTGGCGGAAGCGTTGTTGACGGTTCAACCTGCCACGGAGCGGTTGTTGTTGCGGGTGAGTTTGCAGGATGAGGAGACCCTGGCCTTCTTCACTCGAGTGGTGGCGCCGCACATCGTGGCCGTCGCCAATACGTTTCCATCGGGAAGCGATGGGTCTGGCCGAAATCTATGGCTGGAGCAGTGTCTTACTGGGGGCTTGCCGCCGGCCACCTTACTGGTGCTTAACGCGGATGACGCACTGCTGCAAGCCTGGTCGGTTCATACGAGCACGACAACCTTCTTCTACGGACTTGGGCCACAGCCGTATGGGACGCTGTGGGCGAGTGAGATCGAGAGTGAAGGCCGTGAAGGCCTGCGTTTAAGAATTCATTACAAGAGAGAAGTGGTGCATGTCAGAATCCCCCTGTTGGGCAGATACAGTGTCCATACCGCCCTGGCCGCTTCGGCCATAGGCTTGATTTCCGACCAATCTTGGGACGAAATCGTTGCGGGCTTGAGGACTATGACCACTCAACTTCACCTGATCCTGACGCCGGGCTACAAGGGGGCTTCGTTCCTGGAGGACAGCTATGCTGCCAGTCCTGCTTCCACCCTTTCGATTCTCAATTTGCTGGCGGATTTCCCGGAACGAAAGGTAGCCGTTCTGGGCGATATGTTGGAGGTCGCCGATCAGGTGATCGAGGGCCATCGGAAGGTTGGAAACCGGGTGGCGGATGTCGCGTCATTCCTGGTTACGCGCGGACGCCTGGGCAGTGTAATGGCGCGGGAAGCAATAGATTGTGGCATGCCCAGAGATGCTGTGTATTGCGCATCTGACAATCAAGATGTGGTAAGCAAGCTGCGGGAGGTGATCAGGCCAAAAGACCTGGTTCTGGTATCTGGGGCAGGTTCGCTTCGCCTCAAAGAAGTGGTAGATAGTCTGGTGGACACTCAGGCTGCTACCTGCGAGGTCTGAGAGCATGGCCAATTCTCTCACGTTCGGGGCCATTTCGTTTCTGTTGGCCGTTGTCTTGGGAGGGTGGCTCATCGCTCAGCTCAAGAAAAGAGGCATTGGCAAGCAGATTCGGATCGAAGGGCCCAGCTCGCATCAGGTCAAGACAGGCACTCCGACCATGGGGGGGCTGATGGTCATCATCCCTGTGGTCGTGATCAATGTAGGCTTGAACATCGCCAATCTGCTTGGGCGAAACCTGATTGGTCGTTCCATACTGGTGCCCATGGCGACATTGATAGCTTTTGGGGCATTGGGCGCGCTCGATGACCTGGCCGGCCTGACCAAAGAGCAAAACGGCCATGGACTCAAGCCGCGGTTCAAGCTGTTGTGGCAGGTTTTGTTCGCTGTGCTGACGACGTTGGCGCTCCATTTTGGACTTGATCTGCGCAGCGTCGCCATACCTGGCATACAGGAGAAGATTGATATTGGTTTGTTCTATATTCCGGTGGCCGTTTTTATCATTGTGGGTACATCGAACGCGGTCAATTTGACAGATGGACTGGATGGACTGGCCGGAAGCGTGGCCGCAGTGGCTTTCGTCGCCTACGGAGTCATCGCCTACCTGCAGGGACAAATCTATCTGGTCACTTTCTGTTTTACGGTGGTGGGCACCTTGATGGCGTTTTTGTGGTACAACGCGTATCCGGCTGCGCTTTTCATGGGTGATACGGGCTCTCTGGCGCTGGGAGCAACGTTGGGCGTGGTGGCGTTGATGACTGGACAGTGGCTGTTGCTGCCCTTGATAGGGTTGATGTTCGTGGCCGAGGCGATGTCGGTCATAGCGCAGGTGGCCTATTTTAAGCTGAGCGGGGGAAAGCGACTGTTTAGGATGGCGCCGCTGCATCATCACTTTGAATTGCTCGGCTGGTCGGAAACACACGTCACTCAGCGTTTCTGGCTGATTGGGATCATGGCGGCCATGCTCGGAATAGCCCTGGCATTGCTGTAGTGATTGGGGCCGATGAGATGCACCGATAGGCTGTGGGGCGGGTGACCCCGCCCGCCAAAGAGAGAAAACTTGAAGAACGATACGTCATTTGCAGGAAAACATATCACGATTATTGGGCTGGCGCGAGAGGGGATGGCGCTGGTGCGTTACCTGGCGTCGCGAGGGGCAGTGATTACTGTGAGCGACTTAAAGTCTGAGCAGGCGTTGGCCGACTCGATTGAGGCGCTGGCTTCGTTCGATGTGCATTTTGTCTTGGGAGGCCACCCTGAAGAGATTCTCGATTGCGACTGTCTTTTTGTCAGCCCTGGCGTGCCTCTGGACATTCCCATTTTGCGCGAGGCTGTCCGGCGGGGCGTCTCGCTTAGCAGCGAGAGTCGGTTTTTCCTGGAGCACTGTCCAGCGCCGGTCATCGGCATCACAGGCTCGAGCGGCAAAACGACTACCGTCAGTCTGGTCGGTGAGGTGTTGAAGAAATCAGGGTTCAGGACCTGGGTGGGTGGCAATATAGGCAAACCGTTGACCCCTTTTCTGGACGAAATTGGCGCGAATGACAAAGTAGTAATGGAACTATCGAGCTTTCAGCTCCAGTTGATGCAGAGCAGCCCGCCATTGGCCGCTGTCCTGAACATTACGCCGAACCACCTCGACCGACATGCCTCGATGGAGGAA
>DAOTYC010000202.1:0-19612 GCA_034435095.1 Anaerolineae bacterium | reverse complement strand
GTGCTGACCCTGGCGGTGACCACTTCGCGGGGGGCCTGGCTGGGCGCTGTCGGCGCGCTGGGGCTGTGGGCGGCGTGGCGCGTCGTCGGCGGCTGGGCGGCGCGGTGCTATGGGCGGGGCGAACGCGCCTGGAACGCCCGATTGCTCGCAGTCGACCTGATACTCATCGCGGCGGTGATTGCCGCTGGGCTCGCACTGCCGATGGTGCAGTCCGGCCAGTTGCCGGGTGGAGAGACGCTGCGCAGTCGGCTGGATATGCTGCGCACTTCGTCGCTGCTGGCGCGAGATTATCTGTTTTCGGGCGCGGGGCTGGGGACGTTTGAGACATTGTACTCGGTGTACGCTCTGCTCATTCTGGTGCCCTACGCCACTTTCAGTCACAATATGTTCCTGGACCTGGTCGTTGAGCAGGGGCTGCTGGGCCTGCTGAGCTATCTGGCGCTGATTGTCGCCGGGTTTGTGCTGGCCCTGCAGCGGTTGCGGCGGGCGAGCTCCGGCGCGGGCTGGGTGATCGAAGCGGCGCTGGCCAGCCTGGCGGTTATCCTGATCCACGGGCACGTTGATGATGTGTTCTATGGCTCACGCGCGCTGTTGTTGGGACTTGCACCGTTGGGCCTGATTTGGGCCGCGGGCCGGACCGCTGAGACTCACCCGGCTGAGTGTGAGGCCAATTCCAAAGTCTCGGTTCCTTATCTGGGCTGGTCAGTAGTCGCGCTGGTGATCCTGCTGGCGTTTGGTGGCATCGTCTGGCGACCGGTGACGGCGATGTGGCACGCCAACATGGGCGCGCTGGCGCAGTCGCGCGTGGAGCTGGCCGCCTATGACCCCAAACAGCCGGACAATCCCACGCTGGACCAGGTGCGGCGGACGATTGACCTGAGCGCGGCCGAGGAGTCATTTGCGCGCGCGCTGGAATGGGATGCCGGCAACGCGACGGCCAGGCAGCGGCTGGCGGCCATCGCGCTGAGCCGCGGGGAGTACGAGGCAGCGCTGTCCCACATGCGGGCGGCCTGGGAGGCGGGCCACCGCGACGAGGTGACGCGGCTGCTGTATGGTGATGCGCTGGCAGCGACGGGGCAGCCCGAAAACGCGGTCCGCGTGGTGCGTGGCCTGGCATGGGGTGAGCAGCGGCTGAGGACACAGGCCTGGTATCGCTATTGGGCCAATGGCGACTATCGCCGCGCCGCCGACGCCTGGAACGCGGTGGTGCTGCTCAATCCGGACAATGCGGAGGCAGCGCGTTGGCGTGATGAGGCGGTGAAGAAAGCGAACATTAACCGCTGAGCGACGCCAATGTCTGTGAAACCGCCGATGAACGCCGATAGACGCAGATAGAGGATTTGGGATCGCGGATTGCGACATGACGAATTTCACATCGGCGTTCATCCGCGTGTATCGGCGGTTACGCAGTTCCTGTCTGCGCCCGTGGCAGTTTCAAGCGCAGCATGAGGCTGTGGTATAATATCTGGTGGATGACCAACGCGGTGATCATTGTGGAAGTTCTCTTGGAAGTGAGATAATGATGAAGACTGAAGCTGATACCTTGGGGAAGTTGCGTATCCTGGAAGAACTGTACCGTTCGGGACGTCTCAGTGATGTGATCGAACGGACGGTAGACAAGTTGATAGAATTAGAACGAGATCGGGCGGAACGCGAGTTGGATGACCTGACAGGCCACCTGCGCGCTTTTGAATCGCAGTATCAGATGTCATCCGAAGAATTCTACCAACGCTATGAGCGGGGTGAACTGGGCGATTCAGTGGACTTTATGGAGTGGAGTTCATTTTATGACATGGCGTGCGCGGCCCGGAAGCATCTTGACCGACTCCTGGGCGAACTGTCTTGATGGACGCCCGCTCTCATCTGGACGAAACGCGGGCCAGGCTTTCAGCCTCTCGTTTGGTGGCGAGCATTGCTGTTGTGGAGGAACGGCTGGGGTATGATTTCGGTTACTTCCGTGCGCGTCTGACTTTGCTCAACGGCGATTTTCTGGAAGTCGCAGAGTACTTCACCATTGAGGATGACCGTGTGTGCGTGCGACGTTACCGTTACCAATGGATGGACTCCACGCAGCAATTCCTCAGGAAGAGGTGGGATAACACCAGGCATTTCCCTGAATTGCCCGATTTCCCTCACCACGTCCATCTTGGCAGCGAAGATTCAGTCGTGTCAGGGCGAGTTCTCTCTATAATTGACGTCATCGCTTTGCTGGAAGATGAACTGCGGTTATGAGATAGAGGAGATTTTGTTTGGCGACTGATTCTGTGCGCGTGATAGAACAAGAAATTCCCGAAGTCGTGATTGAGCCGACGCGCGGGCTGGCGGCGCTGCAACTGGGCGCGCTGTGGGAGTACCGCGAGCTGTTGTATTTCCTGGTGTGGCGCGACGTCAAGGTGCGCTATAAGCAGACGGCGTTGGGCGTGGCCTGGATCGTGCTTCAGCCGGTGGTCAGCATGGTGGTGTTCTCGTTTCTGTTTGGCGGGCTGCTCAAGGTGCCGTCCGGCGATGTGCCGTATCCGATCTTCTCCTACGCCGCGCTGCTGCCGTGGAACTATTTCGCATCGTCGCTGAACCGCTCGTCGACCAGCCTGGTGGGGAGCGCACATCTCATTACCAAGGTCTATTTTCCACGACTGGTCATCCCGCTGTCGGGCGTGCTGTCGGGGCTGATTGACTTCGCCATCGCGTTTCTGGTATTGATCGGCCTGATGGTGTATTATCATATCGCGCCAACGGCGAACGTGATGTTTCTGCCGGGCTTCATGCTGCTGGCGATGCTGACGGCGCTGGGCTTTGGCCTGTGGCTGTCGTCGCTGAACGTGCGCTACCGCGACATCAACTATCTGGTGCCGTACATCATTCAGATCTGGATGTACGTGACGCCGGTCATCTACGGCAGCACGCTGATCCCGGAGCGGTTTCGCTGGCTGATGAGCCTGAACCCGATGACCGGCGTGGTGGAGGGCTTCCGCTGGGCGCTGCTGGGGCCTCGCCTGGCCGAGGCACATCCGCCGGAGACGCTGTTTTTCGCCTCCATTGCCATCGCGCTGCTCGTGCTGGTCAGTGGGATGGTGTTCTTCCGCAACACGGAGCGCACGTTCGCCGATGTGGTGTGAGGGGGAAGAATTGCGGATTTGGGATTGGGGATTGCGAATTGCGGATTGCGAAATGACGGGGGTGGAACCGTCGATAAACGCCGATTGACGCAGATATTTGGTCTTTAGTGGGCGTTTATCGGCGTGCATCGGCGGTTACTGACCACGAAGGGCACGAAGGGCACGACGTAGACGCGCGGGCTCTTGTCGTTTAGCAAGGCCAGAGACATGACGCGGTTGAGATTTCTGCTGGCTCGCCTGAAATTCTGGATGCTCCCGTGTGGCTTGGCGGTTTCAAGCGAGGCGCCAGGGTGTAGTAGAGTATAATGGACAATGAGAGATGGATAATCGCTCGTTGAAATTCTTTGATTTGGAGTGCGAACAAGCGAAAAGGGATGCTTAAGTAAAGGCTGGAGTCTCGAAATATGAGTACAATGGACAAGCTGCAACTCCTTCGGGACGTTTATTCCGAAGAATCCGAACTGGATCAGATCTTGGGCAAGATCCTGGAGGTTACCCTAAGCAAGCATCGCCTTCGACTCCAGAGATACGAGAATGATCTGCGCGCGTTTGAGGCCCGGTATGGTATGGACTCGGACACGTTCTATCATCGTTTCGAGGCGGGCGAACTTGGGGATAGCATGGATTTCTTTGAGTGGGCCGGGATGTATGAACTCCGCCGAGACCTCATGGCTAGAATTGAGCGGTTGGAAGGGGTTCTTTGAAGGACGCTGCTGACTACCTGGCCCATGTCAAGGCCCTGATCACGTTGAACTCCCAGGTGGTGAGTACAATCGTCTTACGAGAGGAAGCGCAGGGCGACATGGGCCTGTATCGCTACCGGCTAATGTTACGTGATGGCAGTTTGCTGGAACTGTTTGAGCGGTTTTCGATTCGCGACGGGAGATTTCTGCCGGGCAAGTACAGCTTCCATTGGCAAGATGGCTCTGGCCAACTCCTGAAGCGTTGGGATAACGCCCCTCATCAGCCAGGTGTGTCAACTTATCTGCACCATATACACGACGGCGCGGATACAAATGTGCTGCCGCACGAGCCGATCAGCGCAGAACATGTATTGGCCTGCATCTCGCAGTTGCTCGACAACGAAGTTGAAACATGAACAACCATGCTCTTGGTGGTCGGTTCAATGTTAATCGGCGTTCATCGGCTTGTATCGGCGGTCACTTAACCACGAAGAGCACGAAGGGTTGATGCTGGAACCGCGGATGGACGCCGATGGACGCAGATATGGGGTTTTTCATTGGCGTTTATTTGCGTGCACCGGCGGTTACTTAAGGTCCTGAGGAGGATTCTGAGGCGAGTTTCCAGGTAATCTGGGAGAGGTGTGGATGTTATGGGCCATGCAAGAACGACGATTTTGCCGGTGGTGGTGGAGGCCAACGATGATGGCTATCTGGCCTCTGTACCTGGCCTGCAAGGCGCGTTTGCTGAAGGGGATACCATTGAAGAGGCCGTTTTCAACTGTATCGATGTAGTCAAAATGATCCTGGCCTACCGCAGTGAACGGGGTGAACCCGTCGGGTTGGAGGAGATTGAGTTTGCGCCGGACACACGAATAACCTTCGCCTTTCCGATTCGCGTTGGCTGATGTGTCCATGTTGCGTGAATTGAGCTACCAGGAAGTTGTCCAACGACTGAGTCGACTGGGGTTCCGCTTCTACCGACAGGGCAAAGGGTCGCACGAGCTTTGGGTACGTGACGCTGATGGCCGAGTGATTCCTATACCTCACTATCGGGGCAAGAATATCCGAAAGGGGACACTCCGGGCGATCATTCGAGAAGCGGGCGTTACAGTCTCGGAGTTTATGGACCTTACCTGACAGGGGCCTTTCAGGCTGTGACCTGACCTTCTATTCGCGTTTATCCGCGTGCATCGGCGGTTACTTAACCACGAAAGGTACGAAGAGGTTGCTGACAGTTTCGCATTGGCGAGTGGGAGAAGGCTTTGGTTATGATACGTGAGTATATTGAGGCGGCGCTGAGGCACGCTCACTACGAGCTGATTGACGATGAAGAGCCGTTCTATGGCGAGGTGCCTGAGCTGCAGGGCGTATGGGCAACCGGGCGCACTCTAGAAGAGTGCCGCCAGAACCTGATCGAAGTCATCGAAGGCTGGGTGCTGGTCAGATTATCGCGCGGCTTGTCAGTACCACCTGTCGGTGAAGCGCACATTGCGCCGCCGAGGGAAATGCCGATTGTCTAGGCTTGTGCCGGTCTCATGGCGCGGTCTGGTGCGAAGGCTACGCCAATTGGGGTTTGAAGGGCCCTATGAAGGCGGTAAGCATCCGTACATGGTGCGCGGGGAAGTTGTTTTGACTCTACCCAATCCCCATCGGACAGAAATTGGTACGGACCTGCTGCAACGGATATTGAAACAGGCCGGCGTAAGTCGCCGGGAGTGGCTTGCTGCGGAGTAGATAGAACGAGCGAAGCAATCGCAGTAAGATCGAGCGGCTGGAACGGGCCAGTTGAAGGACGCAAATGACAAGTTGTGTATTTCCCAATCCGAGAGTCCACAATCAGTGGTTCGAGCTGGAGGTGCCATCAAAGACGGAGTGGGGGAAGCCTGATGAAAGTGGTCTTTGATGCCGGGCCCCTGATTACCGCCTGTAAATTTGAGGTCGCCGGCAGCCCTGTCGTTGATCATCTGGCGGCCTTCTGTGAGATCATGATTGCGCCGCGAGTGGAAGAAGAAGTTGCCATCCTGGGAGCTCGTTACGTAGACGGTCTGATAGCAGGCGAGCGTATAGCGAAGGGCGTCATTCAGGTCGTATCTGTCAAGGTACGAAAATGGACGGATCACCTCAGTGGCTACTCACTGGGCGAGGGAGAACGGCAGTCCATAGAGCTTTGCGGCCAGGAAGGTGGAGTGGATGGCCTGGTGACCGATGATTACCTGGCGTTTATGGCGGCGACACGGCTGGGGATGAAGACCTGGATATTGCCCGATTTGGTGATCGAATTGACGCGCGGCAAGTGTTTGCCTCCTGAAATAGCCGAAGCTATACTGAAAGCCATCAGTTCTCGCTATCGGGCTGGGGTGGTGCACCACAGTCTGGTGCGGCTACAGGAGATGATAAGCGATGCCAAAAGTTGTAGTGCCGATTGAGGATGAAATCCTTCGCGCAGCCGAACGGCGTAGGGCGGAGGGAGCGGAGAGGGGCGTGGCCGAATTCCTGGCCGAGCTGGTTCGTTTGGGTTTCGAGCACCGTTTCGAGCAGTTGTATCGGCGATATGAGACCGGCGAGATCAGTCTGGAACGCTTCGCCGATGAAATGGGGCTGAACCTCCGCGACCTGTACGAAGCTCTTGAACGACGCGGCTTGCCTACGTCGAACTTGAGCCAATGATGTGGAAAGCAGGCGAATTCCGCCTGGGTTCGGACCATGAATCGTGCAAAGGTCCGGAATGGAACCGCCAGTGGACGCTGATAGAGAATTTGGGGTTGGGGATTGCGGCCTTCGTGGCCTTCGTGATCTTCGTGGTTCAATCTCTTGCCACGAAGAGCACGAAGGGTTGGAATTGAAACGCAGATGGACGCCGATTGACTGTGAGTGATCAGGTGAAGGTGATACAGCAAGAGCTTATCAGTGAAATAGTACAGCGCCTGGTTGTGGCCTTGCAGCCCGACATGGTCTATCTTTACGGGTCTCACGCCTACGGTCAACCACATGAGAACAGCGACATAGACTTGCTGATCGTAACCCGTGATGCCACGTCGCCGGTCTACCAGCAAACGGTCCAGGCATATCGGGCCTTGCGAGGCCTTTGCGTTCCGGCGGAGGTCAAAGTGGTCACTCGCCAGCAGTTTGAGCGTCGGTCCCGCTGGCTTAGCTCTATCGAAAGAACCGTGAAGGAGAAGGGGAGATTGCTCTATGACTCCAGAGGCGGACGAGGTCGGCGAGTGGTTGCGTAAGGGTAGGAATGACCTGCTGTCGGCTCAGGTTCTGCTTGAGCATGATCCGCCCATAACGGACACCGCTGCCTTTCATTGCCAGCAGGCAGTGGAGAAAGCGCTCAAAGCCTATCTGATTTGGAAGAATGTGCCGTTCGAGAAGGTTCACAGTCTCGGTTATCTGATGGATTTATGCGAACAGCAGGACAAATCGTTCGCCGCTTTTCGAGACAGGGTTGAGGCGCTGGCCCCGTTCGCGGTGGGGATCCGTTACCCTGGCGAGTTGATGGATGTCCCGCCGGATGAGGCCAAAGAATTATTGGCGACAACTGAAGCCGTGTGGGAATTGGTGATTCGATTGCTGCCGCAGGACCTTAATTGAACCGCAGAGGGACGCGGATAGGGGATTTGGGATTGCGGATTTGGGATTGCGGATTGCGTGGTGAGCGGTCTTCGTGGCCTTCGTGAGCTTCGTGGTTCATAGATTCAGTGTTGGGTAGTGGGAGGACATGAGCGACGTGGTGATTCAGGTGGAGAACCTGGGCAAGATGTACCACATTGGCCGCGCGCAGCGGCGACACGATACGCTGCGTGATTTTGTTGCGGATTGCGGATTGCGGATTGCGAATCTGGCCCGGCGCAATCCCACATCCGAAGCCCACAATCCAAATGCCGACGACCGCATCTGGGCGCTGAAGGGCGTGTCGTTCGAGGTGAAGCAGGGCGAGGTGGTGGGCATCATTGGGCGGAACGGCGCGGGCAAGAGCACGCTGCTGAAGATTCTGTCGCGCATCACCGAGCCGACGGAGGGCCGCGCGCGGGTGAAGGGCCGCGTGCGCAGCCTGCTGGAGGTGGGCACCGGCTTCCACCCGGAGCTGACCGGCCGCGAGAACATTTACCTGAGCGGGGCCATCCTGGGCATGAAGAAGGCCGAGATTGACCGCAAGTTCGACGAGATTGTGGATTTCTCCGGCGTGGAGAAGTTCCTGGACACGCCGGTGAAGCGCTACTCCAGCGGGATGCAGGTGCGGCTGGGCTTCGCTGTGGCCGCGCACCTGGAGCCAGAGGTGCTGCTGGTGGACGAGGTGCTGGCCGTGGGCGACGCCGAATTCCAGAAGAAGTGCCTGGGCAAGATGGAAGGCGTGGCGAAGGAAGGCCGCACGGTGCTGTTCGTGAGCCACCAAATGAATGCAGTCCGGACCTTGTGCAGAACATGCATGTTGCTTAAAGACGGTGTCCTTTCTCTGCGTGGAGAGCCGGAACCTGTTATTGCACGGTACTTAGGGTCTGATTCGTCCAATCATCAGTGGGTGGCCTCAGGCGATCATTCTCGGTTGGCCAACCCATACTTTACACCAACACGGATGACGATTGTAGACCGGCAACTCCAGCCCATCACGCGCGATATTCGCGCCGATGAGGAGTTTGGCGTGTTGATTGAGGGGATTGCCGAAAAATTAGACTCTGCGTTAACGGTGGGGTTTGCGGTTTATCGGGTGAGTGGCGAATTGCTGTTTTGGGCCTTGCATACTGACGCCAAACAGGATATGTGGCCAATAATCAGTAAGGGACGCAACAGTTTAATCGGTTGGGTGCCGGCCCATTTCCTTAATGAGGGTGACTACTCTGTCGAGCTGATAATTAGCCTCCATTTCATCTCGTGGATCAGCCAACCTGGAGTAAATGCGCCGACGATTCGGGTGAGCATCAGGGGAGGGCTAAGCGAGTCACCCTATTGGATTATGGCTCGACCGGGGTTGACATCGCCAATTATTTCTTTTGAAGTGCTTGAGAACCAGCGGTAAGTTCCGGTGTTCTAGGAAACCATTTTGTCAAGGGCCTGCGCAAGGCCTTGCTATTGGCTACTATCATCTATGAAGAGGGTCTGGCATTATGGGAATTGTGCGCAGGGGGCCGCCTGAAGAGCTGGTGCTGCTCCTGAGTAATGCTCTACGGATATCCATTTTCGTCGAAACGGGTACGTTTAGAGGTGATACGGTAAAGTGGGCAGCAAGTCATTTTAAGAAAGTCTTCACCATCGAGAATTCCGAAAAGCTCTTTCAAGAAGTTTCTAGCACGTACAAGCATCTTAAAAACGTGAAATTCATCTTGGGCGATTCTCGTGAGGTTCTTGCATCGCTTTTAGCAGAGATTCATGAGCCCGCACTGTTTTGGCTTGACGCTCATTGGTGTGGAACTGACTCCTGGGGGGCTGATGATGAATGTCCCCTTATTCAAGAGTTGGAAATCATTCTCTCTGCAAGGATTGACCATTTCATTCTGATAGATGATGCGCGCTTGTTCCTGTCCCCTCCGCCGTTGCCTCATGTTGTTGAGCAGTGGCCAACTATTGACGTTGTTTGCAGAACTGTTTACTCCAAGAGATCGGAGTATTATCTGGTTGTTTTTGAAGATGTTATTGTGGCCGTTCCAAACGTCGCTCGTTTACTGGTGGCAGAATATTGCCAGGCGGCGAACACTGAGGCTTGGGAAAAATTGGGATATCACGGTGCGAGGAATGGCTTTGATCTTATTAAGCGAGGGTTGATTTTGATTACGAGGGATGCCCTATACAAATTCAAGCAAGTTGCTGGGATTTAACGTTGTGTAAATGATCAAATTATACCCACTTCGCCACTTCTACAATAGATGGCTTCAGCCTGTGCTACCGACGAAACTGTGGAAGCCCGCTGTCTGGGCCTATATCCGCTATTTGCGGGATTGGGCTCAATACTCGCGGATGGCGGGAAGCGAAACGTGGCGGTTTGCGGACACCTATCCCTGTCTTTTTGACCGCATGGCTACCACGCCTTTCGACGCGCATTATTTCTATCAAAACGTATGGGCTTTTAAGGCGATAAAGAGGTCGGAGACACCCTATCATGTTGATGTGGGGTCGCAGGTGAGTTTTGTGGGGCTGTTGACTGCAATTACCCACGTTATTTTTGTTGATATTCGCCCTCTGGTGGTGAACGTGTCGAATTTCGATTCAGTGGCTGGCGACATTCTTAACCTGCCTTTCGACAGCGGCTCGGTGCGTTCGCTTTCCTGCTTGAACGTCGCCGAACACATTGGACTGGGGCGGTACGGTGATCGGCTGGACCCTGCGGGCACGAAAAAGGCTGCCCGCGAGCTGGGCCGTGTCCTGGCTCGCGGAGGGGACCTGTACTTTGCAGTTCCAGTAGGTAGGCCGCGGGTTTGTTTCAACGCCCATCGCATCCATTCGCCTCAGCAGATACTGGAATACTTTCACGGCCTCGACTTGGTGGAATTTTCTGCGGTCGGAGATGATGGAGCCTTCATCCACGAGGTAGAGCCAACAGGTTTTGAGAATGCGACGTATTCTTGCGGGCTATTTCATTTCAGGAAAGACTTGTGATGCCAAACCCATTGTCTGTACTGCGTAGGTTGAGAAATGCTTTCATGTTCGCGCGTGAGATGTTTGTGATTCCATATTGTGGTTGTGGTGGGCATAATGTGGGGACAAACAATGAGGGGAATCGCGACGCATGGATACAAAACGCTCTCCTAGCCATCCCGGCTGGCCATCGTATTTTGGATGCCGGCGCGGGGGAGTGCCGGTACAAACAGTTTTGTGCACATCTCGATTACGTCTCACAAGATTTCGCCCAATATGATGGGCGGGGGGACGGCGAGGCGCTACAGACTGGCGCCTGGGATTATTCGCAGATTGACATCATCAGTGACATCACAGATATTCCTCAGCCGGATGGTTCGTTTGATGCTGTGCTATGCAGTGAGGTTCTGGAGCATCTTCCTGAGCCAATTCTCGCCTTACGGGAGCTGACGCGCCTGATCAGGCCGGGTGGCGTACTCATATTGACTGCGCCGTTCTGTGCATTGACACATTTTTCGCCGCATTTTTACTACACGGGATATAGCCGGTATTTCTATGAATATTGGCTGGCCAGGTTGGGTTTTGAGATCGTAGAACTGAAGTGGAATGGCAATTATTTTGAGTATCTAGCACAGGAGCTGAGGCGGCTTCCCAGTGTGGGGCAAAAGTATGCCGGCAGAGGCTTGAGCCGAGTTGAGCAGCGCGCAATCGAAATTATTTTGCATTTACTCGCTCGACTTTCCCAGGGCAATAACGGGTCTGAGCAACTGTTGTCGTATGGGTTACACATCCTTGCACGTAAACAGGAAGGGTGTGCTTCGGAGCTGTTGACATGGTCATCGTGCGACTGATCGGCGGGCTGGGCAACCAGATGTTCCAATATGCGGCGGGGCGTAGCCTGGCGCTGCGACATGGCGTGGCGCTGAAGCTCGATATCAGCGGGTTCGCTGATTATCCGCTGCGACGATACAGCCTGGGCTGCTTCAATATCGTTGAGGAGTTCGCCTCACCTGAAGAGATTGCGCGGGTGAAGTCGCCGCCGCGCCGCCGATTGGTGCGGCTGATTCGCCGGGCCTGGCGCAAGGTGGCCGGGCCGCCGCCCTACTATCGTCAGCCGGTCTTTCAGGAAAGCATGTTGCGCCCTTTTGACCCCAATATCTGGAGGACACCGCGCGATGTGTACCTGGATGGCTATTGGCAGAGCGAGAAGTACTTCAAGGATATTGAGCACATCATTCGCAGCGAGTTTACGTTCAGGCCAGAACAGGACCTGCAGAGCCGCGACATCGCCGCGATGATCGCCGAGACGAATTCGGTCAGTATCCACGTGCGGCGCGGTGACTATGTGTCCAACCCGCTGACGAACCGGGTTCACGGCGTGTGTGGTTTGGATTACTATGCTGCGTGTGTGCGCTTCATGGCGGACAGAGTGGGTAAGCCTCATTTCTTTGTTTTTTCCGATGAGCCAGAATGGGCTGCGGAGAATTTACGTTTCGCTTACCCGATGACCTTTGTCACGCATAACCGCGATGGGCGGGAGTATGAAGACCTGCGCCTGATGAGCCTATGCCGGCATCACATCATCGCCAACAGCTCGTTCAGTTGGTGGGGGGCGTGGCTCAACGCCAGGGCGGGGAAAATCGTGCTTGCGCCCCAAAGGTGGTTTAATGAACCGGACCGAGATACGTCGGACCTGGTGCCGGATGGTTGGATCAGGGTTTGAGACAACATGAACGACTTTTCTCCTCGTGTCAGCGTCCTTATGCCAGTCTACAACGGCGAACAATATCTCGATGAGGCTGTGCAAAGTATCCTGTGCCAGACATTTCGAGACTTTGAGTTTCTCATTATTGATGATGGCTCGACCGATGGCACGAAGGCGATACTTGACAGTTACAACGACGAGAGAATTCGCCTTGTGCGCAATGAACGCAACATGGGTCTGACCAAATCGCTGAACAGAGGTCTGGTGTTGGCGCGGGGAGATTATATTGCCCGCCAGGATGCGGATGACGTTTCCCACCCGGAACGTTTGGCGAAGCAGGTGCAATTTCTGGAGAGCAATCCTCAGGTAGGCATGTTGGGTACGGCTTACCAGAGAATTGATGTTCACGGTCTACCCCTATCCACGGTTGAGGTCTTGGCCAGCAACTCAGAAATCCAGGATGCTCTTTTATATGGAAACCGCTTTTGCCATGGCTCGGTCATGCTGAGGCAAAAGGCGTTGGAAGCTGTCGGCAATCATTGTTATGAAATGGCTGAACCCGCCGAGGACTACGATCTGTGGCTGCGTATGAGCGAACGGTTTGAGGTGGCCAATCTGCCGGAAGTGCTGTACAGCCTGCGGATGCATTCGGCGTCGTTGTCGTCGGTGCGGGCGGCGGAGCAGCGGCGGTGCGCGAGGATGGCGGTCGAGAAGGCTTTGGAGCGGCGATTCCGGGAATATGGCAGCGCGCTGGTGTCGGATGAAGCGTTGGCGAGGTGCTACCTGGAGCTTGGTTTACAGCATGTCGCTGAAGGCGATTGCCTTTCGGCATCGAAATATTTTGATAAATCGCTTGAGGTTTACCCTCAACGAGACTTGTGGGAATCTGATTTTGAACTACTGGCTTTGCGCAAGGTGATGGACCTTTATCATGTAGTGTTGCGGCCAAGCCTGAGTCATGAGGACGCTGCATTGGTGTCGGTTGGTTTCGTTCAGAGGGTGTCTCGAATGATGCCGTCTTCTCAATATCGCCGCGCTGCACTGGAGGCAAGGATGTTGTCTGAGTTAAGGATTTCAATGGCGTTTGCATGTTACCGTGACAAGATTTACGGTCCCGTGCCGAAGTTGTGCCTGTTGGGACTATGGGGTGATCGTCGCTGGCTGGGAAATCGAGGTGTATTGTCCATTGCGATACATTCTGTGTTGAAGCGAGCAAATCGCTTTTTGGAGAGACGGATTTTGGAGAAATAGTTCCACGGCTGAGCCAAAAGGACATTATGACAAAAAAGTTGTTAGAGGATAAACCGGCATCATTGCTGACAAATCCTGGGTTTCTGGCACTTGTCCTGCTCGGTAGTTCGATGGTATGGACGTTGGCGACACTCGCCTGGGCGCCGGTAAGTGACTGGGCGCAACCCGCTGTGGTGCCGCGTCCTCCTGGTAGCATGACGGGGAATGCGTTGGCGGTTGATACTACAGGAACCCTTCACGTCTTCTGGAGTGGTTCAGCCGCAGACGATGTGGTAATTGCCGGCCTAGAGAGTGAAGAGCAAAATCGGGATATTTTCTATTCCACGTGGAATGCGACGTCTTGGTCCGACCCTGTCAATATCATCAGTGGTAGCGGGGCGGTTTTTCATCCTCGTGTCGCCCTCGATGATCTGGGAAGGTTGCACATGGTCTGGAACGATGTGTGCCTTAAGTACTCGTGGGCACACATTAGCGAGGCAAGATCGGCGCGAGTCTGGATGAACCGGGCCAAATGCATAGCCGACTTGGCGACGACTCAACCTGCGATCGTGGCCAACGATAGCTTAGGCGTTCTTGTGGCTTATACGACTGGGCAAGGAAGTGTCCAGCTTGTGCAATCTGATGGAGGGGATGCACCGTGGTCAGCGCCCGAAACGGTGGGGGTAGCGCGGGCCGGTTCTAACAGTACTGAGGCGGCGGTATATACCGGCCACCCTGCGCTGACGGTTGACAGCTCCCGAACTATTCATGTGACCTGGTCGTCGTACCCAAATCGGGCGTATCCGCCACTGGGGCTCTTTTATGCTCATCGCATCGATGGGGATGAAACATGGAGCGCGCCTTTCGAGCTTGGCCCCATGCACCACACTCAAGCTGCTTTGGCGGTGGTAGATGGTCGAACAGTGGTGGCTGTCTGGAACGGCGATGTCGGACTGGCCGGTCGTTACGCGCGCATTTCTGAGGATGGTGGGCGCACATGGTCTCCGATGGAAGTCATCTTGCCTCAAACAGTAGGTGGAGGAATGACGGAGTCGCCAGGAATCGCAATTGATGGGGTGGGAACAGCGCATGTCATGGTGGCGAGCGACGAGTGGGTTTTTTATACTTGCCTTGAGAATGGTCACTGGACGCCCCCTGTCCAACTCCCCCCGCCGCTTCCCGATTTTGATGGGAGAAAACAGGTCAAAATTGACCTAAAGCATCAGGAGACCAACAGCCCCTTTCTAGCAATTGTGGGGGGTAATCAACTCTGTGCTGTGTGGGCAGCAGCGAAAGTAGGGTTGTTTTACTCTTGTCGAGACATTGCTGCGCCGGCCACATCGCCAAGGCCAGTAGCAACGAATAGCGCTACTGTGACCCCTACGCCTAAGGCAACAGTGGAAGCGATTAGGACTTCAACTGCGCTTGTCATACCACGTCCTACTCTGCTGGCTTACCGTGGACAAATATCGAGGGATTTTAATGAAATGCCTCCTCAATGGATTCCGTTCGTGATTGCAGTGGCATCTGCAGTTGGAGGTATACTTGCTGTGATTTTGCTTCAAAGTCTGTTTTTTCGGAAATAGTTACCCGTGGAAAAACAGGGCAGGGCTAATTAGACTGATGGGTGATAAGATTCACTACTAGACCGGGGTGGATTTGTCCGTGAGGATACTGTACATAAACCCTGCAACGAGCATAGGAGGTGCTGAGACTAATCTGTTAAACCTTCTGGAGTATGGCCCTAAGTTCGGGGTGGAACCGGCAGCAGTTCTCATCCCTGGTGATGGCTCACTCAAAGAAGAGATTGAAAGTAAGGGGATTCCTGTAGGTATTGTATCCTATTATGGATTCAAACTTCCTAACCCGCTCCGATATTTTCAGACTCTGCTAGAGATGAATTTCTGGGTTCGGCGGACTAAGGCGGATGTGATACATCACAACCTGCAGTTTTTGTCTCACTACACATTTCGATTGGGACAAATCAGCGGTAAACCAACTGTGTGTCACGTCCGCAGCATTGACACAAACGGTTATGTAATACCTCCTCAGAGGCGTTGGCTTTCGAAAATGAGCCGCATTGTTGCGATTTCCAATGCGGTGAAGCAGGACTTAGTGCGTTATGGGATCCCTGCTGAAAAAATTGTGGTTGTCTATGACGGGATAAATACAGGTTGTTTTTCTGGCTCGAGCAATGACCGTTCTCTGCGTGACGCCGTGAGTATCAGTGATGACATAACTTTAGTTGGCCTGATTGGACGGCTCGAAAGAGAAAAGGGGGTCTTAGATTTCATTGAGGCGGCTCGAATTGTCGTTGGGCGTGGCGCTAAAGTGCGTTTTATCGTGGTTGGTCAGGATAGTTGCGGAGGGCAGTTCGAGCGAGAAGTCAAGCATACCTGTCGAAGACTGGGATTGCAGGATCACGTGTCTTTTCTAGGATTCCGAAAGAATATTCCACAAATCCTGAGAGAACTCGACGTGTTCGTACTTGCGTCATGGATGGAAGGTTTATCGGATGCCGTCCTGGAAGCCATGGCCAGTCGGACGCTGGTAGTAGCAACCAAAGTTGGGGGGGTTTGCGAAATTCTGCAAGACGGGCAGACTGGGATTTTGGTCAGCCCGCATAATCCAGCGGACTTGGCCCGAGGTATTTTAGATGCCTTAAACTTGCCTCTTGAACGTGCGTCTGCCATTACGTCGGCAGCTTACGAGAAAGTAACCAGGGATTTCAGCATGCAGCGACAGGTCGAACATCTGAGATTGTTGTATTCTTCACTTCTCCGCACAGAAGTTAGACCATGAAGTACCATGTATTGAAACAACAAGTGGAACCATGACCAAAGTGCTTTTTATTGCCCACTATAGCGGTATCGGCGGCGCAGAAACAAATCTGCTGAATATCATGCGCTTCGCCTCGCAGGGGAACTTTCAGCCAGTTGGCGTATTGGTCCCTAGACGTGGGCCGCTCTCCGACGCCTTCGAAGAGCTGGGTTTTCCGGTCGGAGTTGTCCATTATCATGCACTGCGTTGGCCCAACCCGCTGCGCTATCTTCAGACCCTGTGGACCCTGCGATCTTGGGTCAAAAAGACTCAGGCCGATGTGATCCACCTCAATCACCAGTGGCTCATTGAATTCGCGGTGCGAGCTGGCCAGCTCACGGGTTGTCCGGTGGTGTGCCACGTTCGCAATTTGTTGTCCGAGGCTGAGATACAAGGGCTCCAGCCGTGGTTGGCGGAAGCCGAGGCAATTGTGGGGGTTTCGCACGCGGTAGTAGATAGACTTCTGACCAGTGGCGTGCCACGGAATAAGGTTCATTTGATTCACGATGGAATTGAAATGGATAAGTTGGCGGCAGTGTACCCGGCTGGCGCATTCCGTCAGGAACTTCGGCTTTCGCCATCAGTTCGTCTCGTCGGCGTGGTCGGACGGGTGGTTCCAGAAAAGGGAATTGAGGATTTTGTGGAGGCGGCCGCTACGGTTCTCAAACGAACGTCGAATGTGCGGTTCGTTGTCGTGGGCGACGATGCAGAGAGCGGATCTTATATAGAGTTCCTGAAAAACAGAGCGGCCGCCTTAGGTGTCGAATCGCATATCAATTTTACCGGGTTTCGTCGCGATGTACCGGCCATTTTGCAGGACTTAGACCTGGTCGTTTTGCCCTCTCGCAGCGACATGCCTGAGGGACTGCCCAACAGCGTGCTCGAAGCGCTGGCTGCTGGTCGTATCGTGGTGGCGACGCGCAACAGCGGTGTGCCGGAGGTCGTTCACGATGGCGTGAATGGCCTTCTTTTAGATTGTGACGACGTGCCTGCGTTGGCAGAGGCGATGGAACGCGCCCTGACGTTGCCCGAGCAAGGTCGGCTTTGGATGCAGGAAGCGGCTCGCCAGTCCGTCCAGGACAGGACAATTGAGAATCAGGTGCGTCAGTTGGGAGAGTTGTACCGATATGTTCTATCAAAACGGCAACGAAGGCCTGACTAGTGCCAATCTTGTACTGGCCTGATACAGTTCTGGAAAGCAATAAGAATGTCTAGCAGAATACGGTGTCTTTTGATTGCTCCCCTGGCCAGAGGTGGCGGTTTCACTGGTGAGGATGCTTACACAGAATCTCTGTTACGCTACCCACCCCGTGGGGTCGAATATATCTTTCATGACGACTTGATACGAGACTCAAAAGGCTGGCGAGTGCCTTGGGTTCACAAGCTTTTCCACTGGCTGGGTGAATCGCGCTGTGGGTTGTTGCCTCATACATGGGTTCAAACGTTCGGAACGAATGAGCATTTTGATCTGATTCATATTCACGGTTGGGCAGTGCATCTCGCGGGGAATCTCAAGAACCGAGCGCCTATTGTCATCAGTGCCAGTTCTGCCCCAACCTATGGTCTACGCACTTACAAAGAGTGGTCAGATCGAAGAATCGCTGTATACGGTTGTGTGATGAAGCTGCTACAACGAAGACTCGAGATTTATGATAGCTTCTTCCACAGTGGGCCGGCGCGGCGCATTCTGCTCTGGTCTCGATGGGCGCGTGATTACTACATTGACGAAGGGACCGACGGTTCGCTACTGTCGGTTGTATCGCCAGGCTTATTCGTACCCGAGCTCCGGAGTCGTCAAGCTGATGATCAGTTAAAGCTGCTCTTTGTCGGGAATGACTTCGTCCGAAAGGGTGGTATAGCACTCCTGCAAGCTTTCTCAGACTTGCGCGCCCGGTTCGGACATAAAGTCACCCTGACTATCATCAGCAATTATACATGGTCGAAGGCCATACCATATGGAGTGGCTTGGCTGCGAAGTGTGAGTCACTTGGAAATTGATAATGTCTATCAAGAACATTCCTTGTTCGTGTTACCGGCCTACGCAGAGGGTTTTGGCATGTGCGTCCTTGAAGCCATGTCGCACGGTTTGCCTGCCGTAGTTACGAATATTGCGGCCCTACCTGAGATTGTGTCGGATGGGGTGACCGGCTTTACCTGCCCGATAGGTAACATCGAGACATTAACTACAGCGCTGGAACGTCTCGTGTGTGATGATGATCTGCGCGCCCACATGTCTCGCGCTGCTCGTGAACGAGTCGCAACACATTTTAGCCCGCCAGTGGTTGGAGCTCAGCTCCGTCAAGTATATGACGAGGCGGTTCATTATTAGATTGGCTAAATCTGTCCACAATCTGCCATGTCGCCGGTCGGATCCAGCAATTGCTTAGAAAGAATCCAATTGCGGCGCTAGTTTTGGACGTTCATTACAAGCATGCTGCGGATGAGACCGGTTGATGGCTTCTTTGACTGTTCGCATATTTATCCATAACTTCAGCCTCCAACTCACAGCCACCCTAAGGTCGCAGAGTGTTGGGATGTTGGATACCCCAAAGGAAGAATCTTTGACTTACACCAATTGCCCTAAGCTATCAGTCGTTGTAGTAGCCTATAACGAAAGTCACATGTTAAATGATTGCCTGCGCTGCGTCGAATGGGCTGACGAGATTGTTGTAGTTGACTTAGGTAGCAGTGATGATACAGTGGAGATCGCCAAAAGGTTTGGTGCCAAGGTGTATGAGCACCCGCACGTGAATTGGGTGGAATTGGTACGCAATTTCTCCTTTGAATTGGCAACGGGTGACTGGATCCTCATGCTTGATCCAGATGAGAGAGTGCCTCCGAAGCTTGCTGAGGTGATCCGCGCGCTTATCCGTGGGTCACCTCAGTTCACGGCGGTGCGCATTCCGTTTTGCCATTCGATATTCGGCAAGATCATTGATCGCTCTGGCTGGGGACACCACGCTCTAACCAGGCTGTTTCGTCGTGGCCATGTAACATGGAGGCCTGAGGTGCATTCGCAGCCTGAGGTATCTGGGGCTGTCCTCACGCTGCCCTACTCTGGTTCAGAAATGGCCATCTTTCACTTAAATTATTCTAGCGTCAGTCAGTGGGTCGAAAAAATGAACAGATATACAACGGCTGAGGCGCAGCGCCTCAGAGCGCGACATCGATCATTTCACCCACTGAAGCTGTTCTACCAGCCCGCGAAGGAATTCTGGAATAGATACTTCATTGCCCAAGGGTTTCGAGATGGTTTGCATGGCCTGATACTGAGCCTGCTGATGGCATTCTATTACCTAGTTACATACGTGAAGTTGTGGGAACTCGAGAGGAACGAGTCGGCTTCACCGAAGTAAGTTCTGTTCGTATCAACTACTGACCGGAACGCAAGTTTTTAAATTTTGGCCGCTTATGGTGTATAATAAGCGGCATGGACGAGAAACGATCACACGAAGCAAAAGATTGGAAGGAAGGCCGACGCTTACGGG
>DAOTYC010000201.1:0-5844 GCA_034435095.1 Anaerolineae bacterium | reverse complement strand
GGCTGTGGGCTCGGTGGTAGGCGTTTCAGTAACTGCGGTGGGCGTTGCGCTGGGTTCTGGTGTGGGGGATGCAGATGGCGTCGGCGAAGCAGTGGTGGGGCTGGGGGCGACTGTGTTCGCCGGCTGTTCCGTCGAGACCTGCGCGACGACTTCTGTCGCTCCTGTTGCCACCGGCGGTTGCGTGCCCTGGAGAGGCTCTGCCGATGTGGGCGCAGCAGGGTAGATGCCTGCCATGGAGCATCCTGAGGCGCCGAACAGAACCACAACGCTTATCAGAGCTATGGTGACCATCGAAAAAGAAGCCTTCAGACGCCAGGGCCTGGCGGAAACCTTACGTCTCATGGAATGTTTACACCCTCCCCTCACAATTTTTGCAGGACATGGCAGATTATATCATATCTTGAGGATTTAAGCCAGAATCGAAATTCGATTGTTCTCTCCTGCATTCCACGATGTGGGAAATGGCTTGACGGGATATGTGTCTTATGATATAATGGGTTGTGTCCAAGGCGTTAGCTTTGCGCGACTTGTTGTTCTGGGCGTTTGACGGCCTCTCAACGTGGTATTCTTGAAGGGAGGTGGTGAGCGGGTCTAGACGCAACGTTCCAAAGTACGGCTGTCCTGGTGATGTTCCTCAGGCTTAAGCAGCAACGGGCTGTGCAAGCAATCCAACAGAATTCAGTCTAGAGTTTATTCAAGGAGGAAACAGATGAACCCGAAGAAGTGGTTTGTGGTGGTCGTGGCTTTACTTCTGTTGTCCATGTTGGCTCCCACAGCTTTCGCAACTGAACCTACGGCTGACTGGTGTAAAAACGTCAGGATAGTGTTCTTCCCTGGCGGGCCTGCCGGTGGCGTCTTCGCCAACAATGTCTACAACGGTGCAAAACAGGCTGAGCTGGACCTGGGCCCCAAGGTGGACTACGTATTTTCCGATTGGGACCCGCAGAAAATGATCCAGCAGTTCAAAGAAGCGGCTGCAACCATGCCCGATGGCATCGCCGTGATGGGCCATCCTGGCGAGGACGCTTTTGAGCCGTTGATTGATGAGGCCGTAAAGAACGGCATCATCGTCACCAGCCAAAACACCGCCCTGCCTCGAATCGAAGCGAAATACGTCTCCAATGGCTTTGGATACGTCGGCCAGGAGCTCTACGCCACTGGCTACGCGCTGGGCAAAGAGACGGTCAAGCGGTTTGGCCTCAAGGAAGGCGACCTGGCCATGGTCTGGGGGTTGCTCTCTCAACCCACCCGCGGCGAGCGCACGAAAGGCGTGATTGATGCCCTGAAAGAAGCCGGGCTGAAAGTAGATTATCTCGAAATTGACGCGGCGACCAACGCCGACCCGGCGGCTGGCACGCCGACCTTTGCCGGCTATGTGTCCTCGCATCCGGACGTCAAGGTCGTCGTGACCGACCATGGCGGCCTGACGGCCACGCAGGAGACATACTTCAAGGCCGCCGGCAAGGGGCCGGATGACATCCTGGGCGTTGGCTTCGACATGTCGCCGGCGACGTTGGCGGCTGTGCGCGGCGGCTGGACCGACCTGGTCATCGATCAGCAACCCTGGTTGCAGGGCTACCTGCCCATCCTGCAAATCTGCCTGACCAAGGTTTATGGCTTCTCCGGTTTGCACATCGACACGGGCGGTGGCTTTGCCGACAAGAACAACATCGAACTCCTGGCGCCATTGGTGGAGAAGGAAATCCGCTAACGCATGTAATGGAGCGATAGCCCTCTCAGTCTTGATGGCAGTGGAGGGCTACAAGCCCATGTCGCACGGGGCAAAGGACACTCTGGGTCTCAAGTGCTCGAACCTCGCGGCGAAGTTCGTTAACTTACGCCGCATATCGGCGGGCAGTGTCCTACCGTCCTTTGCCCCGTTGCTGTTTGCACCACAGCAAGCGATTTCAGTGTACGGGGAGCAGGTATGGATTACATCCTTGAGATGAAAGATGTCAGCAAATGTTTTGGCGAAGTGGAAGCCTTGCGCCACGTCAATTTTGCGGTGGGGCGCAACGAAATCGTTGGCCTGCTCGGCGATAATGGCGCCGGCAAATCAACCCTGATTAAGATCGTGACCGGTTATCATCGCCCCGACAGCGGAGAGATATACTTCAACGGCCAGAAGTGGACCGACGTGTCTGTAGCCAAGGCCCGCGAGCTTGGCATTGAAACGGTCTACCAGGAGCGCGCTCTGGCCGACCAACAGCCCCTCTGGCGCAATATCTTCATGGGGCGTGAGCTGGCGAATCAGCTCGGGTTTCTCGACGTCCGCAAAATGAAACAAGAGACCCGCAATCTGATGATCGGCTCGATGGGCTTCACTTCGTCGGCCGTTTCGCCCGATTCCATTGTGCGGACGTTCTCAGGCGGGGAAAAACAGGGCGTCGCAATCGTGCGTGCCCTGTACTTCCAGGCCGAATTGATTATTCTGGACGAACCGACCATGGGGCTTTCGTTATCGGAAACCAAGAAATTGCTGGATTTTGTGCGCGATATTAAACAGGCGGGCAAAGCGTGCATCTTCATTGACCATAATGTGTTTCACGTGTACTCGGTGGCCGACCGGGTGGTGGTGCTGGACAGAGGCGCGGTCGCCGGCGAATTCCTGACCAAGGATATTACACTCGAACAGCTCATGGAAAAGATGTATCGGGTCGCTCAGACGGGCAGCATGGACTGAGATTGGCTGTCCCATTTGTCTTCGCACTCTTTTCTTTCTGTCGTAGGAAGGTGAGCCGATGTCAAGTGTTGAGAGAGAAGTAAGCCAGGCGATGTGCCAGGCGGAACCAGAGCAGGGTGGTTTGCTCAGGCCAATCAAGAGGTTTGGGCTCCAAATCGGAATTGTTGTTGTCGCGCTGATTGTCTGGCTGGCGTTCCTCGTCGGATCGCCACGAACCTTCCTTTCCTTTCCAATCTACCAGGCGTTTATGTCAACAACGCCATTCTTTACCATCATCGCCCTGCCCTTGACGCTGGTGATCATTGCGGCCGAGATTGACCTGTCGTTTCCCTCGATCATGTCGTGGGGCATGACAGCATTCTTCCTTGTCTTTGGTGTAACCAACAGTCTGGAGCTGGCCGTCCTGGCTTGCCTGCTGGCCGGTCTGGCAGCCGGTTTGTTGAACGGGTTCATTGTGACGGCAATCGGCATACCGTCGCTGGTGGCGACAATCGGGACGCAGTTCTTCTGGCGCGGCGTGGTGCTGGTCATTACCGGCGGCAACGGCAGCTCGCTGATCTCAACTCAAGGGACGATTCTCCACGACGGCCTTGTCGGGCGGCTGGGTGGGCGCGTGCCGGCGCAGATGCTATGGGCCATTCTGGTAGCCATTGTGGTCTGGGTCTTTCTAAACCGCCACCGTTTCGGCGCGCATGTGTATCTGGTTGGCGATAACGTCGAAAGCGCCAAACTGATGGGCGTCAACGTGGCTCGCACCAAGATGCTGGTATTTGCCATCGTGGGCGTCGCCGCGGCTTTTTCCGGACTGGTCGCCAGCCTGGAAGTGCTGTATTACTGGCCGACCCTAGGCGAGGGGTATATGCTGAGCACATTGTCCTCCGTCTTCCTGGGCGGCACGTCCGTGTTTGGCGGCACGGGCACCATCTTTGGCACATTCGTCGCCTCGTTCATCATTGGCGCGATCAACGCCGGCATCGTGGCCTCGGGACTCACCGGCTTCTGGACACAACTGATCTATGGTCTGATTATTGTCCTGTCTGTCTCCATGCACGCCGTGCTGAGGAGAAAACTGGTCTGATGTTGCGCGTCAGGAGTTTAAGCGATGAAACATCGTGAGCGTGTGTTGCTTGCTCTCAGTCACGAGGAGCCAGACCGATGCCCCTGGCAGGCCAGCTTCACGCCCGAATTTGCGGCGCGGCTGAAAGCCGACCTGCAAATTGCCGACGATGAGATGCACAATCCACATGGCGGCGGCAATACATACATCATCGAACGGAAGCTCGATCAGGACATGCTTTTGACCTCGGTGGGCTGGGCGAATTCCTACTATGCTACCCAAACCTACAGTCAGGATGGGGAGACCTACACCGATGAATGGGGCGTTTCCTGGAAGAATGTGCCCTATCAAACGAAGTTCGGCATAGGCCACTACACCGAGATGGTCGGTCACCCCTTGGCGCAGGATGACGCGATAGACACTTACCAATCTCCAGACCCCAATCGTCCAGAGCTCTACGTTGAGGCAGAGAGAGTTATCAAGGAATACAAAGACGAATACTGGATAGTGGGGGTGACGGTTACGACCATCTTCGAGACAGCCTGGGCGCTGCGCGGATACGAGCGGATGCTGATGGACTTCAGCCTTAACCCAGACCTGGCCGAAAGGCTGTTGGACATCCCCTACCGGTATCATCTCGCGGCCGCAACCAGGCTGACGCAACTGGGTGTGGACATGATCTGGATAGGGGATGACATGGGCGCACAGCACAGCATGATCATCTCGCCGGCGGTCTGGCGGAGATTTTTCAAACCGCGCATGGCCGAGTTTATCTCTACGCTCAAACGCACCAATCCCATGCTTAAAGTCGCCTATCACTCAGACGGATTCATCTATCCCATCATCCCCGACCTCATCGAGGTTGGGGTAGACATCCTCAACCCGGTTCAATCGCAATCAATGGACCCGACCAGGCTGAAGAAGGAGTTTGGCAATCACCTGTGCTTCTGGGGTTCGATAGACGAACAACATACTCTGCCTTTCGGTTCCCCCGCCGATGTTGAGAGAGAGGTACTTGAGCGGCTCAGGACTTTGGGCAAAGGCGGAGGGCTCATCCTGGCGCCGACCCATCACATCCAGTTGGACACGCCGCTGGACAACTTCTGGGCCCTGGTTAAGACGGTGACCGGCACGCCCTACGGCGCACTGTGAAATTTTACAATTTCGGGCACTTATGATATAATACCCCCTCAGTGTAATATAGAGACAATACGAAGCGACTTCGGTCGTTATGGTAAGACTTGAGGGAGGGACATAGCGTGCCGTTATCAAAATCTCAGAAGGGTGATATTATTCAACAATTTCACCTGCATAACAAAGACACTGGTTCACCGGAAGTGCAGATTGCTCTGCTCACCACGCGAATTAACCAGTTGATCGAGCATCTCAAGCAAAACAAACATGACAACCATTCCCGGCGTGGATTACTGAAAATGGTGGGGCAGCGTCGTCGTCACCTGGCGTATCTGAACCGCAAGGACGTGCAACGTTACCGGCAGGTCATTGAGAGGCTGGGTCTTCGCAAGTGACAATTGGCCTGCTGGCCAATGTATGACATAACAGTTTGGCTCACTGAACGAGCGGGGGAAGACGGCAAGTTGCAGGCCAGTCTTATCTGCTCGTTTAGTTTTGTTCAGAACATTAACGAACGGGGATGAAAGGAGGGTTTTGTCTTTGCCTCGCTCTTTGAGCAGTGCGTCGGGGTCTGTTGTGTCTCTGTAGGAAATGCCGGAGCCACGCTGTAGGTCTGGTATTGGAGAGTGTAACTCAGCGCGTCAGTTGGGTGGCAGTCTCCAGTCCCTGACCTCCAGCGTTTGTGGCTTTCGAGAACTCAACTCGAAGGTTAGAATAAAGGAGAATATAGATAGTTTATGGAAAGTACATTTACAACTCATATCGGGCCAAATACCATTCAGTTTCATTGTGGCAAACTGGCCCAGCAGGCTGGCGGCGCAGTCCTCGTCCAATCGGGCGATACGATGCTGCTGGCTACCGCCACAGCCTCCAAACAGCCGCGCGAAGGCGTGGACTTCTTCCCGCTCAGCGTGGATTTTGAAGAACGCCTGTACGCGGCGGGCAGAATTCCGGGCGGTTTCTTCAAACG
>DAOTYC010000200.1:0-11119 GCA_034435095.1 Anaerolineae bacterium | reverse complement strand
TGGCCCGCCTCCCAAGCGTCCAGTATGGCGGCAAGTCGCCCGCCTAAAACGGCAGAGACCAAGATGTTGGTATCCAGCACTACTCTCATGGCCGCTCGGAACGGACGGCTCTAATTTCTTCCATAACATCTTGCTCAGTGATCCCGCGTTCTTCGGCAATATGACGCACTCGCGCCAGAGAGGTGTGATAACGCTCTCGAAGGCATTGGCTATCCGCAAGACCAATCTTCAAGAAACGAACAAACGAGAGCACATTTTCTTGTTCATGCTGTGGCAAGCCTTCCAGTTCTCGTATAAGAATATCCAGAACTGCCATGATCTGACCTCACCAACGACGACCTGTACACGCTTTAATTTCGATTCGGATTGATTATAACATGGCCGGGTGACCAACAGCAAATCTTTACTTCCCCGGCTTCATCAGGAACACTTTCAGGCCGGCGCGGGCTTTGCGCGCCAGTTCGCCGGGCGAACGCACCTGCGCCAGCCGCCGCACGATGTAGCCAGGCCGCCCGTAGAAGCTCTTGTAGGCGTAGGTGACCAGCTCCTGCAGCTCGGCGCGGGTCAGGTGCTCCTCCCAGTACTGCGGCTGAAAGTCGGGCGTCGGGTTGGCGGCGAATTCGCGCCAGAAGTCGTGCGAGAACCGCCCCTGCTCCAGGCCCATGAAGTACAGCTTCGTGCCGGGGAACGGCGTGACGATGGTGATGTGCACGAAATCGGGGTCGAGCTCGCGGGCGAAGGCGATGGTCTGCAAGACATCGTCGCGCGTCTCGGTCGGCGAGCCGAGCATGAAATAGGCCAGGGTCGAGATGCCGGCCCGCTTCGTCGCCCGAAAGGCCTGGCGGGCCTGCTCCAGGGTGATGCCCTTCTGCAACACCTTCAGCACGCGGTCGGTGCCGGCCTCGACGCCGTAATGGATGCGTTCGCAGCGGGCCTGCCGCAGCCGGCGCAGCATCTCCTCATCTACAGTGTTGACCCGCGCGCGGATGTCCCAGCCGATGTCCAGCTTGCGGCGGATGATTTCGTCGCAGATGTCGAGCACGCGCTGCCGCTGGATGGTGAACGTATCGTCGTAGACCAGGAATTCGCGGATGCCCAGGGCAATGCACTCCTCCATCTCATCCACGACGTTTTTGGCTGAGCGGGCGCGGAATTTCTTGCCCAGATGCGGCCGGTCGCAGAAGATGCACTGATAGGGGCAGCCGCGGCTGGTGAACATGGTGGTGATGGGCGCGCGTTTGGCGATGACGGACGAGTATTTGTGATAGGGGGTGAGATGGCGAGCCGGGAACGGCAGCCGGTCGAGGTCGTCCTCCAGCGGGCGAATGCCGGTGATGACGATGCCGTCTGGTGGGGCGGCGCGAGAACCTTCGCTGCGCTCAGAATGACGGCTGCGGAAGGCGAGGCCCGGCACCTGCGCCAGCCCGGCCGGGTCGCCGATGCGTTCCAGCAACTCGGCGAATGCAGCCTCCCCCTCGCCCAACACCAGGTAGTCCACCTCTGGAAAGGCCAGCGTCTCTTTGGGGAAGAGGTGGACATGCGGGCCGCCCAGCACCACCGGCGTAGAAGGATTGGCCGCCTTGACCAGCCGCGCTGTCTTGATGACGTCAATCAGGGTGAAGGTCATCGCCGTCAGGCCGACCACATCCGGCTGGCGGCGGACGATCTCGGCCTGCAAGGCATCGTAGCTCAGCTCTTCGACCTGGGCATCGAGCACCTCGACGCGGTGGTCGGTGAACTGCTCCAGGTAGCCGGCCAGGTAGAGCAGGCCGAGCGGCGGATTGTAGCCACGTTCCTCGTCAATAATGGCCGGGTTGTTGCCCAGCAGCTCGTTCTCGCGCGGCGGGTTAATCAGCAGAACACGCATCGTAAACCCCTAACTGCGCTTATCAATCAGGTCGGCCAGCAGGCCCATCATGCCGAGAATGATGCCGGTGACCCACAACAGCAGGTCCGAAGTGCTCACGTTCTGATAGGCCACGACATTGATGCCCGTCTTGACCAGCGCGGCCAGCAGAAAAGCCAGGCTGACCGGCGCGAACACCTTGAGCGGCGCGAAATACATGAACGTGCGCAGGATCAGTCCGACGAAATTGACCGTGTCGCGGATGGGCCTGATTTTGGACGAGCCAATGCGCGCGGCATAGGGAATGGGCACGTAGGCCACCAGGTAGTCGTTGCTCAGCATCGCCAGGGTGATGGTCGTGGTGAACGAGAAGCCGGAGGGCAAGAGATTGAAGAAGCGCAGGGCGACGCTTCGGCGAAAGACCCGCAGGCCAGAGTTCAGGTCGGGGATTTTCACCCCCACCAGGTAGTTCGCCAGTTGGTTGAGCAGCCACTTGGCTGGCCGGCGCAGGGCCGGTATGGCGGCGTCTTTGCCGACCCGCGCGCCGACGACCATGTCGTTGTCGCCCCAGTGGGCCACCAGCTCGACCAGGCTCTCCGGCGCGTAGGTGCCGTCGGCGTCAATGATGGCGACCCGCTCGAAGCGCGCCCGCCGGATGCCGGTCTTCAGCGCGGCGCCATAGCCGCGGTTGGTCGGATGGCGCACCAGAATCACGTCCTCCGCCTGGCAGATGGCCCCGCAGGAGTCATCGGTCGAGCCGTCGTCTACAGCGATGAGTTCGTATGGGATGCCGCTCTCGGTCAGCGCGCGCTGCACCTGGCGGATGACCCCCAACACGGCCTCTTCTTCATTGTACACTGGAATGACGACCGACACGCCCTCATCGGCGGCCTCACATTCGGCTGACGGCTGGGCCATCGGCTGCACAAAATGGTTGATCGGACATCTCCCCTAATATTTCACTGAATTCACCTGGCTGTCAGACTGCGATTATACCGCCAATCGCCACTTTACGTCAAAATGACACTTCCGCCATTTGACAATGGTGGCAAAAGCGGCTACAGTGACAGTGGGTTTGGGATACCTGCGTAGAGGGTAATCTAATGGACGATTCACGCTCGCTGCTCGAAGCTCTAAGAACAGCCTTTCGACAGTTGGAGGATGCTTCCCTGTTGGATGAGGTGGTTCTGGCCTATCTTTTCGGCTCGCATGCGCGCGGCCAGGCCGGACCACTTTCCGATATTGACGTGGCCGTATTGCTGGTGGACGGATTGGATGACAGCCACGCCTTTGAAAAACGCCTGGCGCTCATGGACCACATTTCCCACCACATGCAGACCAATGAGGTGGATGTCCTGATCCTCAATGAGGCTCCCCTCGCCCTGGCCTATCGGGTGCTGCGCGATGGCGTACTGATTTACTGTCGTGATGAGGCCAGGCGCGTCGGGTTCACCGCACGTACTGTGAGCATGTATCTAGATTTCAAACCCATTTTGGAACGACACGAGCGCGCCATCCTGGAGCGCGCTCGCAAGGGAGAGCTGCTGAATGGACACAACCCCCATCACGACGCGCTTGAGCGTTATCGCCAACTGTGTGAACGCCTTAAGAAACCTTCAGAGCCTGTCCTATGATGAGTTTGTGCGCCAGCACGTGCTACATGCTTCAGCGGAACGCGACTTTCAGGTGGCGATCCAGGCGGCTCTAGACATTGGCAGCATCATTCTCGCGGAACAGTCCGTTGCCACTCCGGAAAGTTATAGGGGCATTTTTCTCAAACTGGCCGAGATGGGCGTCTTCCCCGAAGATTTTGCCAAGAAGATGGCGAGGATGGCCCAATTTCGCAACGTTTTGGTGCACCTTTATGTTGAAGTGGACGTGCGGAAGGTCTATGACTACTTGCAACACAACCTGGATGACCTGGAACAGTTTGCCCACTACGTCGGAAAATATCTGAGCAGCAAGCAGGCCAGCGAGTAGCGTCACTCGATTTCCAGGATCGGCTGATCTTTCTCCACAGTCGCGCCGACCGGCGTGAAGATTTGCTTCACCACGCCGGCGATGGGCGCGCTGAGCTCGTTTTCCATCTTCATTGCCTCCAGAATAGCCACCACCTGGCCCTTCTGCACCGCGTCGCCTTCGTTGACGTTGATGCGAATGATTTTGCCGGGCATGATGGCCCGCACCGCGCCTTCGGCGACTGTCACCTCGGCTGCCTTGCTGGCGCCGCTCATGGCATCGAGCTCGTCGCTGGGCCATTCCACCTCAAAGTCGTAGGCGATGCCGTCCACCAGCGCGCGGTCGCCCATCAGCTCGACTTTGTGCTCGACGCCGTTGACCTTGACCACATCTTCATTCCATTCGATGGTCAGCGGGTAGCCGTTGACCAACACCTGATTGCCCTTGATTTCGATGGAATAGGTCGCGTCTTCGACCGTCAACATGAACTGTTCTACCATCGGCCCCAGCCTCCAAATGCCCGCGCCCGCCGTCGCGCGCTGCGCTTCCACAGCGACCCCAGGTGACTGGTCGCCTGGACTGCGCTCTGCAGGGCGGCTTTCTCTTTGGCGATTTTAGCCGCAATGGCGGCGATAATCTCCTCCTTGCCGCCCACCTTCCGCGCCCGCCGCTCCAGAAAAGGCCGCGCCACCTGTGGGAAAATGGCGTACAGCAACACATCCTCGTCGCTCTGGGCCAGGTCGCCTATCTCCTGCCTGGCCTTCTCGAACTCAGGCTGGAGCAGGTCGGCGGGGCGGCAGTCAATGGGCTCTTCATCGCCGATGACCAGCTTGCGCACCTCCGGGTTGATGGGCGCCGGCGGACGGCCATACAACCCCTTGACGTAGTTCTTCACCTCCTGCGGCACGACCTTGTAGCGCTGGCCCATCAGCACGTTAAGCGTCGCCTGGGTGCCCACAATCTGGCTCGACGGCGTGACCAGCGGCGGATAGCCCAAATCGGCCCGCACGCGCGGCATCTCGGCCAGCACCTCCTGATAGCGGTCCAGCGCGCCCTGCTCGCGGAGCTGTGAGATCAGGTTCGACAGCATTCCGCCCGGAATCTGATAGCGCAACACGTTGACGTCCACGCCGATGAGGCCGCTCTCGAAGCTGGCGTATTTCTTACGCACGGCGGCGAAATAGTCGGCGATTTCGGCCAGCAGGTCCAGATTCAGACCCGAACGGCGTGGCGTGTCGTCGAAGATGCGCACCATCGTCTCTGTCGGCGGCTGCGAGGTCAGGCCAGACAGCGAAGAGATGGCCGTGTCAATGATGTCCACGCCCGCTTCGGCGGCTTTGACGCAGGACGCCGAGGCCATGCCGCTGGTATAGTGGGTGTGCAATTGGACCGGCAGGCTCAGCGCGGCCTTCAGCTTGGCGACCAGCTCGTAGGCGTCGAAGGGCGACAGCAGGCCAGCCATGTCTTTGATGCAGATCGAATCCGCGCCCATGTCGGCCAGCTCACGCGCCAGCGCGACGAAGCCATCAATGGTGTGCACCGGCGAGATGGTGTAGCAGATGGTCGCCTGGACATGCCCCCCCACCCGTTTGGCAGCCTGCATGGCCCGCGCCATGTTGCGTGTATCGTTGAGCGCATCGAAGATGCGGAAGATGTCAATGCCGTTGGCTTTGGCTCGCTCCACGAAGCGGTCCACGATGTCGTCGGCATAGTGCTTATAGCCGACGATGTTCTGTCCACGCAGCAGCATCTGGAAGGGGGTCTTGGGCATGGCCTCTTTCAGTCGCCGGATACGCTCCCAGGGGTCTTCATTCAGGAAGCGCATGGCCGAGTCGAAGGTCGCCCCGCCCCACATCTCCACAGAGTGATAGCCGACCTCGTCCAATTTGGCGGCGACGGGCAGCATGTCATCCAGGCGCATGCGCGTCGCCAGCAGCGACTGGTGTGCATCACGCAGCACGGTGTCGGTAATCTTGATAGGGGTATTGTTCATAAAGTTCGCCCTCATGCGTTCATTGCCTCAAATATCAAGAGAACCTGATCCTGGTCCACATCCTCTTCGGGGGAGACTCGGATTTCACGTACTACGCCGGCGAGTGGCGCGCGCAGCTCATTTTCCATCTTCATGGACTCGACTACGACCAGCACCTGGCCGGCCTCGACCTCAGCGCCAGCCTGAACCGGAACATCAACCACCACTCCAGGGATGGGCGAACGCAGCTCCAACGGCCCGCTCGGCCGTGGTTGGGCGGCCTGCACGGGAGGTTTGACCCTGAGGTCGGCCATTTCGCGCAGATGCACGTCGAACGCCTCGCCACGAACCAGGACGTGAAAGTGTCCGCCTTCTTCCTCGACCAACATCTCGTAGGAGTCGTTATCCACCAGCAGCGAATAAAGGGCCAGGCCATCAATGCTGCGGAAGTCGGGCCGGCACCTGACGCCATTCACAAACACCTCACCGGCGTCGGTCACTTCAAGCTGGAATTTCTTGCCGGCGACCGTTGCCTCGTATCTCATTCGCCCATCACCTCCCACCGTCCAGCGACCTTCCAGGGGCTGGGCCGCTGCGTGACCCTGAACGCGGTCAGGCTCTGTGTCCGCTGGCGATAGGCCAGCAAGGCCGCAGCGATGGCCGCGGCCTTGAGCAGCTCATCGCGGATGCCCCCTGACACCGTGAAGTACTCATCCTCTTTCGACAGATCAAACTGCCCGCCAATGAAGCTGGTACGGTCCATGATGTGCTGCAAGAAGGGCAGGTTGGTCTTCACGCCGACCACGCGGTATTCGGCGAGGGCGCGGCGCATGCGCAGGATGGCCTCGCCGCGACTTTCGCCCCAGACCACCAGCTTGGTGAGCAGCGGGTCGTAATAGTAGGAGACCTGGAAGCCTTCGTACACGCCGGTCTCGACGCGGGTGAACGGCCCGCCGGGCTCGATCAGGCGGGTGATCTGCCCGACAGACGGCTTGAAGCCATCGTAGGGGTCTTCGGCATGGATCCGACATTCGATGGCGTGGCCGCGCATCACGGCGTCTTCCTGCCGATAGCGCAGCCGGCGCCCTGAGGCAATGCGGATCTGCTCCTTGACCAGGTCAATGCCTGTGACCATCTCGATTACCGGATGCCCAACCCACAGCCGCGGGTTCATGTTCAAGAAATAGTAGCGCTGCTGAGAGTCCAGCCAAAACTCCACTGTGCCAATCCCGACAAATCCAATGATTCGGGCAATATCGCAGGCTATCTGGCCCATCTCCTGGCGCAGTTCTGGTGTCATGGCCGGCGAGGGGGACTCTTCAATCAGCTTCTGGTGTCGCCGACGGATGGTCCCTTCCGAGTCGCCCAGATAGATGACCTGGCCGTCATGGTCGGCCAGGACATGGATTTCGATGCGGCGTGCGGCTGGCAGCCACGGCTCCAGATAGACGCCGCTACGCGGCTCTTCGGTCTCGCGTCGGTACGTCGTCAACAAGGCGGCCAGTTCATCCGATGACAAAGCTACCCGTTCGCCCGCCCCGCCGCTTACCCCCGTGGGTCGGACCAGCAACGGGAAGCCGATTTGTTCCGCTGCCTTCAGGCAGGCCTCAGCGTCCAGGCTTTCGCGACGTACCGGCAACACGGGCAAGGTGGCCTCTTGCAACTTTTTGTTCAATTTCAAGCGGTCATGTAACAGGTGCAACGTGTCTGAGTTTGGCCCGATGAAACTCAGGCCCGCCTCGGCGCAGGCCTGGGCAAATTGCGGGCTTTCTGCCAGGAAGCCATAGCCCGGATGGACGGCGTCTGCGCCCGAGCGGATCGCCACATCCACGATGCGGCCGATTTGCAGATAGCTTGACCGCAGCGACTCGCCGCCAATGGGATAGGCCTCATCGGCGTAGCGCACGTGGAGGGCGTTGCGGTCAGCCTCGGAATAGATGCCTACCGTCTCTACGCCCAGCTCGCGGCAGGCACGCATGACGCGGATGGCTACATCGCCGCGGTTCGCCACCAACACTTTGTCAAACATGAATGACTCCCATCTAACGTCCGTTCCTACAACGGAATGTTGCCGTGCTTCTTGGGCGGGTTGCTGTCTCGCTTGTTCTGTAGCATCTGCAACGACTGAATGAGCCGCGGACGGGTCTCGCGTGGCTCGATGACATCGTCAATGTAGCCGCGCGAAGCCGCGACATAAGGGTTGGCAAAGCGGTTGCGGTATTCTTCAATCAGCCGGGCGCGTTCGGCTTCCGGGTCTGCCGCCTCGGCGATTTCCTTGCGGAAGATGATATTGACCGCGCCATCTGGTCCCATCACGGCAATTTCGGCTGTAGGCCAGGCCAACACCACGTCGCCGCGGATGTGGCGCGAGTTCATCACGATATACGCGCCGCCGTAGGCCTTGCGGGTGATGACCGTTATCTTGGGCACGGTCGCCTCGCAGAAAGCAAAGATGAGCTTGGCGCCATGCCGGATGATACCGCCATGCTCCTGAGCCACGCCGGGCATAAAGCCGGGCACATCTTCAAACACGATGAGCGGGATGTTGAAACAATCGCAGAAACGGACGAATCGC
This sequence comes from Anaerolineae bacterium, assembly GCA_034435095.1. GTDB lineage: Bacteria > Chloroflexota > Anaerolineae > DAOTYC01 > DAOTYC01 > DAOTYC01. The sequence goes on along the minus strand of DAOTYC010000200.1, from coordinate 2,767 downwards.
GCCGCCTTGTCCGAAGAGTCAATGTCAAGCACGCCGGCCAGCACCGATGGCTGCTGAGCCACAATTCCAACCGAGAAACCGCCCAGCCGCGCGAAACCGGTGATGATGTTTCGCGCAAAATCGGCGTGGGCCTCGAAGAAATCGCCACCGTCCACCACACGGCGGATAACTTCCTTCATGTCGTAAGGCTTGTTCGGGTTGTCCGGTACGATGGTGTTCAGCTCCTCGTCCATCCGCTGCGGGTCATCCCGCGTCTCGACGAATGGCGGATCTTCCATATTGTTCTGCGGTACGAAGCTGAGCAACCGCTTGACCATCATCAGACATTCTGCCTCGTTGTCGGCCATGAAATGCGAGACGCCACTGACGGTGTTGTGTACCTGTGCGCCGCCCAGCTCTTCGAAGGTGACCACTTCGCGGGTCACGGCTTTGACCACCTCCGGGCCGGTGATGAACATGTGGCTGCTGCCCTTGACCATGAACACCCAGTCGGTGATGGCAGGCGAATAGACCGCGCCGCCGGCGCATGGGCCCATGATAACCGAAATCTGTGGGATCACCCCGGAAGCCATCGTATTGCGCAGAAAGATTTCTGCGTAGCCGGCCAGCGAATCCACGCCCTCTTGAATGCGTGCCCCGCCCGAATCGTTGATGCCGATCAGCGGCGCGCCGTTTTTCATCGCCATGTCCATGATCTTGCAGATTTTCTCGGCGTGCGCCTTGCCCAGAGAGCCGCCCAATACGGTGAAATCCTGGGCAAAGACGTAGACCAGCCGCCCGTTGATCGTGCCGTAGCCGGTGACGACCCCGTCGCCCAGGTACACCTTGTCTTCCATGCCAAACCCGGTTGCGCGGTGCGTGACAAACACGTCAATCTCTCGAAAGCTCTGGGGATCGAGCAGCGCGTCAATACGCTCCCGTGCAGTCATCTTCCCCTTTTCGTGCTGCGCCTCAATGCGCTTCTCCCCTCCTCCCAACGCAGCTTCCTGTCGCATCTCACTCAGTTTCGCCAGCAGCGAATTGTCAGCCATTCACCTTCACCTCATCCCAGATTAGTAACGATAAAAGCCGCGGCCGCTTTTGCGGCCCAGGTATCCGCCAGCGACCATCTTGCGCAGCAGGGGACAGGGCCGAAACCGAAGGCTGCCCGAGCCCTGGTCGAGATGTTCCAGATAGCTCAGACACACATCAAGCCCAATCCGGTCGGCCATCTCCAGCGGACCTGCCGGAAAATTGATCCCCAGCTTCATGATGGCGTCAATTGCTTCGACCGAGGCGACTCCTTCCATCAGCGCGTAAGCCGCTTCGTTGATCATGGGCATCAGCACCCGGGCCAGCACATAGCCAGCCGAATCGTTCACCTCGACGGGTGTTTTGCCTGTCTCGGCGACCACCTGTTTGATCTGGCGCACCGTCTCATCAGTCGTCGCCAGGCCGCGCACGATTTCGATGACCCGCGCCGTCGGCGCGGGGAAAAAACAGTGCATACCGACCACGCGGCCCGGTTGGTGCGTGACGCTGGCCAGCTCGGTCACCGACGCCAGCGAGGCAGTGGTCGCCAGAATGGCCTCTGCGCTCACCGTCTTGTCAAGCTGGGCCAATACATCCTTCTTGGCCTTTGTCTCTTCGGTGACCGCTTCGACGATCAGTTGGCAATCTCTGACCGCGTTCAGTTCCAGCGAGGTGGTGATCCGCGACACGATTTCGTCCCGATGTTCAGCCGATACCAGGCGAACCAGCGACCGGCCAATTTCCGCCAGGCCTTTGTCTAGCTGGCTGCGGTACAGGTCGGTCATCACCACCCTGAACCCGGCCTGAGCGAATATCTGGGCCATGCCACTGCCCATCGGGCCGGCGCCAATCACGCCCACATTCTCGATCTTCACCTGTTACTAACCCCCAACTTGCCGGAACGTTACTCCCTCTTGAGACAATTGAACTCATTCACGAGTTTGTCGTAAGTATCCAGCAGCATCTCCGGCATCACACGGGTCTCAGCCAACACAGGCATGAAATTGGTATCTCCTTCCCAACGGGGCACCACGTGAATGTGGACATGTGTCTCAATGCCCGCACCCGCTGGCCGACCCATATTGGCTCCCACATTGAACCCATCCGGACGGAGTACTCGCCGCAAAATCTTCAGGCTTTCTCGGATCAAATACATCAGTTCGACACAAGTCTCTTCGGGCAAGTCCTCCAGATTCGGCACATGCTCTTTGGGGATAATCATGAGATGGCCGGTGTTGTAGGGATACAGGTTCATAATCACACAGGCCGATTGGCCGCGATAAAGGATCAGGTTATTGCGGTCATCCGCTTCTTGTAATTTCTGGCAAAACACGCAGCCATCCGCTCTGTCTCGTACCAAGTATTCCATCCTCCAGGGTGTCCACAGTCGTTGCATCAGCGCGTCCCTCCGCTCGTTAACACTCAGCTATTTTACCCCAATTCTTGAGTTGCCGCAATTATGCTTTGGCGGGGGGTGCATCCAGAATTTTAGGCGAGTTAGCAGAAGCCTCAACCGCGTCATGCTGAGCGCAGCGAAGCATCTCATTTCACGATGCACAACGAGATTCTTCGCTGCCCCTTCACTGTTCCTTCGCTGCGCTCAGGACTTCGGTTCAGGGCTTTGGCTAGTCAGAAACTACTCTGTTCCGTCATTCTGAGCTTCCCCACGGCGCGTGGGCGCGCCGCTCATGGAGGAAGAAACGCCGCCGGGTGTCATTGCGAGTCGCCCGCAGGGCGACGAAGCAATGTAGCATAG
>DAOTYC010000199.1:0-18386 GCA_034435095.1 Anaerolineae bacterium | reverse complement strand
AGCCTGTGGTGGAGCCTCGACCTGGCGCTGGATGCGGAAGCCATCTATTATTCCGCGCTGACGGGCCTGATTGACTCGGTCAAGCACGGCGTGACCATGATCTTCGATCACCATGCCTCGATGGGCTATGTGCACGGTAGCCTGCGGCTCATCGCCGATGCGTTCGCAGTGGCGGGGATCAAGGGGCTGCTGTGCTTCGAGACTTCCGACCGAATGGGGGCGGACGAGGTGCAAGCGCACATCGAGGAGAACCTGGAGTTTGCGGCGAGTTGCCCGCAGGGGAGCTTGACGCGCGGCCTCTTCGGTCTGCACGCCAATTTAACCCTATCTGACGAGACGCTGAGGCGCGTGGCCGAGGCCAGGCCGCCCGACCTGCCCATCCATGTCCACTGTGGGGAGGATCAGGCCGACCTGGAACATTGTCGTGCGTTGGGCTATGAGGGCCCGGTTGACCGGTTGCATCGCTTCGGCTTGCTCGCGTCCGATTCCATCTTGGCCCACGCGATTCATCTGAGCGAGCGGGATTATCACCTGATCCATGAAGTCAACCCGCTGGTGGTCTCCAATCCTGAAAGCAACGCCAACAATCGAGTGGGGCGGATGGACCGTAGTCGAATTGGGCGGTACCTGCTGGGGACCGATGGAATGAGCCCCGACATGTTGGCGACGTTGCGCTCCCACTTCTTGCTCGGCGACGGATTGCCTTTCGATGAGCTGGGGCGGGTCTTTTTCAGTGATCGGTATCGGGCGCAGCAGCGTTTCTTCCCTGAGACAGGCGGCTTGTCTGTGGGGATGCGCGCCGATTTGACTGCGCTGGACTACACGCCCATTGCGCCGATCAGCCTGGACAACGTGTTGGGCCACCTGCTGTTTGGCGCGAGGGGAGGCCAAGCGTATCTGACTATAGCTGAAGGGCAAGTGCTGTATCACGCCGGGCAGGTTACGTTTGTAGACGAGGCGGAGGTTGTCCGAGAGGCTCGCGCCGTTGCCCGTTCTCTGCATGAACGCTATTATCGTGGCGGGGCTTTCACGGCGCACAGAACGAAGGGAGCGGGAGACTATGTCTGAGCGGTTGAAGGTCGTTGTCAGCGGGATCGCTTTCAAGAACCCGGTCATGCCAGCCGCCGGGCCGAATGTGCGCACTGGCGAACTGATGCTCAAGGCGGCTGCTGGCGGAGCGGGCGGCATTGTCTCGAAGACGGTCTCGCTGCACCCCGCAGCGGACCCCAGGCCGACCATCCGGCGAGCCTCGAACCGCGGCCTGATGAACTGCGAGACCTGGTCGGAGATGCCCGCCGAGGCGTTCATTGAAGAGTGTCGCCAGGCCAAAAGCGCGGGATTGCCCCTGATCGTCTCCATCGGGTACAAGCCAGATGAGGTCAGCCATCTTGGCGCATGGTTCGAGCGTGAAGTTGAGCCGGCTGCCTTTGAGTTTTCAACGCACTATACCGGTCATTCGGTTGAGCCGCTGTTGGAAGTGGCCCGTGCCCTGCGCGCCAGCGTCAGTGTGCCCATTTTCATGAAGGTCTCGCCCAATTTTCCCGATCTGGAGGGGCTTGGCCGCGCCGCCTCGCCGCTGGTTGATGGCTTCGTTGCCATCAATTCCTTTGGGCCGGTCATTGATTTCGACGTGGAGGACGGCGGGCCGCCCCTCGGCGCCGACGGCGGCTTTGGATGGATGTCTGGTCCGCCCATCCTGCCTATCGCTCTGCGGGTCGTATATCAACTGACTTCGGTGCAGGATAAGCCGGTCATTGGCGTGGGCGGCATCGAGAAAGGGGTGGACGCACTGAAGTTCTTCATGGTAGGCGCGTCGGCGGTGCAGGTATGTTCGGCGGCCATCAAGGACGGACACCGCGTCTACGGCAAGATCGCCCAGGAGATGGACGATTGGCTTGCTGCGCATGGCTATAGTTCTTTGGAGGCGATCAGAGGGCTGTACAAGCGAAGACTGAGCGAACGGCGCGCTTTCACCAGGGTGCCGGTCATGGCGATAGACGAGAGAGCGTGCACCGGCTGCCGGGCGTGCCTGGGCCGCTGCGTGCAGGGCGCGCTCTATTTCGACGAATCGAAACAGCTAGCCCGGGTGGCGATGGAAAAATGCATTGGCTGTGGTTTCTGCCAGGATTACTGCCCGCATGGCGCGATGAGCTTAACAGAGTGATGTGATTCGGGTCGGCAACTGGAAATCTACAGAGACAGGTGATTCATCATTATTCATCGGGGAGTTGTAAGGGTGGGAAGCGAAACGAAGAGGAGAGGGATCATAGAGAGCAAGGCGGTGTCCTATCGGGACTACACCGCCGACAATCTATCGCAGATCGTCCAGATTCCTTCGCTCAGCGGCGAGGAAAGGGCGGTCATCGCGCGGCTGGGAGCGATGCTGAGAGAAGCCAACTTCGACGAGGTGCGCGTTGACGGATTGGGCAATCTCATTGGCCGGGTCGGACATGGGCCGCGAGTGCTGGCAATTGACGCGCACATTGACATCGTGGACACCGGCGACCTGTCACGCTGGGAACTCGACCCGTTCTCTGGCCTGGTCCGCGATGGCAAGGTCTTTGGCCGGGGGGCCGTTGACCAAAAAGGGGGCGCAGCGGCGATGGTCACTGCCGGGCGTATTCTTAAAGAGCTGGGCTACGACGGCCAGTTCAGCGTGTATTTCACCTTCACCGTTATGGAAGAAGACTGCGACGGGCTGTGCTGGAAGTACCTGATTGAGGAAGAGAATCTGCTGCCCGACTACGTGTGCCTGACGGAGCCGACCAATCTGGGCTTATACCGCGGTCACCGCGGTCGAGTCGAGATCGAGCTGCATTTCAGCGGCCTCAGCGCGCACGGCTCTGCCCCTGAACGCGGCGACAACGCAATCTATAAAGGGTGTCGAGCGGCCCTGGAGATTGAGAAACTGCACCAGCGGCTGAAGGATGACGAGTTTCTGGGCAAGGGCAGCGTGGCGGTTACCCAATTTTCTTCGCGTTCGCCTTCGTTGTGCGCCATTCCGGATGGCTGCCTGTTGCACCTGGACCGTCGCCTGACCTGGGGTGAGACGATGGAGAGCGCGATACAAGAGGTAGCTGAGACCGTGGGAGGTGAAGCGCGCATCGTCGTGCCCAGTTATAACCGGCCCAGCTATACGGGGACAGTCTTTACACAGGAGAAATATTTCCCCACCTGGAAATTGGCGGAAGATCATCCTCTGGTGCAGGCCGGCGCGCGCACGGCTGCGTCCATTCTCGGCGAACCGGCCAGGATCGGCAAGTGGACGTTCTCAACGAACGGCGTCGCCATCTGTGGGCGGCATGGGATTCCATGCATCGGTTTTGGGCCGGGCAACGAGGAGCTGGCTCATGCGCCCAATGAACACATTGCCATTGACCACCTGGAACGGGCTGCGGCGTTTTATGCGCTTCTGCCGTATGTGCTGGAGGGGCAGGAGGCCCTGTAGAAGCTATAAATTTTACATAACATTTTTGGCTATTGTAAGGAGGACGAATAAGGGATTATGGCAAGGGACCTGACCAGCCTGGCTGGGAAATTGATTTTGGTCACCGGCGCGGGCGTTGGCATTGGCCGAGGGGTAGCGTTGGAGCTTGGCAGGAGAGGCGCTGACGTCGTCTTGCACTATGCCAGGAGCGCGACTGGCGCGCTGGAGGCAGTTGAAGAGCTGCGTGCGATGGGACGGCGCGCGACCGCTATCCAGGGCGACTTGGGCCAGGTGAGCGAGTGTCGTCGGGTGGTGGACGAGGCGACAGCGTTTCTGGGCGGATTAGATGCGCTGGTGAGCAACGCCGGTATCTCGACGGCGATGGACTTCATGGATATGACGGAAGAGCTGTTCGACCAGACGTTTAACATCAACATCCGCGGGCAGTATTTTTGCGCCCAGCAGGCTGTCCCCTATATGCTCGAACGGGGGCGGGTCTGGACGCGCGAGCATGTAGATGAGCCCTGGCCGGGTGGGTGTATCGTCAACATGTCATCGGTGCAGGCTTTCGGTGGCATTCCCAAACACACGGCATACGCCGCCACCAAAGGGGCGATCAACTCGTTCACGCAGACGCTGGCTATTGAGCTCGCGCCACGCCACATTCGGGTCAATGCGGTGGCGCCGGGCGCCGTAGAAGTGCCACGTTATTGGGAAGCGATTACTGGCTATACGCGCGAGATGGGCAATAGCATGGCCCCCTGGGGGCGCGTGGGTTTTCCTGAAGATATTGCCCATTGCGTTGCGTTTCTTGTTTCGGATGCAGCAGAATGGATTACCGGCCAGGTCTATCGGGTTGACGGTGGGCTGACGGCCGCGTTGGCCGTGCCGGTGAAGTACGAAGATAAGAAATATGAGTGAAGCGAGGTGCTACAACCAAAATGAAAGAAGTGCTTAAGGGCAGGGACCTGATTACTTTTGATACCTGGACTAAACAGGAGATTGACACTGTGCTGGACGTGACGCTGCACCTCAAGCTCCGCCATGCGTTAGGTGAAGTCACCAATTTTCTGGTAAACCGCACGCTGTTCATGATTTTCTTTGAGCAGTCCACCCGGACGCGCAATTCGCTGGAAGCGGCGATGACTCAGCTTGGCGGCCACGCCCATGACCTGACTGAGGACAAGATGCAGCTTTCGCATGGCGAATCGGCCAAAGACACGGCCAAAGTGCTGTCGCGCATGGGCGAGGCGATTGCCATCCGTAACTGCTTCTACGGCATCGGCAACAAGTACCTGAACGCCATTGCCGAACACGCCGACGTACCGGTTATCTCCATGCAGGACGACGTCTATCATCCGCTGCAGGCCATCGCCGACCTGCTGACTATCCAGGAATACTATGGCAAGAACCTGCGCGGCCTGAAAGTGGCTATCTCCTGGGCGTATGCAACCAGCCATGCCAAACCGCTGTCGGTGCCACAGTCGCAGATCCTGTTGTTCCCACGTTATGGCATGGATGTAGTGGTAGCGCATCCGAAAGAGTTCCCTCTCCAGGCAGACATCGTGCGCAAGGCCCAGTCGAACGCGGCAGCGGCCGGCGCGACGCTGAGTTTCACCGATGACATGGATGAGGCCATCCGAGGCGCCGACATCGTCATCCCTAAGAACTGGGGTGGCTTTGCGTACTTCGACGACTTTGCAGACGATGAAGCGCATCGGGCGGAGATGAAGGCAAACCTGGAGAAACACAAGAACTGGATTTGCGACGAACGGCGGTTCGCGCTGGCTAAGCCCGACGCCAAGGTCATGCATGCGCTGCCGGCGGACCGCGGCAAAGAGGTCACTGACGCGGTGCTCGATAGTCCCAATTCCATCATCTATGACGAGGCGGCGAACCGTCTGCACACGTCCAAGGCCATCCTGGTTCTGCTGATGGCCGGGTGCATGATCTGACGCCGGCCGATAGGCCGTTACGGTTCTTTGGGAACAAAGCGCTGAGAGCTTACGTCTTACAGGCAGAATACCTGGCATGGGCGTCTGTAAAAGGGCGACCCTTAGAGAAAGGAGACGGGAAATGCAGCATGTAAGGAGAACCAGAACCATCATTATCGGAGCTTTGGTGTTCGCCTGTATCGTAGCGCTAATGGGTTGCGGCGCAGTGGTCGGTCAGGTTGCTCGCGAGCAGCCGGCCCTGTCGTCCGACAGCCTTGCCGGTCAGCCGTTGGTGCCGACCATGGCAGCGCCCCCTATTTTTCCGTTTGAGAAAGCGATGGAACGGGGCCAGCCAGCGGCAGGTATGGGAAAAGCTGACGGATCGGTAACAGACAAACCGATTTCTCTGCCGCTGGCGCGCTATGACCGGAAGATTATCAAGAACGCTGAGCTGACCCTGCAGGTGCAGGATACGGCAACCGCGCTGGATCAGGTGACCGCCCTGGCGGCAGATTACCAGGGCTATATCGTCAGCTCGCGGGTTTGGAGCGAGGGGACGTATCGCCTGGCCTCGGTGACTTTAGGCGTGCCGGCAGACCAATTTGAGCAGGTGTTGCGCCGTCTGCGCGGGCTGGCCGTCAAGGTGTTGAACGAACAGGCCAGCGGCGAGGATGTCACCGACCAGTATGTGGACCTGGAGTCGCGTCTCCGCAATCTGGAGGCCACGCAGACGCGCATCCGGGCCTTTCTGGAGCAGGCGGTCACGGTCGAAGAGGCGCTGGAGGTCAATCGGCAACTGAGCGAAATCGAAGGGCAGATTGAAGAGGTCAAGGGCAGGATGAACTATCTGAAGGAGCGTGCTGCCTATTCGACCATCACCGTCTACCTGGAACCGGAGCGTCCTACGCCCACGCCTACTCCAACGCCGACCCTGCCGGCGTGGAAGCCCGTAGAGACCTTCAACGAGGCCACCAACACGTTGTCGGTCATCCTGCGCTTCTTGGGCGACCTGATCATCTGGCTGGCGGTCATTTTCCTGCCGTTCATCATTCCGTTGGCCGTCATCATCTGGCTCATCGTCCGCTGGAGCAAGGGCAGGTCTGGAAAAGGGTAACACTCTGAGGTCAGCGCGTAAATCGCGCGATGCCTGTGGTTGCAGCATAGCTCCTGGCGCGCATTTCTGAGGTCGCCAGGGGCTATGCCGTTGGTTGGGTAAGATTCTTTTGACAAGACACATTATCTGTGCTATAATCGCGGCTGACATTAAGGATAGAGTCGGCATAAAGAAGTGAAGACGGGGCGTAGCGCAGTCAGGTAGCGCACTTGAATGGGGTTCAAGTGGTCCACGGTTCAAATCCGTGCGCCCCGACTGATAAGCCGCAGTATTCGTAACTGGTAAAGTTATGGGACTGCGGTTTTGTTTGGTTACGAACCGGTTCAATTTTTCCTTGAAATTGGTCGGTTTTACATATAGACAAAGCCTATTTTATGTGATATAATGAAACAGTACTAGATAATAATGGGGAGGCGTCGTGAAGTAAGTGGCTAGGCAAGCGCAGACCATAGCAGCACCGACAACTGAAGAGACTGAGGCAACACAGCAGTTGCTGGCCAAAGCTGCCGAGCAAGGGTACGTGACTCCAGATGATATTTTAGAGTTTTTTCCAGAAGCTGAGGAGAATATGGCTCAGCTTGAAGAAGTGTTTATGTACATCTGTGAGCATGGAATAGAAGTATACGATGGAGACGACATCGAAGAGCTTAACATAGATAAGGCAGAACCATCTGAAGAAGGCGTAGAGTTAGATGAAGACGAAGTCAGGCCCGAAATGGTCCTGTATTTGGAATCGAATGACGATGTGTCGGCAGATGATACGACCAGCCTGTACCTCAAGGAGATGGCCCGTGTGCCGTTGCTGACTCCACAGGAAGAGTTGGAACTGGCGAGAAAGCTGGAGACAGGCCGGCGTGCGTCGGCCAGGCTGTCGCAAGGGGATTTCGACCCTGAAGAAGAAGAGAAATTGCGCGACTCGGCGCGGCGCGGTGAGTTGGCGCGTGAGCATTTGATCCGCGCGAACACGCGCCTGGTCGTCAGCGTGGCCAAGAAATATGTCGGGCAGGGCGTGCCCTTCCTCGATTTGATTCAGGAGGGCAACCTGGGGCTGATGCGCGCGGTTGATAAGTTCGACTATCGGCGTGGTTACAAGCTCAGCACCTACGCGACTTGGTGGATTCGACAGGCCATTACGCGCGCGCTGGCCGATCAGGGACGCACCATTCGACTGCCAGTCCACATGGGCGACCGGCTGCGGAAAATCTACCGGACGGCCCGTGAGCTGGAACAGGAGTGGGGCCGACCACCAACGCCAGAGGAGATAGCCGATTCGATGGACCTCGACGCGCGTAAAGTGCGTTGGATGCTGCGGGTTTCTCCTCATCCATTGTCTCTCGAAAAGCCAGTTGGCGAGGAAGAAGACGAAGAGTTGGGCAGTTTCGTCGAGGACGAAGGCACACTGGAACCGGCGGAAGCGACGCATCAGCACCTGCTCCATGAGGGTATTGAGGAGGTGTTGTCCACTCTCACGCCCAGAGAGGCGCGCATCCTACGCCTCCGGTATGGGCTGCAAAACGGACGTAGCTACACCCTGGAGGAAGTCGGCCGCAAGTTTGGCCTGACGCGAGAGCGCATCCGCCAAATCGAGAGCAAGGCTCTCAGACGGCTCAGACACCCGAGTCGAAGCCGACAGCTCAAGGATTATATGTCGTAACATCGTGAGGTTCGAGCCAATACCAGCACGCACGGGCGAGGTGAACGTCCGTGCGTGTTTTTTATCCGCGCATTTTGCTTGTTCGGCCAAATTGGGTATAATACAGGTAAATTACAACTGGTCATTTTGTGAACCAGGCCGGAGCTGTACGGTGTTGGGAGTGGCTCAGTCGAGTTAGGAGGCACATGAGATGAAAGATCCACTTGTGACGGGGTTGATCTGTTTCGTTCTGGGCATTATGGCCTTCCTGGTAGTGGTCACCCTGCTCGGCCTGCGGCCTGGTGTTGCCGAGAACGCTCCGGTCAGTGCCACCCTCATCATCTATTCGCAGCCGACGGCGGGCATGACCTCTATCACCAGCAAGGACGACCTTGGCGTTGGGGCAGAAACACCACAGATGTTAAATGTCAGCGCGCAAGGTGCTCAGACGATCCAGGCCCAGCTTTTTGCGACAGCGACTGCCCAACAAGCGGCAACCCAGCAAATCGCTACGGCAACCCATCAGGTCGTCAGCGCTCAGCAGCTCATGGAAGCGCAGATGTTACAGTCGCTGCTGACCGCCAATCCGACCGAAGCGCAGGCCTACGAGGCGCAAAGGGCAGCGCGCGCTGCTAACGAAGCAACCGCAACGGCGCGCGCTACCGAGGTGGCAGCAGCAGCAACCTACGAAGCCTTCATTCCTACGGCGACTGTCCAGGCTGCGGCAGCCGCTACCCAGCAGATGAAAGCCTTCGCCATGGCCACGGCGACGGTGAAGGCCGCTCAGGCTGAGCTGGCGGCAGTCGAGGCCAAAGTGCAGGCCGCCGAGAAATCGCTGAAGGAAATGAAAGCCATGGGACTAGATACCAGCGGCGCACTGGCGACACTGGAAGCCTTGCGCGACCAGGCGCAGCGCAAGCTGGATTCATTGAAAAGCAGCCAGGTTACTGGCCAGGGGATGTGGCCTGGCGGCCCTGGTCCGGGTATGTCTGGCGGCATGACCTACGTGGTTCAGCCGGGCGAGACCTGGTTCAGTATCGCGCAGCGGTTTGGCCTGCCGCCTGAAGCCCTGGCAGCAGCCAATGGCATGCCGGTTTTTCAAGGCCCATACGCAGGGCAGACGATTATCATCCCGACCCCTTACATGCCACAGCCACAACCTGTCCCGCCACCGATGCCTGGCCGCATTGTGTACATCGTCCAGCCCAAGGACACCTTGTTCAGCATTGCCCGTCGTTTCGGTGTGTCTCTGGTTGAGCTGGCCGCGATCAACGGCATTGTTGACTACAACCGAATCTGGGTCGGTCAGCAACTGCTGATCCCTGCGCCCGCGCCGTATCCGCCCTATCCACCCGTCCCGTGGACCCCATCGCCGTGGTACCCTACGCCGACGACATGGCCTCCGCCGCCGACGTACTGGCCCTGGACACCGACTCCTACGCCGATCACCGGCAACGATGTTTACTATAGCACCGATGGGCGGTTCAGCGTTCAATATCCTCGCGCCTGGTTGTGGGGTACTGATGTGCCCTCCGGCTATGTGATGTTTTGGTCGAAAACTGGAGCGGCGCCTCTGATTGGCTTCGCCATATTCTCCAGGCCGTCAAGTGTGTGGCGGCCGGCTCGAGAAGTGCTGGAGAGCTACAAGTCCGACCTGGGCAGCCGCAACTTGATGAACGCGGTCTGGGGGCCGGTGAGTTACAGTTGGGATGGGCGAGTTGATCCTTATACCATAGGCGGCCAGTTGGGCATGGGAGAATTCGGTTACGCGCAATCGTACCGCCTGCTTGCCAAAGCGACGGCGCGCAACGATGGGACGCGAGAGTATCTCGCTCTGGCCTGGGCGCAGTCAGACCAGTGGGATGCCCAACGCGCCACCCTGGATCAGCTGATCAACACACTGGCGTTCGATAATTAGCCGTAATCCTTGCACTGGACAAGTCGTTCTAGCCTTCGGTGATGTCGGCCACTTTGCCCTGCGTCAACTCCAGCAGCTTATCGTATTCGATAGGAAAGATGGCCCGCGGCGAACCGGCCGCCGCGTACACGGTCTTGAACCGGCCAAGCGAACGGTCTATGAGCGTGGGTAATGGAAGGTGATGGCCCACCGGCGGGACGCCGCCGATGGCGAAGCCGGTCTTTTCGCGCACTTCCTCGGCGCTGGCAATGCGCACTTCGGAGACGCCAAGTTCCTGCGCCAGTTTCAACAGGTCGGCGCGCCGGTCGCCAGCCACCAACGCCAGCACGACTTCGCCGTCAGCGATAAAGATCAGGGATTTGACAATGCTACCCAGCTCCGTTCCGATGGCTTCTGCCGCCATCGGCGCGGTGCGCGTGCTTTTGTCCAACTCAACCACCCGACTGTCTACGCCGTGTCGGATGAGATACTCCTGGACTCGTTCCACCGAGCTCATGAAAACCTCCTCTTGTCGAATGCTTACGTGACCCGGATGCTTCCCTTTCCCAACACCTGCTGAAGGGATTGCTGAAGTTCGGAACAAATGCGTGTGGTCGCACATGGAAACTTCAGGTGAACCCGTTTGCCGTTGCCGACAACGGTAACGACATACGGGTCGTCGCCCACGTACTGCTCGATGATTTTCTGGATGTGCCCGATACGCTGCAGGTCCTGGTCTACGTCGTCGCTCCTATCAATGAGAATGTGCATCCGCGCCTGTCTCACAGGCTGGCGAGGAGAAACGGAAAGCACACCTTCCTCTGTCACGACTTTACTGATGACAACATGGTCGGCGACTGAATCGGCCAGGACTTTGGGGCTGCCATCTTTGCAGTCTATGCTGCCGGTGACCACCACGATTTTGTCTGCTTGCCATAATTCGCGAGTCTCTTCGTAGAGCTTGGGGAAGACCACGATTTCGATGGAGCCTTGCAGGTCCTCCAACTGCACGAAGGCCATGAGCTTTTCGGTGCGGGTCAGAATCGTTCGCACAGACGTGATGATGCCGCCGACCGTCACTTTTTGGCCGACCAGATCTTCGGTAATCTCGCTGCAATAGGCAGTGACTGCATGAGCAAGGGCAGTTGACGCATGTTGCAAAGGATGGTCCGAGACATACAGCCCGATGAGCTCTTTCTCCCATAGCAGGAGCTGTTTCTGTGGGATGGCATCCACCTGCGGCAGTGATTTGCTGAGCGCAAGATTGGCCTCCGATTGCACGAAGGCATCCATGTCAAACATGCTATACTGCCGCGTGTTGGAATGCTTCTGGACGCTCTTTTCAATCATGCGGTCAATGATTTCGAGGAGCTGTTCCCTCCTGCCAAAGGCGTCCATCGCTCCTGCTTTGATAAGACTTTCCAGCACTCGTCGGTTCAATTGGCGCAGGTCTATGCGCTCAGAAAAATCGTCCAGGTCCTTAAACGGGCCATTTTGTCGGCGGGCGTCAATGATGAGCTGAATGGGGCCCTCGCCCACGTTTTTGATAGCCCCCAATCCGAACCGAATCGCCAGCGACTTGTCGGCGGTTCGCTCAATCGTGAAGTCCGAGTCGCTGTAGTTGATGTGCGGCGGCAGCACGGGAATTCCCAATCGCTTGCTTTCGGCCACATAGAACGCTACCTTGTCGGTGTTGTGGCGTTCCACGCTGAGCATCGCGGCCATGTATTCGACCGGGTATCTGGCTTTGAGAAAGGCGGTCTGGCAGGTCAGCACAGCGTAAGATGCAGCGTGTGCTTTGTTGAAGCCATAGTTGGCGAAAAACTCGATCGCAGCGAATATCTCCTCGGCCTTTTCTTTGGGCAAGCCACTGTGTTTCACGCAGCCTTCGACAAAGATCTCGCGATGCTTCAACAGCTCTTGTTCTTTCTTCTTGCCCACCGCGCGTCGCATCAGGTCGGCCTCAGAGCTGGAGTAGCCGGCGATGTCTGTCAGGATGCGGATGATTTGTTCCTGGTAGACAATGATACCGTAAGTTTCCTTGAGGATTGGCTCCAAGGCCGGATGTATGTACTCGACTGGCTCTACGCCGTGTTTGCGCGCCACATAGGTATCAATGAATTGCATCGGGCCGGGGCGGTAGAGCGATAGCACGGCGACAATGTCCTCAAAAGTGGTGGGACGGAGCGAGGTCAGCACGTGGCGCATTCCGGAGCTCTCAACCTGAAAGATGCCGGTGACTTCTCCAGCGCTCAGCAGGTCATAGATGGCCGGGTCGTCCAGTGGAATGTCCTCCGGTCGCAGCTTGATGCCCCTGACTGCCGCAATATTCTCGAGTGCCTTCTGAATGATGGTCAGGGTGGAAAGACCCAAAAAATCAATTTTCAGGAGCCCAATCCGTTCCAGCAAACCCATCTCGTACTGGGTCACCGGAGCGCCGCTGTCGGTGCCTTTGGTCGGTTTTTGCAGCGGTGTATAGTTGATCAATGGTTTGTCGGCGATGACCACGCCGGCGGCATGTGTTGAGGCGTGTCGGGCAATGCCCTCCAGTTCGATGGCCGTATCTATGAGCTCCTTGATGTAATCCACACTCTCGTATAACTGCCGCAGGTCTGGCACTGAATCCAACCCGTCCTTGATCTTGACTTTTGGGCCTGCTGGAATGAGCTTGGCAACTCTGTCCACGTCGCTCAGGGGGAGCTCCAGTGCACGGCCAGCGTCGCGGATGGCAGCCCGCGCTCCCATTGTCCCAAAAGTGACAATTTGAGCCAGCCGGTCCTCGCCATATTTGCGCACAGCGTATTCGATAAGCTCGGCCCGGCGGTCGTCGGGGAAGTCCATGTCAATATCGGGCATGGTGATGCGGCCAGGGTTGAGGAACCGCTCGAAAATCAGCCCGTGGGCCAACGGGTCGAGTTCGGTGATGCCCAGGCAGTACGAGACAAGGCTGCCGGCCGCCGAGCCACGCCCCGGTCCAACCATGATCCCTGAACTCTTGGCAAAGCGTATCAGGTCCCAGACAATCAAGAAATAGGTGTCGAAGCCCATCTGGTGGATGACGTCAAGTTCGTGCGCCAGTCGTTCTTCCAGGTGGGGCGTGATGTGAGAGTAGCGGCGCTCCAGCCCCTGGCGACATAGCTCGGCCAGGTACGATTGGGCCGTGTGGCCGGCGGGCACTTCAAAGTCGGGCAAACGATAGCCTTGCGGATCGAGATTGACCTCACACATGGCGGCGATCCGCAGGGTGTTGTCCAGCGCTTCGCGCGGATAATCGGCGAACAAATCAAACATCTCTTCCGCGCTCGTCAGATGAAAAGTATCACTGCCCATGCGCATCCGTTTGGGGTCGCGGACCGTGCTGTTGGTCTGGATGCACAGCAAGATCTCCTGGACTCTGGCCTGCTCACGGTTGACATAATGGACATCGTTGGTAGCCACCAACGGGATGTCTTTTTCACGGGCGATGGTCAGTAGATGACGATTCACTTCGTCCAGCTCGGGCATTCCCTCATGTCGCTGTAATTCCAAGAAGAAATGGTCAGGGCCGAAGACTCGCCTGTACCACTCGGCTGCCGCCCGGGCCTGATCCAACTGGCCGGCGAGAATGAGGCGCGGGATTTCCCCCGATGCGCAGGCGGACAGCGCGATCAAGCCCTCACTGTGCTCTTCCAGGAAAGGTTTATCAACCCGCGGACGATAGTAGAACCCCTCCGTGTAGGCCGCAGTGGCAATCTTAATCAGGTTCTGGTAGCCGGTGTTGTTCTTGGCCAGAAGGATCAGGTGGTGTGGGCTGGAATCGAGTTTGGATTCTTTTTGGGTCATCAGGCGCGGGGCGAGATACATCTCACAGCCGAGAATGGGCTTGACGCCGGCCGACCTGGCGCGGTAGTAGAAGTCCAGGACGGCGTACATCACGCCGTGGTCGGTCAGAGCCAGAGCAGTCTGGCCCAGCTCCTTGCTTCTTCTGAGCAGGTCATCGAGCCGCGCCATACCGTCGAGCAATGAGTATTCGCTGTGTACGTGAAGATGTGCAAAATCAGACACCGAAAGACCACCTTCACTGGTGAGCGAGCGCCGCGGCGGCGACAATCCAGCTCCTGACTGAATAGTAGACCGGCACGCCCTGCGCCTCGATGCGCGCGCCGATGTCACGGGTAAACGGACCTCCGAACGCGCCACACAGGATAGGCTTGGTGCGCACGCGGTTGAGCTCGCCCAGAGCATCTACAATGTCTTCCCCCAGCGGAGAGTTCTGGAACACAAACCACGGCATCACGATGTCTACATTGGGATCCTGCAGCAGAATCTCGATGCCCACGCGATAGTCTTCCGTTGTGCCCGAACCGGTGACATCCACCGGGTTTTGGATGATGTAGAATGGCGGATAGACGGCCTGCATTTTCTTTACCGAGCTATCGCTGAGGGGCTTCATCATCAGGCCGTAATCGCCCATCAGGTCTATACCTTGCACCATGCTGCCCGCCCCGTTGCTGATCATGGCTATGGCTGGCCCTTTGGCGCGCGGTTGCATGGCGAGTGCCTTCGTAGCAGCCAGAAGTTCTTCGTAGCTGTCCACGGCGATAAGCCCGGCCTGCTTAAATGCGCCAGCATACACCTGGTAAGTCCCGCCAAAAAAGCCGGTGTGTGAAATCGAGGCTTTGGCGGCTGCCTGAGTCCGACCCGTCTTGAAAATGACAATGGGTTTAGTTTGGGCTACACGCCTGGCTGTATCGAGGAACTTGCGTCCGTTCTTCAGGCCCTCCATGTAGATGGCGATGACCTGAGTCTGAGGGTCCTCGGCCAGATAGGCCAGCAGGTCAGCTTCGTCCACATCAATGCGGTTGCCATAACTGACGAACTTGCTCACGCCGGCGGCGTAAATCTCCTCCATGAAGCCGATACCTACCGTGCCCGACTGGGTCAGCACCGCGACCGGACCAAGCGGAGCGCGCAACATGCGATTGCGGCTCTGGAAGAAAGTATCCATCCGCGTGGCGGCATTGGCGACGCCGATGCAGTTACAACCTATGATACGCACGTCCAATTCTCTGGCGCGCCGCTGAATTTCCATTTCCAGCGCTTCGTTCTCACCACCCAGCTCCTTACCGCCGCCAGAAATAATCACCATGTTGTGGATGTTCAGCCGCTGGCATTCTTCGAGCAGGGCAGGCACATGCTCCAGGCCGACCGTGACCACGACCAGGTCAACCTGATCTGGGATGGCCGAGAGGGATGGATAGGCCTTCACGCCCAGAATCTCCGCACGGGTGGGATTGATAGGGTAGACGCGGCCCGTGTAATCGGAGTTGACCAGGCTATCCACCACCGTGTTGCCCACTTTGCCCGGCGTGCTGGACGCGCCGATCACGGCGACCGACCGGGCGTCGAAGAAGCCGCTGAGATACTTGGTGTTGGGCTGGGGAACTGGCGCCGCCTGTTCCGTAGCCGGTCGCCGCAGAATCTTGAGGTCGAGCACGCGGTGCTGGTCGCCCCACACCACGATGGGGTTGAAGTCCACCGAGTCCAACTCAGGCCCCAAGTCCATGCCCATGTGGCTGGCAGCCACGAGCAGGTCAATCAGCAGTTCTCTTGAGACGGGTGGCTGCCCACGGTAGCCCTCGAGGATGCGCCTGCCTTTGATTTCGTCCAACATCTGGGCCGCATCGTGCCGGTCGATGGGCAGGACACGGAAGCTGACATCATTCAGAATTTCGGTCAGGATGCCGCCGAGTCCAAACATAATCGTGGGACCAAACTGGGCGTCATTGTTCAAACCGATGATGATTTCGACGCCTTGCCGCACCATTTCTTCGACGCTGACGCCTTCTATGCGGGCGTCAGGACGCGCCGTTCTGACTGATGCGACGATGCGTTCGTAAGCCTGTTGGGCCTCGGCTTCATTCTGGATGCCGACGACAACTCCACCAACCTCCGTTTTGTGCAGGATGTCCGGTGAAACAATTTTCATGACCACCGGGTAGCCAATCAATGTGGCGGCATAGGCGGCTTCTTCGGCATTGGTGACCAAGCGACTGCGCGGCCCAACAAAGCCGTACTCCTGATACATACTGCTGTGATCTCCTTCACTCTTTCAGTTTATTTGGTTATCTGGCTTCCCACTTTCGGATAACCGCCTGGACAATCTGGCGGGCCGTGGCATCCTGGACATCGTTCACATCGTGATAGGCAGCGCCGTTTACTTCGATGATCAGCCGTCCATCGGCGGCGGTTCTGAAATGCACCACACAGCCCGGTTTATCCGGCAAGCCGTCAAGGATTTCCCGCAAAATGTCCTCCAGTTCATCGGCTAAGGGCCTGGGGCCGATTTTGCCCGCACTTGAGGGGGGTGGGGTTAAGGCCCGGCTCCAAAATGAGCCCAACTCGGTCTTTTGCCTGGCCTTTTCAAAAGCCGAACCGTCTGCAGCGGTTGTCTGAGCCGGTGCCTTTGGTGCGGCAGGTGGCGTGCTGGAGAGCTTGAAGCCACGTTCCAACAACCCGCTGCCAGTCGGAGGAATCGGGCCCGGTTCCACTTTGGGAGGTTGGGATTCTTTCAACAAGGCCTCACCGCGTTTGGCCAGCGAACCAGGCGACGGTGCAGAGTCCGGTGATGCGGCGGAGGCGGCTTCGCCCGATGGGGCAACAGGCTTGGGGGGCGTCGCCGGCGTAACACCGCGCGTAAACCGATTCAGGTCGGCAACGGTCTGCAGCAACAAGCGACTGGTCTGAAGGTCATGGACATCAGCAAGATGGTCGTATCGCTTGCCATCTATCTCGACATAAATGTCGCCAGTTTTGATGTTGCGATAAATGCGCAGCAGCTCTGGGTCAGCGACAGCAGGCTTGGTCACAAGAGCTGACGCCGAGGTGGCTGCACCCTTTTGGGGAGCGGCCGTTTGGTCGGCCGGTGCCGCCGCTGGCTGGCCGGCTCTGCCTTCCTTTTGTTTTTTTCGTTTGTTGCTGATGATAGAGGCAATTGCCCACACCAAAATCCCCAGAACGATTAGAATCAGGATGATGCCGACAACCAGATAGACCAACAATATATCTACTTCCATTTGCCTACCTCCTTTGGCAGACAGGGCAAAAATGTGTTCCCCTGCCCCCGATAACCATGCGTTCAATTGGCTGACCGCACCAGGAGCACGCCAGTCCCTGGCGCTGATAGACCTGCAACTGACATTGATAGGTTGCCCCCGGATCATGCAGCCCGCCGGTGTAGACAAAGTCGAAGCTGACGCCCAGACAGTCTATGCTCCGCTGCAACACGCACCTGATGGCCGAGTGGAGCGATTCGATCTCTTGCTCTGTCAGA
The DNA here is from genome assembly GCA_034435095.1 of Anaerolineae bacterium. Taxonomy (GTDB): domain Bacteria; phylum Chloroflexota; class Anaerolineae; order DAOTYC01; family DAOTYC01; genus DAOTYC01. Next base: position 1,069 of record DAOTYC010000199.1, on the reverse strand, counting down.
GTATCCGCCCGGCGCAGGGGATGTATGCGAGCTTGAAACAGGCTTTCATCGGCGTAAATGTTCCCCAGGCCGGCGATGAAGCTCTGATCCAGCAATAAAGGCTTCATCGCACCAGCCCGGCGGCTGAGCCGACGGGCGAATTCCTCAACCGTAAATGTCTCGTCCAGCGGTTCCGGCCCGAGCTGATTCAATGGCGACCTGTCCTGGTCGTTCGGGCCCAGCAAATACACGCGGCCGAATTTGCGCGTGTCGTTGAACCTCAGCTCGCGCCCGTCGTCGAGGCCAAAGCGGATGCGGTCGTGAGCTTCGGGGGAAACGGTTATCGGTTCGATGCGCAGCCGGCCGCTCATTTTCAGGTGAATGAGCAATTGCGCCTCGCTGCTGAGCTCCAGCTTAAGATACTTGCCGCGCCGCGTCACATCCCTGACCTTTAAGCCTCGCAACCGGGTGGGCAGGCTTTGCACGTCCGGGAAAACCACCATCCGCGGCCACGTCACGTGGGCATCCACAAAGCTGTGGCCCAGTAGCTGTGGTTTCAATTGTCGCGCATAGGTTTCCACTTCTGGCAGTTCGGGCATAATCTTTTCAACTCAAGAGCATCTCGGGACACATTATATCACGATTTCGAGCAGGCCAAAAACGAGCTAGCAAGAGTACACCCAGCAGGAAGAGCGAAGCAGCCCCGGCTTTGGGTGCCGGGACTGCTTCACTGTTGTCGTCGAGATGAATCAGTCACGTCAATCCGACACCAATGATGGATTGCTGTTTACCAGAAGGGGCAGGCCCAAAACCGTTCAGATTCCCAGGTAGGCCGCACGCACGTGGTCATTGTGCAGCACATCTTGGGCCACGCCGTGCAAAGTGATGCGTCCGTTCTCCAGGACATAGGCGCGGTCAGCCAGTTCCAGTGCTTCAAGCACGTTCTGTTCGACCAACAGCACGCTCAGCCCCTGCGCGTGAATTTCACGTAGTTTCTGAAAGAGCAGCTCCACCAACACCGGCGCCAAACCCAGCGAGGGCTCGTCCAGCAACAGCAACCGGGGACGCAGCATCAGCCCTCGGCCAATAG
>DAOTYC010000198.1:0-3456 GCA_034435095.1 Anaerolineae bacterium | reverse complement strand
GCTTTAGTTCTGAATGACATAAAGGCATACCTTGGCTATGTAAAAGTTTCTCAAGATTCATTTATAAGTATAAGGTGGAACCAGATTCGGTCCGTTGGAGGGAGCGTTGTCCCCCAAAAGCAATAGGTGTGATCACATGCCCATCCAGAAGTTCGCGTTGTCCTGAAGGTACCCAAAGACGACGCCATGGTTTGTCACCTTACCAAGCATATATTATAATTAACTACATACTAATTGCAAGCTAGAATGAAGGTGTTGAAAAACTCATTCTTCGTTCACATCATGCTCGGTAAAGCATACCGAGAAACGTCGAAAATGCTGTCAATGCACGTCGATACACAGAGCCATGAATGCAAACGGCGTAACCATTTTTCACGAGAGACAAACTCTACCCCTCATCGTTTACGTCGAACATAATGCCCAGAAGGGCGGCTCCGTCTTCAGCCTCAGGGACCTGGTTGTTGGTTTCAGAAACGAGGTCCACCCGCTGGTGTGCCAATTTTCTGACGCAGAGTTCGCAGGCATGTTCGAAAAAATGGGTATAGATGTCCTCACCGTGCCTTTCAAGGTCTTCAGTTATAAGAGGCCTAACATACCATTCTTGGGGAGCCGGTTGAACACTGAACTGATGCTAGGCAGGAGGTGGTTGCTTTACACGTTGCCGTTGGTAGTTGCGTTCTACGTTATTTTCCGCCAGCATAGGCCGGCTCTGGTACACTTGAACGATCATGTCGATTATCACCGGGCGGAAATTGTGGCCTCAGCTTTGGCCGGGGTGCCGTGCGTTTGTCACATGCGAGAAATTCGTGATCGGTTGCACCCCTGGGAATTATGGGCTAGTCAGTTCGTGTTGCGTTTCATCGCCGTGTCCAAAGTCGTTGCTGAAGCCGCGGGACGTGCTGGTCTGCCTCGGGACCGTATTCGTACTGTTTGGAACGGTATCGACTTTCCTTCTACTCGCCTTTGTCTAGACAAGAATACATTAAGAAAACATCTGAGACTGGATTCGGAAAGCTTATATGTCATTTCTCACGGGCGTTTGGTTAATTGGAAAGGTATAGACCGGCTCATAGCCATTTGGCCTGCCGTAATATCAGGATATCCCAATGCATGCCTGTTGATTGTCGGAGATGGTCCCGAAAAGCGGTCTCTTCAAGAGCTGGTGGTGCGGAATGGACTCTCAAATTCTGTTAGGTTTGTTGGTTTCGTTGAAAACATTTGGGACTATCTACTGGCGAGTGACGTGTACATACATTGTGTGACCCAGCCGGAACCATTCGGCAGGTCTATTGTTGAGGCCATGGGAGCTAACCTGCCAGTAGTTGCTCCCAACTGGGGATCGACGGCGGAACTGTCTGATTCTGGTAGATTGGCGTTGTTATACGAGCCATTAGACTATGAAGATCTCAAAGCCAGACTGCTCAAATTGTTGGGAGATGCAGTACTCAGAGAAAAGCTGGGAAAGGAAGCCGGGCTACATGCACGACAGCAATTTACGTTAGACAGGTATCTCAACGGCGTGAGAGAGGTATATGCTGAAATCTTGCCGGACATTTGTAGGCGTAGTCCTTTGACCTAAGATAGCCGGTAGACATGATCTGGGTGTTTGGGGGCTATCTTGCGAGTTTCAATCTTAGTGTCAACAGTTTCGGGTAACTGTTTTGGCAGAGCCTATATATTGGCCAAGGCTCTGAGCCGTCATTACGAGGTAGAACTATTAGGACAGGTGAACGACACCGGTGTTTGGCTCCCGTGCGACACTGGTGAGTTCCCATTGTTTACTACTCCCGGCAGGCGATATCCGTCGTTTGTAAAATCGGTTATCGATATAGTTTCGCACATTAGCGGGGATGTTATCTATGCTTGCAAGCCACTGGTCACTTCCTATGGGATAGCTCTCTTGAAAAAGCTGATCTCCGGAGTGCCCGTGGTTCTGGATATCGACGATTGGGAATTGGGCATCAAGCAGGTGTATTCATCACATCGCCCAAGGTACTTCCCCGGTACACGTCACCCAGACGCCTATAGCTACGTAGCATTATTGGAGCATCTGGTTGACTTGGCCGATGAAATCACCACCGTTTCGGATTTCTTGCGCGCACGTTTTGGGAGAGGGATAAAAGTCCCTCACGGGCGTGACGTTCACTGGCTTGACCCCGTGCGCTATGATCGCACCCGCCTTAGAAGAGAGTGGGAGTTGGAACACTACAAGGTCATCCTGTGGCTAGGTTCACCTGCTGCCGAGAAAGGGATTGAGGACCTGGCAAAAGCTGTAGCGACCCTCCGGCGACGAGATTTGAAATTTTTGTTAGTAGGGGCAGGGGAAGAACAAAGTTTGGTAGTCGAGGCTAAAGAAATTTTAGGCGACCAAATGATTGTTGTAGGAATGAGACCCTTTACCGAGCTGCCTCTTTTCCTTTCGATGGCTGATCTGATTGTATTGCCCCAACGCGATACTCCTGCAACGGTAGGTCAGGTGCCCGCCAAGCTGTTCGACGCCATGGCGATGGCTAAACCAATAATTTCCACAAATGTATCGGATATCCCCCAAATCCTGGAGAGTTGTGGGGTTGTAGTTGAGCCGGGGAACGTGAAACAAATTGCCGATGCCATATCTGACTTACTGGATCATCCCGTAAAAGCGGAAACGCTAGGCTGGCTGGCCCGTGAGAAATGTGTACGCGAATACAGCTTGGAAGCGATGGAAGTCAGCCTTCGCTCCATTTTTGAACAACTTGTTTAGTGTAATCACCCCATGAAAATCGCCATCCTCATCCTCAGCCACGTCAAAGACGAAGACTTTCAGGACCCGCGGGTGACCAAAGCGGCGACCGCGCTGGCGCAGGCCGGTCACGAGGTGGTCGTCTTGGGCACGGGCAAGGAGGGCAGGGATTTGTCCAGGCGAGAGGTGGCGGATGGATTTCTCATCATCCGGCAGATTACTCCTCTCCAGCGGCTGTACAACCGGCTGGCCGGCGGGTCAGCCACCACGGGACTGCAGGGCGACAGGCTGGTGCTGGACTATCGCGAGAAGAAGATAGCCGGTTTTGGGTCGCGATTATTGGCACGTCTGCTGATGGTGAGGCATAACCTGAATCTCCTGCTGTTCTACTTCATGGTCATCCCCGAGGCCATCCGCCAGCGGGCCGACGTGTACGTTGGCTACGACCTGCCGGGGTTGCGCACGGCCGCTCTGGCCGCGCTTGTGCGAAAAGCGCGACTGGTGTATGATTCGGCCGAGTTGTGGACCGAGCGCGTGCGTGGCATGCCCTATTGCGGCTTTCAGAAGTCGCTCGTGGCCTGGGAGGAGAAACGGTTGTCGCGCCGCTGCGACCTGGTCATCACCATGTCCAATTCGGTGGCCAGAATTCTCAGCGAACGCTATGCCATCCCAGAGCCGCTGGTCATCCGGAATATCCCGCCATTGGCTGAGACCTCGCCTTCGCCAGACATCCG
>DAOTYC010000197.1:0-7309 GCA_034435095.1 Anaerolineae bacterium | reverse complement strand
GCAAGACATACTCGGCGGTACATAGCGGCAGCGCGAGGTTGTTCGCAGCAGCAAAACCGAGATTCGCCTGGTTCTCAATCAGTTGAACGTTAGAGAACTTGGACCGAACCATAGCCGCGCTGCCATCGGCGGAGCCATTGTCAACTACAATGATCTGCAACGACAGGTCTCGCGAGTTAGCTATCACCGAGTTCAGGCAATCGGCCAGCAAGTCTTTGGTATTCCAACTGACAACGATAATGGACAGGTCAGTCACCGGCTGACTTCCCTCCACGAAATATGGCGCCGTCATAGCAGCCACAATTTTACATGGATTGTGCCAGTCTTCCAAACCGTGTGCTGCCGATGTTCATCGCTCAACCCGGTATGAGCAAACGCGCTCGTTCCCGCAGAAATTCAGCCCAATTGACCAACCTTCGGCCCAACAGACTGCTCAGCAAATACAGCCACGTCCCTCGGCAGAGTGGATGCAGCTTCAGCGACTTCATGAAGTATTGTCGCGCCAACCGGGTCTCGCCAATGCGGGCAGAATAGATTCCCAGCAGCAGGTATTCCTGGCTCTTAGCACGTTCCTTGATTGGCTCGATCTTATGCTGCAGTGCAAGGTTTTCAAAGATTTTTCTAAAGGTGATGGAAATGCCCTGTCGCATCCGCTCGACTTTAGCTGACGTATTCTCCTCGTGGAAACGCACGGCGACGAGACAGTCGGGCACACAATCAAATTCATATTGGGCGGCCAGGCGCAGCCACATCTCCCAATCCTCCGCGGCAAAGCAGTCCTCATCAAACCCGCCGACTTGTTCGAGGCACTCTTTTCGGATGATGACTGCTGAGGCCGAACCGGCCATGACTTTCTCATTGCCGCGGACCAGCAGCGGCTCGAACACATCTCCCCTATATCGCGCCCTGAATTTCGAGATGATCCGGCCATTCCTCACCCGATAGGCCCCACAATAGACCAGGCCCACCTCAGGGCGAGACTCAAGGAGCTGCACCTGCAAGGCCAGTTTCTCCGGTAGCCACCAATCATCCGCGTCCAAAAATGCGATGTAGCGTCCCTGCGCCCGGCGGATGCCGGCGTTTCGCGCCGCCGACACGCCGGCGTGATCCTGGTACACATAGCGCAGCCTGGGGTCAGTGAAGCGTGCGACCACCTCTCGCGTGTCGTCAGTCGAGCCGTCGTCCACGACGATGACCTCGAAGTCAGTGAACGTCTGCGCCAGCACGCTGTCTATTGCCTCAGCGATGAACTGACCGGCGTTGCAGGCAGGGATGACGACGGATACGCCTGGCGGCATCATGTCCGAGCTCCTCATTTCTCCGCTCTTGGGATATCGGGCCATTGGAGGCGCAAATCCAGCAGAAATGGCCCCAACCGTGTGCCCAGGCAGGCATCCAACCAGTGCGCCAGATCAAAGCAAGTGGTCAGCCGCAAAGGGGCGAGGGCAATGGCCAGCCCGAACTCCCGACGCGCTTCGGCCATCTGGCCAGCAGCATAGTGGACATGGCCGACCATGCTGTGATAGGAGCTGTAGGCCAGACTGCGCCAGCGCCGCAGGTACAGCGGCGCGTCCGCCGCCCCATAGATGCGGTCCAGCACGATGCGGTGCTCGTAGGCCATCGCCAGCGCGCTGCCAACTGATTTGGACTCTGAATGGAGCCGGAAATTGGCCAGAACATCTGTAACGGCGAGAAAATGTCCTCCGCTTATCAAGATGCGCGCCCACCATTCATAATCAAAAACATACCGCAGGCTATCGTCCAAATAGCCCACAGAGTCCAGCACCGTCCTGCGAACGAAGCTGGCAGGCTGCATAACCGTATTGCGGCAGGTCAACTGCCGTTTGAGGCTAAATGGCCGCGGCGGCAGTATGCCTACAACGCGGCCAGTCGCGTCCACAGCGTGGCATCGGCCGCAGGCCAGGAGGGCCTGTGGATGGGCCATCAGGTGCGCCACGCCCCGGCGGAGACCACCCGGACAATACGTGTCATCCGAATTCAGCCAGGCGATGACTTCGCCGCCAGACCGCCGCCAGCCCTTGTTAATCGCGTCCGCCTGGCCGCGGTCTGGTTCGCTGACCCAGCAGGTCAGCCATGGCTCGTACTTGCGGATGATCTCCACGCTCTCGTCCGTGCTGCCGCCATCCACGACAATGTACTCCAGGTTCGGATAGCCCTGCAGCAACACCGAGCGGATGGCCTCCTCGATGAACTGTCCCTGGTTGTACGACGGCGTGACGATGCTGACCCGCGGCCACGGCCGGCCATCGGGCATCGTCTCTGGCACGGGCGGGCTGCCCTCGGTCCACGGCCAGCCGGTGCGGCCCGGCGGCGGAGGCGGCAGGTCAGTTGGAGAGAGACTGGCCAAGAGCATGACTACCTCTTTAAGAAACAAAGTCGAGCACTGCGAACATATCCTGATTATAGCAACAAGGACTCTTGTGTCAATGTGCGCGGTAATGAGGGTGTTGAAAAAGTCCGGAACGACGTGCACTGGCAGCACTTTCAACGTTTCTGGATATACTTTACGAAGCGTGATGTGCACGAAAAATGAGTTTTTCCACACCCCTCTCAATTCGCGGTCTTGACAAACAACACGGATTGGTGTTAGAATAGTGACATGCCATCTTTGCACTGAAAAAATTTAATATGTTATGGATTGATTTCTTGATCAATCTGTTTGCTAAATATTTTTTATAAAAACATACCATCAATTTTATGTAGTATACCGTACACAGACTGATTACACTATATTGGCAGCACAGAACGTAAGGGGGCAGAGTTTGGACGACGATGTGATCTTAGAGATGACAGGGATCAGCAAAGCCTTCCCCGGCGTGCAGGCTCTTAGCAATGTTGACCTTAAGGCTCGACGCGGTGAAGTCCATTGCCTGGTGGGCGAGAACGGGGCGGGCAAGTCTACGCTCATCAAAATCCTTTCGGGCGCTTATCAGAAGGACGCCGGCACGATCCGTCTGCGCGGACGCGAAGTTGATGAGCTGAATCCACATCTCGCGCGAGAACTGGGTATCAGTGTGATTTATCAGGAATTGGAACTCATCCCCCATCTGAGTGTCGCCGAGAACATCATGCTCGGCCAGGCACCCGGCAGCTTGCCTGGCGGCTTCATCAGTTGGAAAAGGACCTACGAGGCAGCTGAGCGCATATTGGGCGACCTCGGAGTAGACATCAATCCTCGTGCCACCGTCAAAAGCCTCGGAGTCGCTTTGCAGCAAATGACCGAAATTGCGAAGGCTCTCTCGCGGAATGCTGATATTATCGTGATGGATGAGCCGACTTCTGCTTTGACCGAAAAAGAAATCCCGCAACTGTTTGGTGCCATCCGCCGCCTGAAGGCGCAGGGCAAGGCCATTATCTATATCTCTCATCGGCTGGAAGAACTTTATGAAATCGGCGATGTCGCCACAGTATTGAGGGACGGCGCCGTGGTAGGTTCCATGCCAGTGTCGGAGCTCACCATGAATCGGCTGATTTCCCTGATGGTGGGCCGCGAACTCAAAGAGAAATACCCAAAAGAGGCGGTAGAAATCGGCGGGGAAGCTCTGCGCGTAGAGAACCTCAATCGGGCTGGTGTGCTACGGAACATCAGTTTCACCGTGCGCAAGGGTGAGATTCTGGGTATCGCCGGCTTGGTCGGCTCGGGCCGCACGGAACTGGCACGCGCGATTTTCGGCGCCGACCCGATTGATTCAGGAGAAATCTATGTCGAAGGGCGGAAGAGAGCGATCAGGTCCCCAGCCGATGCCATCAATGCCGGTATTGGCTTTCTGACAGAGGACCGCAAACGACAGGGGCTCGTGCTGATCCAGTCGGTGCAAAACAACATCACTCTGGTCTCCTTGCGAGATTTTTCACCCAACACGTTTATCAGGCGAGCCAGGGAAGCCAAGGCGGCCAGTCAACTGGTCGACAACCTCAGCATCAAAACGCCCGGCCTGTCCCAGCAGGTCAAATACCTGAGCGGCGGCAACCAGCAGAAAGTCGTTGTGGCCAAGTGGCTATGTGGCAAATCCAAGATACTCATTTTTGATGAACCCACACGGGGCATTGATGTAGGCGCCAAGGTAGAGGTCTACCAGCTCATGAATGAGCTGGTACGGCAGGGAGCAGCGATCATCATGATCTCATCCGAACTCCAGGAAATCTTGGGCATGAGTGACCGGATTCTGGTCATGCGAGACGGAGAAATCGTAGGCGAGTTTACCCGACATGAAGCCACTCAAGAAAAGCTATTAGAGCGGGCGATCAGCCGCAGCGCAAACAGGGAGAACTAGAGCGTCATGGAACTATCACGAACCATCGAAAAACCGAAAGGGAACATCCTGACCAGAGTCGGAAGCCAACTGGCGGCGTTGTTGGGGCTTGTAGTCATTTGCGTTGTCCTGACAATCCTGACTCCTCATTTCCTCACTCTGTCCAACTTCTTCAACATCTCCCGACAGGCCGCTGTCATCACGATCATCGCCATAGGCGAAACGTTCGTTATCTTGACCGGCGGCATTGACCTTTCTGTCGGCTCGCTGGTCACGTTGACGTCGTGTGCCATGGCCCTGGTCATGATCAACACTGGCGATATTCTTTTGGGCGTGGCCGTGGGGCTGGCCGTCGGACTGGGCGTCGGGCTGATCAATGGCCTGTTGATAGCAAAGGCTGGCCTGCCGCCTTTTATCGCCACCCTGGGTATGCTGGGCATTGCGCAGGGTGTGGCACTGGTTATTACGTTTGGTCGTTCGATGTTTGGGTTGCCCCCCTCGTTCCGCTGGGTTGGGCAGGGCACCTTGCTCGGCATTCCAGTGCCCCTGATTTTGGTTCTGGTTCTGTTCGCCATCTTTCACGTGATCCTGACTTACAACCGACTGGGGCGATACATTCTGTCGGTAGGTGGCAATGAGGAGGCCACACGCCTGTCGGGAATTAACGTGGATGGGGTGAAGATCGCTGCTTATGTGATCAGCGGGCTTACCGCAGCCATCGGCGGCATCGTGCTGTCTTCGCGCATCAACTCCGCACACCCTGCCGCCGGTCAGGGATATGAACTGGACGCCATCGCCGCCGCGGTAATCGGTGGCACGAGTCTGATGGGGGGCGAGGGGACTGTGATTGGGACTCTTATCGGCTCTTTCATGATGGCGGTAATCCGAAACGGTTTGAACCTTCTGAACGTGAACTCATTCTGGCAGCAAATTGTCATCGGATTGGTGATTATCGGTGCGGTTTGGATGGACCGCGCCCGCAAACGATAGCCTTCACACGTGGTCGAGAAAGGGGGTGCACAACCACAGAGTAAAGCAGTCGCGAATCAAAACCAAAGACGTTTTGTCGGGTGTTGATCGCATCTCATGTCCAGGATGGACGTAAAAAAGCAGAGCGGTCATTGTGGAAATTTAGCAGACAGATTACACGGAGGATTCACACCATGAAACTGCAAAAACTTCTAGGGATATTCGCTATCGCGGCCATGTTGAGCGTGACATTGGCCATTCCTGCTGTTGCCGAACAGCCGGTCGATGTCGAAGCTTTGATTAAGGAAATTGAGAGCTGGAAGCCAGCGCAGCCTTTGCAGCCGTTCAAAGTCGGCATCGTGGTCAAGGTGCTGGTGAACGACCCGTTCCAGATGGCCCTGGCGGAAGCAGCCAAGGCGACGGTTGAGGAACTGGGCGGTGAGGGCATCATCCTGGCGGCGTCGACGCACAGTGACGTGGCCGAGCAGGTAGCCATCGTGGAGGACCTGGTCGAGCAAAAGGTGAATGGCCTAATCCTTGTGCCGATTGGTTCAGATGCGATTATACCTGCTGTGGAAAAAGCGAACGCAGCCGGCATTCCGGTGGTCATCGCCGACACAGCATCCTATGGCGGGGACTTCATCACATTCCTGGCGACGGACAACATCAAAGCGTCGGCCATGGCCGCCGAGTACCTGATCAAGAAATTCAACGGCCAGGCCAAAGTCGCACAGTTGGAGGGCGAGCCAGGTGGACAAACGGCGGCAGACCGTATCAAAGGCTTCCAGGACAAATTGAAAGAAGCCCCTGGGATGCAACTGGTAGCTTCCCAGACGGGCCACTGGACCACCGCGGGCGGACAGGCAACGCTGGAGAACATCTTGCAGGCAAACCCAGACCTGGACGCGGTGTTTGCGTCGAGTGACATGATGGGTGTCGGCGCTGCGGAAGCGTTGAAAGCCGCTGGCAAAGCCGGCCAGGTCACTCTGGTCACATTTGACGGCCTGCCGGAAGGTGTCGCCCTGATCAAGGAGGGGGTCTCGGATGCAGACGTAGCGCAGTTCCCCGTCCGCATGGGCAAGTGGGGCGCCAAGATTCTGGCTATGGTGCTCAGTGGTGAGAAGAAACCGGAAGACTTCCCGAAGTACATCGACACCGGCGCGGAAGTAGTCACCGCCGAGACAGCCGACCAGTATCTGTGCAACACCTTTGGCATGTGTGAAGGTATCGCCGCTGAAGCTGCTGCTCCGATTGACGAAAACTGGAAGCCAGCCCAGCCGATCAAGGGGAAGGTCGGCATCATTGTTCGGACGATGGTGAACGACCCGTTCCAGGTGGCGATGGCCAAGGCTGCTGAGGACAAGGCCAAAGAGCTGGGCCTAGAGCCGCTGGTTTATGCTGCCACCGGGCACGCTGATGTACAGGAACAGCAAAACATCGTGGAAGACCTGATTCAGCAGAAAGTGGATGGCATTCTGCTCGCCCCACTCGATACGCAGGCACTGAAAGTCGCTATGGAAGAGGCACATGCCGCGGGCATTCCCGTGGTTCTCTTCGACTCCAACCCGATTGAGGGTGCGCCCTTTGTGACGGCCATCGGCACCGACAACATCGCCGCCTCAGCGATCGCCGCCGAGTATCTGATCAAGAAGTTCAACGGGCAAGCCAAGGTGGCTCAGATCGAGGGCGAGCCAGGCGCCCAGAACGCACTCTTCCGCGTCAAGGGCTTCCAGGAGAAGCTCAAGGAAGCGCCAGGGATGCAGTTGGTCGCCTCACAGACCGGTCACTGGACAACGGCCGGCGCGATGCAGGCCATGGAGAACATCTTGCAGGCGAACCCGGACATTGACGCTGTGTTCGCGTCCAGCGACATGATGGGCGTTGGAGTCGTGGAGGCTCTGAAAGCCGCCGATAAGCTAAACAAGGTGACCCTGGTGACGTTCGATGGCATTCCTGAGGGTATCGCCCTGATCCAGCAGGGTGTCTCTGATGGCGACGTCGCCCAGTTCCCGACCAGAATGGGCAAATGGGGCATCATCGTGCTGGCTCAACTTATCTCCTGTCTC
>DAOTYC010000196.1:0-1511 GCA_034435095.1 Anaerolineae bacterium | reverse complement strand
CTTTTCGATTTCCCTGATGCCCATTACCTTGACACCCATGCGCCAAACCACAACTTTGAGAGGAAAACCTGGTGTTCGGAATACAGTGCCCCCAAGGGAACTTCATGGCCCTGATTGTCGCAACTATTTTACAGCCTTACTGGATGCGATCACTGCGTGAGGCGAAAGCATCTCAGAAAGCAACCAGGGCTCCAAACTTTTTCTCAGATTACCCGTCTATCCGCCTAAGTGGCAGCCGAGTAACCTTTCATCAGGCAAATTCGATGACCTGCTCGTCAGCCAAGAAAGCGGCGTAATGTAACGCCTCCTGAATATCCTCCCGCTCCAGATACGGGTAGGATTCGAGGATAGAATCTACGGTTTCGCCTGCGGCCAGGAGTCCCAACAAGCGGGACACCGGAAAACGCAGCCCTCGAATGGTCGGTTTCCCACCGCAGACCTCAGGGTCAACCGAGATCCGGTGGAACACGGCCCGAATGCCTCCCATAGCCCCTCCCTCTATTTTGCGAGGTCCACGAATTACTGTTGAATGAAGTATAACATGTCAGACACCGCGCTGTCAACAACGAGGCCTCACCCGATTCGTGCTCTCACGAGGCTTTCTTGGTCAGCTCAACAAGTTCAATCAGTTTCCTCAAGGCGGTGTTGACCGCTTCGGAATTCGGGAACACCTTTGCCACGTCGGGCCAAAGCACAACGACGTTAGTCCCTTCGGCATAGCGGCTGGCATACTTGCCCCGAACTCCGCCTCTAAAGTCGTATTCGTCAAGCATATCTTCGTCAGGCAAGTCATTCACCCTCTTCATAGCACTCCCTCTCACGCGCGGTTGCCGTCCGCGCGCTGATGATCCGAATACTGTCCCCTCTGTCCGTGTGAACCACAACGACCAACCGTCCCTTGGTAGACTGTCCAATCGTCACAAATCTCTGTTCGTCGTCGGAATGAAAAGCGTCTTCGATAGTCAGTGAAAGAGGGTCTCCAAACACTGTAGCAGCCTCGTCGAACGAAACGCCGTGTTTGCGCACGTTCTGCGTGGCTTTTCTCTCATCCCACTCAAAAGTGACGCCCATACCTTCTCCACATGTCAGGAGCTTGTAGGATGAGTATAATGGGTCAACAATGGCCTGTCAAATCAGGTCCCGCTGTAACCACCGTTGCCAGGTCAATGTGTGAAGTGTTGTAGAAAACAGCCAAGCTGCCATATCGCCCGATGACCAGCTCTCGGACATCCTCGCGGCTCATGCATACGCTCAAAAGGACCCGATAAAGCTGCTAATGGCAAACAGCGTCCAAGGTTCGTTCTCTCCCAGACATTCGATCGGTAGACACTGCGGTTCTCTCGGGAAGTCGCATTACCAACCATCAAATCATCGCGGCAGGCCGATCTACTTAACCCTTCAGTGCACCACCAGTCATGCCCATCACATAATACTTGCGCACGAGCAGCCCAAAAACTGCGATCGGCACCGTACCTACAACGGCGGAGGCATACAACGGGCCGAACTGATAC
>DAOTYC010000195.1:0-38392 GCA_034435095.1 Anaerolineae bacterium | reverse complement strand
AAGCAGGTTATGACATCGTTATCGGCTCACGCGAAGTGAAGGGCGCGCGACGTTACAATGAGCCGGCTTATCGGCACATCATGGGACGTGTGTTCAACCTCATCGTCCGATTGTTTGCGGTACGGGGCTTCCAGGACACGCAATGCGGGTTCAAGTCTTTCAAGCGCGATGTCGCCCGACACGTCTTTGCCCTCCAAACCATGGACGGGTTTGGCTTCGATGTGGAAGTTCTCTTCATCGCCCAGCGAAAGGGATACCGCATCTTCGAGTTGCCGATTGGCTGGTGTCATGTATCGAACAGCCGCATCAGTCCCTTAAAAGATACGTTTAAGATGTTTCGAGATGTCATTCAGGTACGTTGGAACGCTTGGCGTGGTCTTTATAAATAATAACAACAAAAAACGGTGTCTTAGATGTGAATTTTTAGGATAGCGGTACTATTGACTTTTGTGTTGGCTCATGATAATATAAGAGCAAGTAGGGGGCCAAAACCTGAGTGTTGGTTGTCCGCCCCAATCTATCAATATAGAGGAAGGAGGTGAAAAACATGTTTCTCGCTCGTCGTGAGGAAGGCCAGGGCCTCGTCGAGTATGCGCTGATCTTGGTGCTCGTGGCCATCGTGGTGATCGCGATCCTGTTGCTGTTGGGTCCCGTGGTCGGTAACGTATTCAGCACTGTAGTGGCGAACCTTTAATTCCGAGTCTTTCTTTTACATAGTCTGATCCACGACCCCAAAAAAGCCCCGTCATTTGACGGGGCTTTTTGTTGTCTACTTATCTGGAATGTGGTACAATGAGGCATCTTAGAAGACAGCGACAGGGCGATAAGGAGACAACACATGGGCGAGAGAATCCTGGTTTGTGTGGCCTGGCCATATTGCAACGGAGACCTTCACATCGGGCACATAGCGGGGGCCTATCTGCCTGCCGACATTTTCGCCCGCTATCAGCGTATGCGCGGCAGGGACGTGCTCATGGTATCTGGCAGCGATACACATGGGACGCCGATCACGGTTCGGGCTGAGCAGGAAGGGCTGTCGCCGCGCGAGGTGGTGGACCGCTATCACCCTCGTTTCCTGGATACTTTTGTCCAACTGGGCATCTCTTTCGACCTTTTCACCGAAACCGATACAGAAAACCATTGGGCAGTTACGCAGGACATGTTCCTCAAGCTCCTGCACAAAGGCTATATTTACAAAGATGTCATGCAGGCGCTCTATTGTGAGAACTGCCGTAAGTTTCTGGCCGACCGCTACGTGGAAGGGACCTGTCCCCATTGCGGCTATGGTGAGGCGCGCGGCGACCAGTGCGATGAGTGCGGACATACGCTGGACGCCGTTGAGCTCATCTCGCCGCGCTGCAAGTTCTGTGGGCAGATGCCGATAATCCGCGACACCGAGCACTTTTTCTTGGACCTGGGCCAGTTGGTCGAGCCTCTGACCGAATGGGTCGAACAGCAGCGCGACCACTGGCGGCCTAACGTGTATAATTTTACGATCAACATGCTTAAAGAAGGGAACCTGCGTGGACGCCCAATTACCCGCGACATCTTGTGGGGAATCCCGGTGCCCGTGGAAGGTTATGAAGACAAACGCATCTACGTATGGTTTGATGCGGTCATCGGCTATCTGGCCGCCAGCATCGAATGGGCCAAGAACAACGGCCGTCCGGATGCCTGGCATGCGTGGTGGAAACAGCCGAGCCGAAGCTACTACTTCATCGGAAAAGACAATATCCCATTTCACACCGTCATTTGGCCCGGCATGTTGTGGGGCTACGGCGACCTGAACCTGCCTTACGATGTGCCGGCCAACGAGTACTTGAATGTGGAAGGGCGGCAATTGTCCAAGAGCCGCCGGTGGGTCATCGAAGTGCTGGATTATCTACAGCGTTACGACGCTGATCCGCTGCGGTACATGCTGTCGGTCAATGCCCCAGAAGGCCGCGATGTCAACTTCACCTGGGAGGAGTTCGTCCGCCGCAACAACGACGAACTGGTCGCCGCATGGGGTAACCTGGTCAATCGTATGTTAACTTTCACCGCCAAGCATTTCGACCAGCAGGTTCCACAGCCAGGCGAGCTCGATCAGGCCGACAGAGCCATCCTTGCCCAAATAGAAAGCGCGTTTGAGCCAATTGGTGAGTTGCTCGACCGGTGCAGCTTCAAGGCGGCCATAACCGAAACCATGGCCCTGGCCCGAGAGGCCAACCGTTATCTGGACGAAAAGGCCCCATGGCTGACGATCAAAACAGACCGCCAGGTTACGGCCACAACCGTATTTGTCATACTCCGGGTAATTGATTCCTTGAAAACACTGTTCTATCCGTTCATGCCCATTTCATCCAGCGCTCTGCACCAAATGCTGGGATATGACACTGATCTGTTAGGGCGACAGTACATAGAAACTTTTCAAGAGGAGCACAAATCACACCTGGCGCTGTGCTATGACGGCACGGCATTGACGCGCGGCTGGCAACCCAGCAGTCTGCCCGTCGGTCAAAAGTTGCGACGTCCCCAACCTCTGTTCAAGAAGCTCGAACCATCGGTGGTGGATGAGGAAATTCAGCGAATGGCCGGCCACTGAACGCGAGGCAGAACCGATGCCTCGCTCCAGACAGCCGTTGCTGGTATGGGCTCTGGCTGCCATACTGGCGCTGTATGTGGTGATGGGGCTGGCTTACGCGGTATTCACGCCCCTCTGGGAGAGCCCCGACGAGCCGGCGCATTACAACTACATCCGTTACCTGATCGAACGCGGACAGTTTCCTGTGCTGCAAGCGCAAGATTATGACTTCGATTATCTGGAGCGCATTAAGGCGGCGCGGTTCCCTGTCGAGATGTCCATTGATCCCATCCGGTACGAGTTCCATCAGCCGCCGCTCTATTACCTCATCGGAGCAATCTTCGCTGCGCCCTGGCCAGCGAGCGCACAGCCAATGGTGCTGCGTGTCTTGTCGGTCATGATTGGCGCCGTGGCCCTCTACGTCGTTTTTCGGGTGGTCACTGAAATATTTCCTCAACAGCCAATCTGGTCTTTGGGGGCGACCGCTTTCGTGGCGTCGGTGCCCATGCACGTGGCGATGACGGCTGCGGTAAACAACGATGCGCTGGCAGAGCTCATTCTCGCTCTGGTGCTGTTGACGCTCATCCGCCGGGTGCGTGGACGTTACAAAGTCAACTGGCGCAGCGACCTGCTGCTTGGTCTGCTGCTCGGTTTGGGATTGATCACCAAGACGACCACTTACGTCGCCATCCCTCTGGCAGCGATCGTTGTGCTGGCCCCTGCCGTAGTCGGTCATGGGCGGCCCGAGACCGACTCACCCTCTCTTGGCCTGCTGTGGAAGAGCATACTGGCTTCGTTGATTCGCGTCCTGGGCATAGCTTTGCTGATAGGGCTGCCCTGGTTCGTCAGGAACAGCCTGGTCTATGGCGGCCTGGACATACTGGGTTTGGCCCGACACAACGCCATCATGGTCGAGCAGCCGCACACAGCCGATTGGCTCGCGCGCTTGGGCCTGGCTGGCCTGGTCAGGGAGTTTACCCTCACTACTTTCCGCAGCTTTTGGGCTCAGTTCGGCTGGATGGGAATCTTGATTGATGAGCGAATCTACATTGCGCTGGGAGTTTTTTGCGCATTAACCGCCCTCGGTTGTGTCCTTTTCTTGCTCCGCGACTTCGGGAAGTTAGCCGTTTGGCAGAGACAGGGTCTGGGGCTGCTGGCCCTCTCTTTCTCGTTCACGTTCATCGCATACGTTTGGTACAATATTCAGTTTGTCCAACATCAGGGGCGGTATCTGTTTCCGGCTCTCATCCCCATATCCGTGTTCTTCGCCCTCGGCGTTTGGACGCTGCTGGACCGGATTTATGCCGGCTATCTGACTGTGTTGCTGATAGCTGTCAGTTTTGGCATCGGGCTGATGCAGTGGCAACAGGCGGGACCGGTCAACAAATGGCTGTTGGCCCTATTGATCGGGGCCGCAGTGGCCTTCGGTTTGCGGTTGTTTCTGTCGCCCCGCTGGGAGGTCGGCCTTTATGCACTGGTATTCCTGGCGCTATGGGTGCTGGACGCTATTTGTCTGTTCGGCTTTATCGTTCCATACTTCCAGGCTTGAGGCGGCCCTTCCGTTGCCCTGAGCGGCGAACGTCGTGAAAAGGGAGCAGTGGCAAATGATCAGACTGCGCAGCGACCAGCTTCAAAAGATAGTCGAACACGCCCAGGCCGAGGCGCCTTTGGAGGCTTGCGGCCTATTAGCTGGCGTCGGCGCGACCGTCGAGCGAGTCTATCCGATGGAAAACGCTGACCACAGCGAGACATCATTTCAGTTGAATCCGGAGGAACAATACCGCGTTTTCGTCGAAATTGAAGAACTTGGTCAGGAACTGGTTGGCATTTACCATTCACACCCGCATAGCTCCGCGTACCCTTCGGCGCGCGATGTGGACATGGCCTATTACCCGGAGGCTGTTTATGTCATCGTATCACTGCTCGGCCCGCGCCCTGAGGTCCGGGCGTTTCGCATCCGAGACGGTCTGATCGCCGAAGAACCGGTGGAAATCGTGACGGTTTAGGCCACCTCGAAGCCTGAGGGACTGGCCTCATGACCTGAAAATGGTCTGCTCTCTCTTGGGACCGACCGAAACGATTCGCACCGGCGCCCCGCAGTTTTCTTCGATCATGCGAAGATAGGCCAAAGCCGGCTCAGGAAGTTCAGCCTCACTGCGCATCGGCCGAATGTCATCGGTCCAGCCTGGCACGGTCTCATAGACAGGCTCACACGCTTGCAGGATACTGGTGTCTGAGGGAAAGTTTTCCAGGACCCTTCCACCACAGCGATAGGCCACACAGACTTTGAGGGGCTGAAGCGAGGTCAGGACATCGAGTTTTGTGATGGCCAGCTCGGTGATGCCACACAACCTGACCGCGTAGCGCAGGGCGACCAGGTCGAGCCAGCCGCAGCGGCGGCGACGGCCGGTGGTCGTGCCAAATTCCGCCCCTCGTTCTACGAGCACGTCGCCCACCGCATCCTTCAGCTCTGTCGGCATGGGCCCCGCGCCGACCCGCGTCTGATAGGCTTTGACGATGCCTATGACCCTATCTATGCGGTTGGCGCCGATGCCGAGGCCCGTCAGGATTCCGCCAGTGGTGGGAAAAGAACTGGTCACAAATGGGTAGGTACCGTGGTCTATGTCGAGGAGTACGCCCTGCGCTCCCTCATAGAGGATTTTCTTGCCTTCGCGATAGGCTTGCTCCAGGAGGACAGATACGTCGTCAACGTAGGCGGCCAGTCGTCTGGCGTACTCGGAGTACTCGGCGACCATAGCCTCCACGTCAAGCGGCTTTTCGTCATACACTCTCTCCAGCCAGATATTCCGGGATTGAGCCTCGGAGCGCAGCCGGTCGGCAAACCGGGTGATATCCAGCATGTCCCACGCACGGATGCCACGCCGCGCCGCCTTGTCCATGTAAGCCGGCCCGATTCCGCGCCGGGTCGTGCCAATGGCCGAACTGCCCAACTTGAATTCAGACGCGCCGTCCAGCGCGATGTGATAGGGGAAGATAAGATGAGCCTTGCCGTCCAGACGCAGCCGCCTGGCGGAAACATCAATGCCCTTTTCGGACAGGTCCTCCAGTTCGTTGAGCAGACTGCGGGGGTTGATCACCATACCGGCGCCAAGCACGCACATTACGTTGGGATAGAGGATACCCGAAGGGACGAGATGCAATTTGAAAGTCTCTTCGCCAACCATCACCGTGTGGCCGGCGTTGTCCCCCCCGCTGAACCGCGCCACCATGTCGGACTCGCTTGCCAGCATGTCCGTGATTTTACCTTTGCCTTCGTCACCCCATTGCGCCCCCAATATGGCCGTCCCTGGCATTGCTGCACCTTCCTGCGAAAGAAGTCTCTTAAAGCAGCCTATTGTACCCCATGCCAGGCTTCGGCGCAAACGCCCTGGTTCGAGAGTGTGGAAAAACTCGGTTGAAATTGGCCTGATTGTAGGGAAGAAGATTTAATAGGGCTATCTTCAGGAGTAAAGCCAGGGAGGCGAACATGGGAGCCAAAAGGTTTAAGCTTTTGGGGATGTGGACATTTCTTGGGGACTTTGCGTATCAAAGGGTCGTAGAACCGGACCATTTTCTGCGGCAGTGGGCGAGTTTAATCGATTGGGAGGAGTCAAGCACACGCGGCGGTATCGTAATGAGCAGGGGTAAGCGGTGGAGCAGAAGGAGTATTTCTACGGCTTGGGTCGCTGTCGGCATGTGGGCTATATCCGCATGGTCATCCAAGCCTACCCAACGGCCATCACTCTGAACGTGAAGCGTCTGGTCAAGCTGGTCAGCGGGGTGAATTTTAAGCGGCGTGCCAATGCTGGCGACTGAGTCAAGGGAGGAGTCTGCCCATAAACCGGCGGAGAAGTGAAACAGACACTTCTAGAGAGTCAAATAGACCGCCGATGAAGCTCATTTGTCTTGATTCAAGTCCTCGCACGGCCCATTTGACCCGCCAGAAGCTCCCCAAAACGATTGTCCGAAAACTCCCTCTACCTCCAAATTGAGTTTTTCCACACTCTCAGTTGATGTGTACCGTCCCCAGCTCTTGCTCTGCCCCCAGCCGTTCCATGGTAGGCCATACATATAGGCCCGCCGTCAAACGGTATTGCCCGCCAGCCAAACCCGCCGGCAAAGGTATGACGTGCGTATCCAAAAGAACCTCACCGGGCTTCCAGGCGTCCGTCGGATAATAGTCTCCCCCCGGCTGGTGGTCGTGACCGGCCACATTTTGTCCTGCCGCATCCTGCACATGCACAAAGGAAGAAAGACGGCGGTCCATTTTCCGCGTCGGCTTCCAAAACAAGGTAACACGCAGGGTATCGGCGGGTTCTTGAGATACATCATAACCAACCAGAGAAATCATTCCGTCGAGTGAAATATCAAGCGGGTGGTCCGGCCGTCGCCCTTCATGCGAACCCAGCACCTGGACAAGCGGTTCTCGCGCCTTGAATTCATACTTCAGTTCCAGGCCCGGCATCGGTTTGATCAGGAAGGTCGGGCGCTGACTGGCGAGTGCGCTGGCGATGACTTCGACCACATCCCCGTAGCCGGGCTGGCGCACAATCAAGGGGAACAGGCCCAGCAGGTCGGGCCGGCGACCGTCCACATACTGATAGTACCACATCGGCATTATTTCATCGCGGTCGTTGCTGATCAGAATCGAGCGTGGCGGCGGTTCAGACCGCAGTATCGCCTGCCAGAAGGAGACCACGCTCCAATTCTGGCTTTGATCCGCTACGGCATAGTTCCTGGCGAGCAAAAGAACGGGCAGGGAAAAACTCACCACTATGAGGCCCTCAGCCAGCCGCTCCCGCGCTGGAGAAGACAGGCTGCTCTCTAACAGGCTCAACAATGTGGCAACCACTTCCCAGACGCCCCAGCCAATCCACACGGCCCAAATCAGATACGAGGGAATAAACAGGACGTAAACATCGCCGATAAAATAGAGCAGGTTGAAGCCCACGTAGCTGAGATAAGGGAGCAGGGTCAGCATCAGCAAAGGCCATGCGCGCCTTCTGATGATGGCGAGAATCCCAATTAGCCCTAATGACAGGCCGAGCCAGGTGAACTCATCATGCAACAGGGTGACGGCCATTTCGAGGCGAGCCGTACCGATAGGCCCCTGCGCCAACTGCCCGCCGAACGCGCCTCCGAGCACCAGGTCCATAAAGCCTCTCAGGTTGTTCTCATAAAGCACCAGCGTTCGGGTGGAGTCGAGCGACAACTCAACGTAGGGCACATGCGGTGCGCGCCATGGAATGTAGAGATACAGCAGTTGAGGCAGCAATAGCCCGGCCAGAACCAGCGGCCACTTTCGGCCTTGAGGGCGGCTCGCTTTGCGCGTGACGAACCAGACAAATAATCCCAACCAGGGCAAGAGCAAGATTGTGGTGCGGTGGTGGGCCAGGCTCAGCCCACAGATGAACGAAAGGGCCATGAGCCATCGGGTGACATCGGGGCGGCTCTCGGCACCTGGCGAAGCTGCATCCCAAAGCCGTAAAGCGACGTAGAGAATGCCCGCCACAAACGCGGTATTGAGCGTATATACCTCAGCAATGACCGCCTGCGACCAGAATGTGCCGGAGGCCATAAACAGCGATGCAACCAGGGCGGAGAGTATCCTGTGCAATCGGCGAATACGGACTGGCGCACCCAATTTTAGCCCCCAGAAGGCCACCTGATACATCAGGCCGATGGTCACAGCGCCCCACAGAGCCGAAAACAAGTTCATCCGGTAAGCCACGTCGCCAGGCGTGAAGACGTGTGTCCACAACCAACCCAACATGGTGTACAGGGGGTAGCCGGTGGGGTGCGTGATGCCAGCAATATATGGGACAAACTGAAATTCGCCGGCGTCCGCCGTAAGCACCGACGGGGCAGCGGTGATGGCGTATAGGGTGAAACTTGTTCCCATCAACCCAAGTGTGATGAGCAGGTCGGCGTGACGGCGTAATCGTTCCAGCATGATGGCAGTCTTCCACGATACAATGACCGAACCAGGAGACACGGCGCCCGGCTATCGAGTGTCAATTCACGTCCGATTATAACATACCGCTTTGTCTGCGTAAACTAAAATTTCGGGCGCACCCGTGCCGCTGGGCGAGTTGACTTTGGGCCTGGCTCACACTATACTGACTTCATACACAAGATCACATCTCAGTCGGAGAAACGGATGAGCAACCTGCGGATCGAGTCCTTGAGAGACCTCCAACGCGCCCACGGCCTACAGGTGATCGCACTGGTGCCGGGCGCAAATCTGTTCTATTGTACGGGCCTACAGAAATCGCTTTCTGAGCGGCCATGCGTAATGTTCCTCCCCGTCGAGGACATACCTCATCTGCTCCTGCCCGAATTCGAAGTGGCCGATGCGGAGCAGCAACTTACCTTTGAGCACAGAATCTACACCTACAGCGACGCACAGGGGTACTCACAGGCCTTCCGCCACCTCTGCCGAGACCTGGGGTTGAATGGCAAACAGGCAGGCATCGAGTTTACCCACATGCGGGTGTTTGAACAGCGCGAGATTGCGTTGGCCGCGCCAGAATGCCAGTTTGTTGACGCTGAGGCCCTCCTGGCCCATTTGCGCATACGCAAAGACCCGACAGAGTTGGCGGCCTTGCAAGAGGCTGCACGCCTGAACGAGCGCGTGCTGCGCCAGGTAATTGCAAGCATCGAGCTGGGGCAGAGCGAAAAAGAGATAGCGGCTGCCTATCAGATGGCCGCTTTCCAGGCCCAAAGCGATGGCTTGGCTTTCGACCCTATCGTCGTGAGCGGCCCCAACGGCGCCCTGCCACATGCTTACCCAGGCGACCGTCACATCCGGGCGGGCGAGTTCATCACACTGGACTGCGGGGTCAAATACAGACACTATTGCTCAGACATCACCCGTACAATCGGCGTCGGCGAGATAAGCGACAGGCTGAAGGCCATCTATGATGTGGTCTACGAAGCCAACGAAGCCGGCCGAAGCAGCGTTCGGCCGGGCGTGACCGCCGAGTCGGTTGACCGCGCCACCCGACAAGTCATCACGAAAGCCGGCTACGGCGACTATTTTACGCACCGCACGGGCCATGGATTGGGCCTGGAAGTTCACGAGCCACCTTACATCGTCGAGGGCAACGCAACAGTTCTCGAACCGGGGATGGTCTTTACCATCGAACCAGGCATCTACATACCCGGACTGGGTGGAGTGAGGATTGAAGACAACGTCTTCGTCACGCCCACCGGCTGCGAGTCACTGACCACTTTGCCCAGGGAGCTCATCTTGCTATGATGCTTTGCAGCTTACACGTGGCCTGTCAGATGTCGGATGAAAATTGAGAACGGTAGTATTCGTCAACAATCCTTTGGCCTGCTTCGCTCAGGACAAAAGTGAGAAAATCCTGCACAGGTCGTTCGGCCGGATCTCTTGTCAGAAGCGCGAGATGGCGCCATAGTGGATAGGAACTGTCCAAAACAGACTCATACGTTGGACGCACGCCGTCAATGGCAATCGCCTTCACTTCGGGAGACATCGAGTAAAGGGCAGCATAGCCTATGGCGTTGGGGTGACCGGCCACATACTCCGCCACATCCGCACTGCCGGGCATGACAACCGCGCCTAAGGTGACTGGCTGCCCGTCCATAACCAATGTCTCGAAGGCCCTGCGGTCGTCAGAACCATCCTCGCGGCTGATGACCAGTATATCGCCGACTTTGCCCCCCACTTCGCGCCAGTCCGCCACTCGGCCGCTGAAAATGCTGCGGAGCTGCGTGCTGGACAACTCGTCCACCGGGTTTCTTGAATTTACGATCAATATGAGTCCCTCTGTAGCAAAGAGATGAGCCTTCAAGGGAATCTGCGCTTCACGGTCGGGATTAAGCTCACTCGCTGATGGCGGCCAGGCGGAGAGCACCATGTCACAGCGGCCCGTCCTCAGCAGATTAAGGCTTGCTCTTGAGCTGAACCGGTTGTACTCGAATGTCACCTGCGAATGGCGGGCAGCATAAGCGGTCATCAATTGGCCGAGCAACGGATGGCCTGTCTCTGAACCAACCAGGCGGATGTGAGCGGGTTCGGACTGTACACCAGCGGGCTGGCAAGAGGCCGCCAACAACGCACACCACAGACCCAGCAAGAGACGAGTCAGCGACAGCCAACGCACCTGCAACCTCTCTCACCGGCCCAGCAACGCCGCGAGAAGGCTGACGCCGCCAAAGGCCCAACAGTAGACGGCAAAGGGGTACAGGCTACGGCGCTGCAAGTACTTCAACAGGAAATGAATAGCCAGATAGCCCGTCACAGCCGCGGCCAAGAAGCCTGCCGCCAGGAGGCCCCATTGGTCTGCTTGTTCGGGTCTGGCCAGCAGGTCAAGGAATTCCTTCGAGCCAGCCCCGACGATCACCGGAACCGACAGCAGAAAACTGAACCTGGCGGCATCGGCGCGTTTCAGCCCTCGGGCCAGGCCGGCGCCGATGGTCGCGCCAGAACGCGAAATACCGGGAGCTATGGCGCAGGCCTGCGCCAGCCCAATCAGAAGGGCGTCCAGCCAGCCCAAATCGTCCAGCCTGCGCAAGCGGCTACCGAGACGCTCCGAGGCAGCCAGGATGGCGCCGGTGACCAGAAGCAAGGCAGCTACGCCAAGGGGGAATCCAAACAGACGCTCGAAAGAAGCCTCCAGCGCCAGACCGAGAACCACGGCCGGAATCGTGCCTAAGATCAGCCACCAGCCCAGTCGAGCCGTCGGCGTGCTGGCTTCCCTCCGCAGGAGCGCGCGCACCCAGGCCACGACAATGTGCCACAGGTCGCGATAGAAATAGACCACGACGGCGACAATCGTGCCCAGGTGCAAGACAGCGTCAAATGAGAGCCCAGGCTGACCCCAACCGAGCCACCAGGGGACCAGCACCAGATGAGCCGAGCTAGAAATGGGCAAGAATTCCGTGGCGCCCTGGACGAAACCGAGTATGAAAGCCTGCAATATGTCCATCAGAGATCATCCTTCCCGAAAAACAGTTCAGGGACGCGCCATACACATTGACCACCAGGCTTCTGGCTGTGAGCGAGACGCGCGCTTCAGGTCTGACCGGATAGCCTGGGCCTGTCAATCTGGGCCCGGAGCCCGCGTCTCGTCTTTCCGCAGGCTACGCACTCGCGCCGCCCTGTTGAACATTCGCACTTCATGATCAATCGTTCGGTAGTGCGCCAGGAATTCGTCCTTAAGGTCAGAGAATGTCCCGGCCAATATTGCCGCTCGGATACGGCGGACCAGGTTCACCAGAAAGTGCAGGTTGTGTAACGTCGTCAGACGAAATCCGAGGATTTCATCGGCCATGACCAGGTGACGCAGATACGCCCGCGAGAAACGCGAACAGGTGTAACACGTGCAGCCCTCTTCAATTGGCCGAGGGTCTCGCGTGAACTGAGCATTGCGGATATTCAGCCGGCCGACGTGAGTAAACAATGCGCCATTGCGGGCAATCCTCGTTGGCAACACGCAGTCGAACATGTCAATGCCGCGAGCGACGCATTCCAGGATGTCTTCCGGCGAGCCAACGCCCATCAGGTAGCGGGGCCTGTCCTCAGGCAGGAGCGGCACGGTCTCCTCAAGGATGGCGTGCATCTGTTCTTTTGTCTCGCCAACCGACAGACCTCCAACAGCATACCCTGGAAAATCCAGAGACGTGAGAAAGCGTGCACTCTGTCGCCGCAAGTCGGGGAAGATGCCGCCCTGCACGATGCCGAATAGTGCCTGATCGGAACGGGTGCGGGCTTCACGACACCGCGCTGCCCAACGATGAGTGCGCTCCATGGCCTGCCGGCTATATGTCTCGTCGTGCGGGTCGGCGCATTCATCGAAACACATGATGATGTCCGCGCCGAGCTGCTCCTGGATTCCAATCACCTTCTCCGGCGAGAAAAAATGGGTCGAGCCGTCAATATGCGAGCGGAACTCGACTCCATCTTCAGTCACCCGGCGCAGATGCTCCAGGCTGAACACCTGAAAGCCGCCGCTGTCGGTCAAGATTGGCCCATCCCAGCCCATGAAGCGATGCAATCCGCCTAACTCAGCGATGACATCTGCCCCAGGGCGAAGGTATAGGTGATAAGTGTTCGCCAGGATCAGTGTTGCGCCCAGCTCGCGCAATTCATCAGGTGAAACTGACTTGACCGTGGCCTGCGTGCCTACGGGTGCGAAAACCGGTGTGGGAATCACGCCGTGGGGCGTATGCAGTTCACCAGCTCTGGCCGAGGTTCGGTCGTCGCGGTGTATCAGAGTAAACTGGAATGACATGAACCCGATTATACCGCAGGCAACGGCAGGCCACAAATGGCTGGGAGTATTTGTCGGTTCCTACCGGCTGTGCTGGGGTAATGCGCTCACTGATGCACGCAGCGGTATGTCCACCGCGCCCAAGTTGTCAAAGGCGTCGCCCACCTGGCGATAGACCACAATCTGTGCGCCGTCGTATTCGTGCGCTGGAGAGAGAGGTATCACGTAGTCATCGCGCACTACCTCGCCCGGCGACCATCGCGACATGGGGTATAGCCCCAGAACTGGATGCTGCACATCCATCTGCACGATGCCGCCACCCATCGGCAGGTAGTGTCCGCGCTGCGTCGGCCGCACGGAGACTGACCAATCGGCCTGCATTTCACTTGCCGCGGCCCAAAACAAAGTCAGGCGAAACCGACGATGCACCTCACGGAGTTGAGCTCGATCCCAGGGAGTCAGCGGTCCGATCTCTCTTTCCTCAAATTGATATGCCTCCAGGCGCAGGCCTTGTCCGACCACGCTTCCCAATCGTTGGGCTGTTGCAGGCGTATCCTGTAGAGGCTCAGAGCGAAGCTCTATGAGAATAGCCCCATAGCCGGCCAGAGGTCTCGGCCCAATCTGCTGAATAACCAATGGGGCGACCTGGGCCGTAATGTACACAGGCCCACGATTTTCTCGGACTATGTTTTCCACCTCACTGAGGCGAGCGGCGCGAATGTCCGGCCGAACCCACCAAATCTCTGTGAGATAGGCCAACGAGAGAAACTGGTCCGTGTCCCCGATGATTGTGGCATTTTGGGGCGGTTGATCGGCCAGTATGGCCCGGCCGGGTTGCAGGCCATCATCATCGGGCCGGTTGCGTTGAAACGCACGAGGGTCGGGGTCTATGAGACGACTCGCCACCAGCAAGCCCATGCTGACCAGTATCGCGGCGCGAAGGCCTCGACGCCAGGAGTGTCGTGAAGACCATTGCCACAGCCGGTGAGCCGTCACGGCGACGCCCATCGCCAGCAAAGGGTACATCGGCATAAAGACTTGATACCAGTTGCCGTATCGGTCAATGTAGCTGAACACCAAATAGATGAGCAGTGAGCCGAACAGAAAACCCGCGCGCCGTCGGCCCAACCACCACCACCCGATAAGGCCCAGTACCAGGCCGACCACGCTCATGTCCCACAAGATGAGGCCGGGGAACTCAGCGGTCAGAGGGCCCAGCGTCCACGTCAGTTCATCGCGGCCCTGTTGCGTGCTGACGAAAGAAACAAACCAATCCCATCCGGTTCGCCACTCGCCCGCGCCCCACCATTCAGGATGCGAGGCTCCTCTCAAGTAGACATACGCATAACTCACCAATGGTATCAGCGCCAGAGCGACGCACTTGAGGATTACCTTCGGCCGTCTCACGATAGACCGTTCGCCGCTGACAACGAGCGCCAGCAGCGGCGGCAGGATAAACAACACGGTAACCAGATTCGCCAGACACAGGCCGGCCATTAAGGCCAGCCAATAGAGATACTTATCTTGTCGAGTCCGTTCCCACCGGAATGCCCACAGCACCATGACCAAAGTCTGGAAAACAGCCGAGGTATATTGCTCGGTTGAACTGCTGTAATACCAGAAGAAATAGGTAAAAGAAGTGAACAGAGTGCCCAAAGCAGCGATGGGCCAATTCCGGTCTGTCGCTTCCAGAATCAAAATATAGAGTATCGCCAACGATGCCAGTCCCCAGAGAGTAGAGTACAGGGACAGGACCTCCGTGGGGTTAAACAGCGGGGACAGCAACCACCGTCCCAGGCGGAACCAGAGCCAGCCCCCCATTGTATAGAGGGGATAGCCAGGCGCATTGCTCGGGCGAGCCTGCACCTGCGCATACTGGTGGGTGATCAGGTCGCCGCCTTTGAGCTCATCCAGCCGCAGACCATTGTCCAGGGTATACAGATACAGCGTCAGGGCAATTGATAAGACCAGCAGGCCCGCCAATGTGACGGGGCTAAACCGGAGGAGCAACTGCCTCAAGTTCATTATCCCATTTGCAGGACGGCTCTGTCGCGCCGGGGGTGCCGGGCGTTTTCCTTCAGGGCCTGGAACAGGGTCGCTTTGTTACGCTGGAACGTTTCTTGAAAATCCGGGCTGCGCAGAGGGGGCGTGGTCATCACCAGGGCGTCTTCCAGGTTGTCCTGGTAGTAGGCGCGCCTCAGGCCGACGGTCTGAAACTGATACTTCCGATACAAATTCTGGGCCACCAAGTTGGAGGCCCTCACCTCCAAGGTGACAACTTCGGCCTGTATGACCGCTGACCGTTCGAGCAACGCGACCAGCAGGAATTCGCCCAGTCCCTGGCCGCGCCACTCCGGTATCACAGCGATCGTGCTGATGTGCGCCTCGTCAGCCAGCAACCAGAGACCGGCGTATCCGAGGACCGGCGACTTGACCGGCTGACGCGACACGCCCAGCCACCTACGAATAGGCCCGCCGCGTTCCTGATCCGCGGTATGGGTCTTTGGAATAGACTGCTCACGCACCACAATGAACTGGGAAAAACTGTTGCTGGTAAGTTCATAGCGGTAGGCGCGCGCCGACCAGGGCGACGAAAAAGACCGCTGCTCTATCGCCATCACTTCATCAATGTCGTCCAATTGCATGTCGTCAATACGATATGGCAGGTTATCTCTCTCGCTCTTCATCTAACACTGCTCCCAGCCCATCATGAAAAGTGCAGGTAAGTCGGCGAGAGCGTCTCAAGGTCGTCTACCTCGCCTCGTTCGAGCCTGTGCCAGGCCATTTCGGCCAGGAAGCCTGCCCGGCGCAGGCCGAAAGCAGGCGGGGCAATCACTACGGCGTCACCAAAACGCGCCTTGATCTCCTCGCGTTCCGTCTGACTCAGTTCGCCGCACACGTTGGCAAATCCCCGCAACTGATCCATCAGTTCGGCGATAGTGCCCACCTGAAAATCCGATTGGCGCCGCCAATTGCCCTGTCTATACCGGTATTCGGCATAACATAGGCGGCCTCTTCCCGCCTGGATGACAGACCAGTTCGGTAGCCCAATGTGCCCGGCCGCGTAGGGTAAAATATCCAGAGTAGACACGCCGATCAACGGGATGTCCAGGCTCATCGCCAGCCCTTTGGCTACCGCCAAGCCAATTCTTAACCCGGTAAAAGACCCCGGCCCAATCGCCACCGCCACGGCTTTCAAGTGTGACGGCTGAACATTCTGACGTTCCAGCATATCCACCAGGCTGGGCATCATTTCGACAGTGTGATTGTCGTGGCTCTGCCAGGTATGCTCGGCCAGCACTCTGCCAGGTTCATACAGGGCCAGGCTGGCGAACCGGGTCGCGGTATCAATTGCTGCCAACATGCCAATCGTGTCTCCTAAACGCCAAAAGCGTTGTGCTTGAACTGGCGCAACAAAGTCTCATAGTGCTCACCGCGAGCCTCCAGCAAAAGGCCACGCCGGTTGCCATCGAGATAGCGTCGCAACCTGACCCATAGCGTTTCCGGCGGCAGATGCTCCTTAAGACGGTCAGCCCATTCGATGGCGCACACGCCGTCATCGTAGAGATAATCCCACAAGCCCAAAGCTTCAGCCTCAGCCACATCTTTCAAACGATAGACATCAATGTGGAACAAAGGAATCGCTTGGTGCGCGCCGCGATACTCGCCGATCAGGGTGAAAGTTGGACTGGTGATGGGGCCTTCTACTCCCAAAGCCTGACCGATGCCCTGCACAAAGCACGTCTTTCCTGTGCCGAGTTCGCCTTCCAAGCACACAATGTCGCCAGGTTGTAGCAACAACCCCAGGCGGTAACCGAAGCGCCGTGTCTGCGCTGCGCTATTGCTGATCAAATCAATTACATTAGGGGTTAATATCGGCCCCAAGACCACCTGCCCTCAAGCCTGTTTCTTGAGCCATCATTATACAACCTCTGTGTTGTCGCGGCAAACATTAGGCTATTTGAGCAGAATATGGTATGATGTCACGTCGTACTGATGTGAAGGTGGAGGAAATGATGCAATGCGTTGCCTGATTGTCTCTGACATCCATGCGAATATCGTCGCGTTCGATGCCGTCCTGCGACATGCGGATGGCAAATTCGACAAGATCTGGTGTCTGGGCGACATCGTAGGATATGGTCCCTCGCCTAATGAGTGTATCGAGCGAATCCGACAGTTTCCCCACTCTTGCGTACTCGGCAATCACGACTCGGCCGCCCTTGACCGGCTGGACTTGAACGATTTCAATACCGATGCGCAGGATTCTGCCCGATGGACGCAAACGCAACTGACCGCAGCAAACAGAGACTACCTGGCAAGCCTGCCGGAAAAACTCGTCGAAGAAGGGATCACCCTGGTGCATGGCAGCCCCCGCCAACCTGTGTGGGAATACATCATGTTTCCGTCTGTCGCCAAAATTCAGTTTGCCTATCTGTCCACAGACGTCTGTTTTGTCGGGCACACCCACGTCCCGGTCGTTTTCAGTTATTACCAAGCAGAAAATGGACCTGAGGTCTGTGAAGCGTCAGTCCTGCCCGTGGAAGAAACCTTCGAAATGGGCAAGGAGCGTCAGATTATCAATCCAGGGAGTGTCGGCCAACCACGGGACGGCGATGCCAGGGCCGCCTATGCCATTGTAGACACAGAGTCGAACACCCTGCAGCATTTCCGCGTTGAGTATGCTATCTCACAAGTGCAAGAAACCATGCGGAGATACAATCTGCCCCCCAGATTGATCGCCCGCCTGGTCTACGGCTGGTAGAAGACATATAGCGGCCACTCAGCTTCTCTGCTCGCGCACGAAGGGTTGTCCCAAGGCAGCCGGCGCGCCTACCCGGCGGCTAAAAGACTCCCACCAGGTAATCGCCACCAGAACGACAATGGTAAACACATAGGGCATCATGCCGAGGAAGCTGGCCGGGATGGTTGTCCCCGCTGCCTGCAACCGAAACTGTATGGCGTTGATGCCGCCAAACAAGATGGCCCCGATTACAGCCCGGGCCGGGTCCCATGCAGCGAAAATCACCAAAGCTACGGCTATCCACCCCCGGCCAGCGGTCAATCCCTCTGTCCAGCCGGGCGTATATGAAAGGGAAAGGTGCGCCCCGCCCAGTCCGATCAACATGCCGCCCAGCACGGTATAGAAATAGCGCACATTCAGAACGTTCACGCCCATTGCGTCGGCAGTGTACGGGTTCTCGCCCACAGCACGAAGATGAAGGCCAGGGCGAGTCCTGTATAAGAAGAACCAGGCAACTGGCACCAAGACATAGATGCAATAAACCAGCAGGTCTTGATTGAAAAGCGAGCCGCCAACGAAAGGCAGTTCAGACAGGACGGGTACTGGCTCACGTAAGAACTTGGGGCCGATCAGGCCGACCAGTGGAGCCCCTCCCGGTCCCAGTTTCTGTCCGAGAAAGTTCGCCATGCCCGTCCCAAACAGAGTCAGCACCAGGCCGCTTACCACCTGGTCGGCTTGCAGAGAGATGGTCAGGAAAGCATGAATAAGAGCCAGCAATCCCCCGACCCCCATGGCTGCGACGACGCCGACCCACACACTGCCGCTGTGATAGGCTGTCGCAAAGCCCATGACCGCGCCCATAATCATGATGCCTTCGACGCCGAGATTCAAAATCCCGGACCGCTCGGTGAAAATCTCGCCTATGGTGGCATACAGCAGTGACGTTCCGGCACGGATGGTGACGGCCAGGATTGACACCAGGAAGGCTTCATTCATGTTTCGATGTCCCCTTCTCCATCTACAGATGTGGCGGAACTCAGAGACGCCGTTCTCGCAGAGGCCCAATCGCCAGATTCGGGCCACACCAACCGGAGTCGGTGGGTGATCAAGAACTGGCCGCCTAGCACGCAGAAGACGATGAGTCCCTGCAAACTGGGCGCCATGGCCGCCGGCAAGTTCATCGAGATTTGAATCTGGTCGCCGCCGACCAGCAAGGCGGCCCACAGGATACCCCAAATGATGATGCCCCACGGGTTCAGGCCCGCAAGCCAGGCGACCAGAATAGCCGTATAACCGTATCCAACGGTGAGGCCCTTCTGCAAGCGATGAGACACACCCAAGACTTCGGAGAATCCGGCCAGACCAGCCAGCCCGCCGCTCAATATGGCGACCAAGATGATGTTCCGCGCCAGGTTCACGCCGGCGTACATCGCGGCACGGGGATTTTCGCCAATCACGCGGATCTCATAGCCCCACTTGGTGCGCCCCAACACCAACCAGATGAACGCCGCCGCCGCCAAACCTATAAGAAACCCGACATGGACCCGCGTCCCCGCCAACAGCACGATCAACAGCACAACCTGGCCGGCTGCCATGCCGCCAAGGAAGGTGGCAACAGCGAAATTTACTATCCCAGTGTAATGCGACTGTTGGAGCGCGGCCAATCCCCGCCGGGCCACAGATACCATGAGCAGCGACAATGAGAGGGTCAGCCACAGCAACGCCACCGTCGCGGCCTGCCCGGCCCCCTCTGGTAGAAGCCAGCCCTGCGTCAAAAAAGTGGTGACCACAATCGCCAGCTCGGAGAGATAAGGCGCAGCCAGCCAGCCTAACATAACGGTAATTGCCCCGCTGATCAGCCCCAGCCAGGCCTGACGGCGAGCGACCGGAGCCGCCAGCAGGGAAAGGCCCAGGCTTAACAACACTCCCCCTATCAGAAGAACTATCGCTGGCTGCACCCAACCGTGTTGGATGCGCCCTAACCACATCTCCTTGATGAATTGCGCGCTGCCAGGAAAGCCGTAGCCTTTCGGGTCCTTCCACGGACCGTAAAACAAATATTCAATCCACAACACCGCCACATAATTGAGCATCAACGTCGTGATGATTTCGTTGACCTTGAAGAAAGCCTTCAACAAAGCAGGCACAAGAATCCACACCGCGCCGGCCAGAAAAGCGGCAAGAAAGGCCAGCAGCAGCGCTATCCACACAGGCAGGTCAGGGTAATTCGTGGGGACAAAGAGAGCTACGCCCGCTGCTGCGAAGCCGCCCATCGCCAATTGGCCCTCCGCACCGATATTCCAGAACAACATACGGAAGGCGATAGATACCCCCAAAGCGCACAATATGATCGGCGTCGCTTTGAGCAGAGTCTCTGAGAAGGCATAGCGTCCCCCCAGAGCGCCGGCGAACATCGCCACATACGTGTCGCCTGGGTTGGCGCCGACCGACCACAACAACATACTGCCCAGCAGCAGGGCAAACGCCAATGACAGAATTGGCACAATGATCCGCGCCGTCTTGGATTCGTACAATCGCTTTTCTATCCTCAGCGTAGGAAGCATAAAATACCTCAAGTGAGAATAAAGGGCTATGACAACAGCCCAACCCCGTTTTTGCGACGGGACGCGCACCATCCTTTAGACGCCGGCCGGCTCTTTGCTGGCCATCATCAAGCCAATTTCTGCGATGTCCGCCTCCGCAGCGTTGACGATGGCCCGAATTTGCCCTCCGTACATCACGGCAATGCGGTCAGACAAGGCCAGCAATTCGTCCAAATCTTCAGATATGAGCAGGATGGCGAGGCCGTCATCCCGCTGCTTCAACAACGTACGTTGTACGAACTCCGTGGCGCCCACATCCAGTCCACGGGTGGGATGAACCGCGACCATCAGCTCCGGCCCGACGCTGATTTCGCGCGCCAGCAAGGTTTTTTGCAGATTCCCTCCCGACAACAATTTGATGGGAATGTCCTGGCTGGGTGTGGCGACATCGAAAGAATCAATCAACTTCTGAACGAAACTGCGGATAGAAACTCCATCGAGGAAAGGCCCGCGCGAAAGCGGTGGATGGAGGTATCCCTTAAGGATTGCGTTGTCACTCACCGGCAGATTGGGGATCAGGCCCATGCCCAGCCGGTCCTCGGGCACATGACTGACTTTCTCGTCAATCACTTTGCGCGGGGAGGCGTTGGTCATGTTCTGGCTGCGGATGATGATTTCGCCGCGTGTGACCTTGCGCAGGCCGGTGATGACTTCGGCCAGCTCGCGTTGCCCATTTCCCGCCACTCCGGCGACGCCCAGAATTTCACCTCGCCGAATCGTGAAAGAGACGTCTTTCAGGGCGGGCATTCCTCTGTCGCTGAGTGCATGAACATTTCGGACTTCCAGCACGACCTCGCCCGGCTTGAAAGGGGTCTTCGCCAAATTGAAGAGCACCTCACGCCCCACCATCAAGCGAGCCAGTTGACGCTTGTCGGTGCTGGCCCTGTCAAGCGTGGCCGCCACCTTACCGCCGCGCAGCACCGTAATCCGGTCGGCAATGTGCATGACTTCATCCAACTTGTGTGAAATGAAAATGACCGAACGGCCCTCCGAGGCCATCTGGCGGAGCGTGGCGAACAGCTCATCGGCCTCCTGGGGGGTGAGAACTGCCGTCGGCTCATCTAATATCAGAATATCAACCCCGCGGTAGAGCATTTTCAAGATTTCGACGCGCTGTTGCTCGCCGACCGATAACTGCCAGATGTATGCCCTGGGGTCAACCTGTAAGCCATATCGCTCGGAAATCTGCCCGATTTCACGCTCGATTTGACGCAAATTGAGCAAGAAGCGCGGACGGTCGAGCCCCAGTGTGATGTTTTCAGCGACGGTGTGCATCTCGACCAGCATGAAATGTTGGTGAACCATGCCGATGCCGAGCTCGATAGCCCGCCGGGGGGAGCGTATATCAACGCGCCTGCCGTGAATGAAAATCTCGCCGGCGTCCGCCCGATACAGGCCGGACAGAATGTTCATCAGGGTGCTTTTACCCGCCCCGTTCTCGCCGAGTAAAGCATGGACCTCGCCAGCACGGACCTCCAGGTTGACATGGTCGTTGGCAACGACGCCGGCAAATCGCTTGCAGATGCCTCGCATACGGACGGCCAATTCGGTTGTCTCTGGCACTGATTATTTCCCCTCTGAGCCCTTTGCGGTCGTTTCAAGGCGGCTATGGAAAGCCACCCCACAGGTCTGCTTCCAAGGATCTTGGGTGCACCCTCTTTGCCCCTGTGGTTTTAACAACAATCGCTGGCAGGAAATCGAGCTTCCTGCCAGCGATGCACTGCATCTGTCCGCTTACTGTGGGATTGTCCCGCTGACGCCTTCTACCAACCAGTCGAAGCCGAGCTTCTTCTCTTCGTCGGTCATGACTTTGCCAGCAGGGACGCGCTCCTTGCCAGTATTGTCCTTGATGGGCCCCTCGAACACATCGAACTTCCCATCAATGATCTCTTGTTGCTTGTCGAGCACCATCTTTTGCACTTCGGCTGGCACTTTCTTGCCGAAGGGCGCCAGCTTCAACAGACCTTCCTTCATACCCCACCAGACTGGCGTGTTGGTCCAGGTCCCGTTCATGACATCTTGAGCGACTTTGACATAGAAGACGCCCCAGTCCCAGATGGGCGCGGTCAGCCAGGCGTTGGGCGCGACTGCGCTGTTGTCCAGGTTATAGCCGACCACATATTTGCCCAGCTCCTCAGCCAGCTTATCCGGCTCGTTGGAGTCGCTCTCCCGCGCGACCACGTCGGCCCCGCCATCGAACAGGGCTTGAGCGGCCTCGCGCTCTTTGGGCGGATCGACCCAGGCGTTAATCCAGACGGGCGTGACTTCCGCTTTGGGGTTCACCGACCGGGCTCCCAACGTGAAAGCGTTCATGTTGCGGATGACTTCTGGAATCGGGTAGGGAGCAATGTAACCCAGCTTGTTGGTCTGGGTCATCTTGCCCGCTGCCATACCGGCTAAATACCACCCCTGATAACCGCGGCCATCGTAAGTGCCGACGTTATCCGCCGTCTTATAGCCGGTGCAGTGCTCAAAGATGACCTTCGGGTATTGCGCGGCAATCTCGATGACGTCGTCCATGTAGCCAAAGCTGGTGGCGAAGATCAGGTCATAGCCCTTCTCGGCGTAGTCGCGGATGACGCGGTGGGCGTCCGGCCCCTCAGCGACCAGCTCGCTGTAAGCAGTCTCAAGGCCGAATGCCTCTTCCACCGCTTTGCGCCCATTGTCGTGCGCCTGTGACCAACCGCCGTCTTGAGCCGGGCCAACATAGACAAACGCGACCTTGATGGGTTTGCCCGGCGCTGCAGCGACCGGCGGCTTGCCAGGTGACTCGCCGACGACGCCTTCCACGAACCAGTCAAAGCTGCTCCAAATCTCCTCGTCCGTCATTTTGGCGCCCGCGGGCACGGACAGCTCGCCATTCTGGCCCCTGATCGGCCCGTAGAAGACGTCCCACTCGCCGTTCAGGATCTTTTGCTCGTACTCCTTGACCAGCGCTTTCACATCGTCTGGGACTCTCGGGCTGAACGGCGCCAGCTTCACAATGCCGTCCGACATCGGACCCCAATACTGTCCGCTCTGCCAGGTGCCCTCCATAACCTCTTTGACCCGACGGACATAGTAGGGCCCCCAGTTCCACATCGGACTGGTCAGCACGCTGTCGCCCACTACAGCGCCCATATCTGAGTCATAGCCGATGCTCACCGCACCATGCTCCTGGGCGACTTTCTGCGGTTCGGTGGTGTCCTGATGCTGGGCAATCACATCGCAGCCCTCGGCCAACAACGCCTCGGCTGCCTCTCGTTCCTGCGGCGGGTTGAACCAGGTGTTCGTCCAGACCACATGTACGGTAGCCTGCGGGTTCACCCTACGCACACCCAATGTGAACGCATTGATGCCGCGGATGACTTCGGGTACCGGGAATGCTGCCACGTAACCGATCTTGTTCGTCTTGGTGGCTGAACCAGCGACCAGGCCAGAAAGGAAGCGAGGCTGATACATGCGGCCGAAGTAAGTCGCCACATTGGGTGCAGTCTTGGAGCCTGAGCAGTGCTCAAAATACACATCAGGAAATTCTTCGGCGACGGTTATCGTCGGATCCATGAAACCAAGGCTCGTCGTGAAGATGACCTTGTAGCCTTTCTGGGCATAGTCACGGATCACGCGCTCGGCTTCAGGTCCTTCGGGTACGTTCTCGATATATGCCGTCTCGACGCCAAGCTCCTTTTCCAACATCTTGCGCCCCTCATCGTGGGCGTAGGTCCAACCGAGGTCGCCGATAGGCGCCACATAGACAAAGGCGACCTTCGGCTTTACAGGCTCCGCGGCCCCGACCGTCGGTGTAACCAGAACGCCCGCCAGAAGGACCATAACAACAACGACAGCAACAACGTTCCAAAGCCTACTCGTCCTGAACATAAAAACCCCTCCTTTAAGTTTGAACAGAGATTTGATTGTGGATACCCACACAGCCAACGGCTCGTTACAGTACATTCGGACGTTGCCACAGACGCTCCCCCTCGGCTCTTGACGGCCCCGCCCGGCGGCACACCTGGGAGTTCCTAGCCTAGTGTCTATTATAACACCTAAACTGAACAAAGTCCATAGGTTCATTGAAGCTCGTGTAAAGTGTGAACCGATTTTGTAATTGCTTCTGGTTCGTGCTAAACTTAGACATCGGACTATTATCGGAGGTCTCCGAAATGGCTGTGTTGGCGGCTGATACGTTGCCAGAAATCGAGCGAATGCTGATCGAAGCCCTGCGCGAAATGCCCCCTTGTCGCAAGCTGGAACTCTTGGGCGAGATGAGCCGGACGGTGCGTGAACTCGCCGTGGCGGGGCTGTGTCAGCGTTACCCAGACGACACACCAGAGCAAAGGAAACGACGTTTGGCCGATTTGCTCTTGGGTGCCGAGATGGCGGAGCGCGTCTATGGGCGTCTGAGAGAGAGTGAATGCTGACCGAACCGCTTGCTGTGACGTTGAAGGTGACTGATGTGCTGGAGAGCCTGGGTGTGTCTTACGTGATTGGCGGCTCTCTGGCGAGTGCTGTGCATGGCGTCATGCGAGCTACTCTGGATGCAGATGTGGTGGCCGACCTGCGGCTTGAACATGTTGAGCAGTTGTGTCAGGCATTGCATGATTCTTTTTACGTGGACGAAGAGATGATTCGCGATGCCATCCAGAGGCGCGCCAGTTTCAATGTTATTCATCTCGACACCATGTTCAAAGTCGATGTTTTCGTGATGAAGTTGCGCGCCTTCGACCGTTCCCAACTGGCGCGCCGACAGCAGATTCTCGTGAGCGAAAGTCCAGAGCGCTATGCCTTCGTGGCCACAGCAGAGGACATCATTCTGGCAAAGCTCGAATGGTATCGACAGGGTGAAGAAATGTCAGACCGTCAGTGGCGAGATGTAATGGGCATGCTCAAAGTCCAAGGAGACCGAATCGACCGCGATTATCTGCGCGGGATGGCACAAGGCCTCGGCGTAGCCGATCTGCTGGAGAGAGCGTTGGAAGAGGCTGCTTGATTTTGTCAAAGGAACTGGCATGCTGATTCGATATATTCAATCAGCGCTGAAATACGCTGAATACAAGAAACTCGACGACGGGACCTGGTTTGCTGAGATTCCAGGGTTCGAGGGGGTGTGGGCAAATGCCCATACAGTCGAAGCATGTCGTACTGAACTTGAAGAAGTGCTTGGAGAATGGTTGATTCTCAATGAGAAGGCAAGCTGGGATAAGTTACGAGGAATGGGAGAAGGCCTAGATGACCGACCGAGACCTGCTGGAATCGTACCGCTATTTTCTGAAAGACAGCATCCGCAAAACAATCAACTTTTCACAGACGGACCAAAGCAGGGGCATCGAGCCACCGTCCATCGAAAAGCCAAGTCCACCCAATGCGGTGCGGATTGATCTGACCAGGCCAGGCGAGTGGACGAGCATCGCCAAAGTTGACCTGGTCACAGCCATCGGCAACCGCAAGAGCCGACGGGTGTATCGCCAGGAGCCGTTGACTCTGGAGGAACTATCTTTCCTGCTGTGGGCCACACAGGGAGTACGAGGGCGAGTTGTCGGCGGCCATGCTTATCGAACCGTGCCGTCGGCCGGCTGCCGACACGCACTCGAGACCTATCTCGTCGTCCTCAACGTGGCCGGGCTCGAGACAGGCGTTTATCGCTATCTCCCGTTGTCACACCAGGTGTTGTTCGAATTCTCGATGGAACGGCTGGCCGAATCGCTCGTTGAGGCGGCCTTCGGCCAGTCTTTCCTCGGCAAAGCCGCGCTGACCTTCATTTGGACAGCCATACCCTATCGCATGGAGTGGCGCTACGGTTTGGCTGCCCACAAGGTGATCGCCATTGATGTCGGACATGTCTGCCAGAACCTGTACCTGGCCTGCGAGGCCATTGGCGCCGGCACGTGCGCCGTCGCCGCCTACGACCAGGAAGCTGTAGACCGGCTGCTGCGCGTCGACGGGAAGGATGAATTTGCCACCTACCTCGCGCCGGTGGGCAAGGTTGCCATGTGACTGGCGCGGGACGAATCAGGTCACCGCGAAGCAAATTCGACCCAAATGTGCGCCCCTTGAGCAACGTTTAACTGCACCCAAGCGCCGAGCCCCTGTGGGACAATCTGATACACTCCAGGGTTCAGCCGGGCGAATTCTGCCACGCTCCCTTCGACTTCAGGAATAACTTCTGTCAAAGTGAACGCGCTCCACCCCTCGGCTGACCTCATCTCTACGGCCAGAGTGTCCGGCGATAAGACCTGCACGGTGACCATTCCCCAATCGTCGGGGCTGCTGTTTACCGTCTGGCTGACCACACGTCCACTCCAGATCCTGCCCTGATCGTCCACACCGGCGGCAGGAATGGCCAGAGCAGGGATGTCAGGCAGTTTTGGTGTCTCGTAAAAGAAATCAACCAACACGAATTCGCCGGCCCCAATGCTCAGCCGGTAGCTCAGGCCCATCCCATCCGGGGCGATTTCGTACTCTCCCGCCGCCAGACCACCGAACTCACAAGCGAAGTCGCCGTGCTCTGGTTTGGTACCGGTCTGGGCGGCCGCTTCCCAGCCGTCGGACTTGAGCCTTACCGCCAGGCCTCGGGCGCCCAACACCCTGACCACCAGCGTAGCCGGGCCGTAGCCTGCTCCTGCGCTGCGTTCGGTCACTCGGGCTTTCCAGGCCGGCCTGAGGACAGCCATCACCGCAGGCGACGTCGGGCCAACCACACCGGGTGTGACGATGCTCGCGGCCTCCATCACAGGCATCGCCGACGCCCATGGCGCGGGCGATAGGCGAGTCTGGGTCGCTGTGGGCTGAGCAACAGGCGTTGAAGCAAGCAGAGCTATGGCCAAAGTGGGCGTGGGCGTCACGGACACGTCGGGCAGGGACAGTGGCGCGAACTCAACCAGCGCAAACTGGCCTCTCTGCAAGTCTACCGACACAGTGCTGCCCAAACCCTGCGGACGGACGGTATACCGGCCCGGCCCCAGGCCACCGAATTCGCAGGCAGCCCGGCCATATTCAGGCTTCGAGCCGGTCACCGCTTCGGCCCGGAAGCCATCGCTTTCCAGGTTCACAGTGAGACCGACCGGACCCAGAACGCGCACCACAATCGCTCCAGGGCCCAAGATATTCTCCTGCGTGGTGTAAACGATGCGGCCGCTCCACACCGTGCGCGGCGTTGGGGATTGCCCCGGATAGTCAATGCCAGCCGGCGGCGGAGGCGACACCCCTGGCCCGATTGTCACCGAAGGCGTGGGCGTCGGGAAACGCGCGGGGGCAGGCGTTGGCAAGGGTGTGAACGTGCTCGTCGGGGCAGGACGCGGAGTCGGCGTCGGAACAGGCGTCGGTGTGGACGTAGCAGGATACGGCGATGGTGTCGCTGTCGGGCTGAGCGCGCGTTCTCTGGTGAATTCAATCGTGATATAGCTCACCATATCCGAGTAGAATTGCACTGACGCATTCAAGCCTTCGGGTTCGACGACGTAGTTTCCCCTCGGCAGAGGAGCGAACTCAACCATATACTCGCCGAACTCGGGCTTGCTGCCGGTCAAGCCTTCAATGCTCCAACTGCCATCCACGGTGCGGACCCTGACCGGCAAACCCTTCAGGCCACGAACCGAAACCCGTAGCACGCATCCTCTGAGAGACAGGTCTTCCACGACCGAGACTATGCGCCCAACCCAAACGAGCTCCGGAGTGGGCTGACCGCTCCACTGGCAGGGCGCCGCGGCTGTAACCAGCATGGCTGCGAGCATGAACACAGCACATAAACCGAGTTTCGACCCAAAAGTTGGCTTAGACATGATTTCCCTCCGGTTAGCACTCCTCCTCTGTGCGCGTGAGCCGGTCGCCAAGCCTGGTTCATTGGGAGCGAATACGCATATACTGCCATGCCGCCTGGACATATTCTCGGGGCGTCAAATGGAACGGGAACATCCTGCGTTTCATGGCATAGCCTTTCCATAGCTTGTAAATCAGCCAGAAAATCGGATTTTTGGGCAGCTTAATCAGTTGTCTCACCACGGGCGCAAGAAATGGAAACTCTACAGTAAGAGCGAACAGTTTCTGCAAGTTTTCGATCTGCCGTTTCTCGGACATACTACTGAACCGGATGACGGAGTCGTCGCTTACCGAACCGGACAGGTCATCGAACGAGCCGATCATCCAACCATGGGCGGCGGCCCACTCGCCGAGTTGAGTGCCTGGATAGGGCTGGAACAGGAACACATTGGCATAGCTGGGCCGGCAGGCAATGTTGAGCTCGAGGGTCTCCCAGTCTGTGTCCAGCGATCCGCTGGGCAACCCCAGCATATTGTTGGTCATGAAGCGGATGCCATGGCGTCGCAACGTCGCCGAAGCAGCAAGAATCTCATCGCGGGTCATATTGCGGTTCAGGATAGCGTTGCGCAGGCGGTCGTTTCCGGCTTCCAAACCAAAGCTGACGCTGACACAGCCCATCTCTTTGAACATTGCCATCAGGTCATCTTCAACCAGGTCGGCGCGAACCTGGCACCAGAACGGCAAGCCAACTTCTGCTTTATAGCGTTCCGCAAACTCGCGCAACCAGCCGCGGTTCAGGATGAACGTATCGTCCATGAATGTGATGAAGGCCAATTCGTATCGCGCCCGCACCTCTTTGATCTCGCGGATGACGCTATCCACGCTGCGGCGTCGCGTCCTGCGGCCCTTACCATCATACAAGTCTGAGTAAGCCTTGTTAAAACAGAACGAACAGTCGTAGGGACACCCGCGGCCGGTGATGAAAGGCCGGATTTTGGTCAGTCGGCTGGGCGCGTGGGCGCGATACAACAGCTCTCTATCGGCAAAGGGCAGAGCATCGAGCTGTTCTGAGGTCAGCAAAGGCCGCAGTGAGTTTCGATAGATTTCCCCATTTTTTCCCTTGACCCACCAATTGGGGATGTGCTCGATCGAGCTGCCGTTTTCGAGCGCGTTCAGCAAATCCAGAACGGCATACTCGCCTTCTCCCAAACAGATGGCGTCAATTCCTTCTTCGTGGATGACATCGGGGAAGAAGGTCGGGTGCGGCCCACCCATAATGGAGAACACACCGGGCAACTGCGCTTTGATCCGGCGGTTCAAATCGGCGTAGTAATGCTGTGTGCCGGTATAGACCGTATAACCCACCACATCGGGCTGAAGGCGTAAAGCTGCCTCTACGGGGTCTTCTTCAGTAGCGACCACGAGGCTCACACGGTGGTTGCTCTCCCGCTTGAGCAGGGCGGCTGTGAGCAGGATGCCGTGCGGTTCGTTATCCACTTCCTTCAAGATAAAAAGCAGATGCATTTTTCTTCTCTTATAAAAGAGCTGTCAGGAATTGATTTTCATGAAATGCCAGATGATGGCAATGTATTCTTGCAACGACAATCTGACTGGGTGAACTCGTTTCTTGATGACGTAACCTTTCCACAGTTTGTTGATCAGCCAGAACAACTTATTTGGGCGCCATTTGATGATGCGGCGCACGTATGGACGCAGCCATGGCCAGTTGACTACCAGGGCGAAGAAGCGTTGCAGATTCTGGAGTTGGCGCAGATGGTCTGGCGGGAAGTTCAAGACCGATGTATCCCACGCCAGCTCGCCTATGTCATCGAACGTGCCCACCATGAGGTCATGTTCACGGGCGAACTCGCCCAATTGCGTGCGCGGATAGGGTTGAAAGATGAACACATGGGCATAGTCAGGCCGACATTCGATGTTCAAGTCGAGAGTCTCCAAATCGTCCTCGATGGTCGTGGTCGGCAGTCCGATGATGTTGGTCGTGGTGAAATGCAATCCCACTTCATGAAAAAGGCGCGCCGCATTGACGATGTGTTCGCGGCTCATGCCGCGTTTGAGCAATTCATTGCGCACGCGGTCATTGCCAGCCTCGACGCCCATGCTGACCGAGAAGCAACCAGCGGCCTTTAGCATCTCCACCTGTTCCCGTGTGACCAGATTCGCCCGGGTGTTGCAGAAAAACGGCAGGCCAACTTCCTTCGGGAATTTCTGGGCGAACTCCTCCAGCCATGCACGCGAAACCACGAATGTGTCGTCAACAAAGACCACAAATTCGAGCGGATATTTGGCGCGCACTTCCTGGATTTCGGCGATGACGTTATCCACGCTGCGCTGACGGAATCGCTTGGCCTTGGCCCCATAAATGTCAAACAACGCGTGGTTAAAGCAATAGGTGCAGTTGTACGGGCAGCCGCGGCTGGTGATGAAATGTTTGATTTTGTTCCGCCTCGACAGCTCATCGCGCGTGTATACCAGGTCACGGTCTGGCAGCGGCAACGTGTCCAGGTCGGCGACGGCCGGCCGAACCGGGTTGCGCACAATTTCGCCATTGAGCTTGAAATGCCAGTTCGAGATGGTCGGCTCAAGCCTGCCATTAGCCAGCGCATTGGCCAGGTCAACCATCGCGGCCTCGCCCTCGCCAATGCAGATACCGTCCACGCCTTCCTCCTCGATCATTTCCGGAAAGAAGGTGGGATGCGGTCCACCAAAGACCGAGAAGACAGGCGCCGCCTGGCGGATGCGCCGATTGAGCTCCAGATAGTAATGCTGCGAGCCCGTCATCACGCTGTAACCGACGATAGCGGGCCGCCACTCACTGGCGAACTTGACCGGGTCGCGGTGTTGGGCAATGACCAGTTCCACTTCATGGCCGGCTTGTTTCAGGGCGCTGGATAGATGCAGCAGGCCCTGTGGTTCGTAATCAATCTGCTGGATGACGAATAAGACGCGCGTTTGTACAGCCCCCTTAATCGAACTGCATGTATCTCTTCACGATACTCACCATCTCTCCGAACGTGAGGTGGACGGGATGGATCCGCTTTTTGATGG
This sequence comes from Anaerolineae bacterium, assembly GCA_034435095.1. Classification (GTDB taxonomy): domain Bacteria; phylum Chloroflexota; class Anaerolineae; order DAOTYC01; family DAOTYC01; genus DAOTYC01. Next base: position 7,444 of record DAOTYC010000195.1, on the reverse strand, counting down.
TATATCCTTTCCACAACTTATGCACGAGCCAGAAAACAGGGTTCTTGGGCAGCTTAACCAGAACCCTGACAATTGGGACAAGAAAAGGGAACTCGACTGCAATAGCGAATAGCTTCTGCAAGTTCTCAACTTGACGTTTGTGGTCGGGAGGGAACTTGAGAACGGATGTATCCCAGGCCGATTGCGAAATGTCATCAATTGAGCCTTCCATCAGGCCCTCACGCCTGACCATCTCGCCGAGCGCTGTGCGAGGGTAAGGTTGATAGATGAAAGCGTTGGCGAAACTGACCCGGCACGCCGCATTTAAGGCGATGGTCTCGAAGTCATCATCAAGGGTGCTGTGTGGCAGCCCCACCATGTTCGTGCTCAGCACATGAATGCCGGCGTTTCGCAGAGTGTGACAGGCCGCCACGATCATCTCGCGCGTCATATTGCGGGCCAAAACTCGCTCTCGCAGTTCATCATTGGCCGTCTCAATTCCCATACCGACGCTGACACAACCAGCGGCTTTCAGTTGCCTGGCGATCTCAGCGGTGACCAGATTAGCCCGCACGTTGCAGAAAAACGGCAGGCCAACCCGCCGAGGATATTCCTCGGCAAACTCGCTTACCCATTCGGGAAACAGGATGAACGTATCATCGAGAAATACCACAAACTCAAGCGGATAGCGGCTTTTGGTCGCTTCGATTTCGTCGAGCAGGTGGCTAACAGAACGTTGCCGCACGCGCCTGCCCTTGCCCCGGTAGATGTCGAACAAAGCGTGGTTGTAACAATACGCACAGTTGTACGGGCATCCGCGCCCGCTGATGAAGTGCTTGATCTTGCTGTCCCGCAAGACCGGGTCTTTGTCGTAGATGAGTGCGCGGTCTGGCTGTCCCAAAGCATCCAAATCGGCAACATACGGACGCACGGGATTACGCACGACCTCACCATCGAGCTTGAACCACCAATTGGGGATGGTCGGTTCGAACGAACCGTTGTCCAGCGCATCGGCCAAATCAACCAACGCGCCCTCCCCTTCGCCGACGCATACCCCATCGACACCGGGTTCTTCGACCATTTCAGGGAAGAAGGTGGCATGGGGGCCGCCAAAAGCCGAGAAAGCGTCAACTTCCGCCCGAATTCGGTTGTTGAGCTCATAATAATACCGTTGTCCGCCAGTCCAGACGCTATAGGCCAGAACCCCGGGGCGCCACTCTTTGGCGACCGCTACCGGATCCTCGCTGGCAGCCACTGCCACTCGTACCTGGTGGCCGGCCGCCTTCAAAGCAGTGGACAGGTGCATCAGGCCGATGGGCTCATAGTCTATCTGTTTCAGAACGAAGAGAACACGCAATGTATTACCTCATAAGCCAAGACCACACGCCAAACGCCGAGAGCCCGTCATTCGACCTCTTCATACGTGCACTCTCGGTCAATCCTCCACCTGGCTTGCCAGCGGCCCCACTCGCGCGCCAGGCGGCAGATCGCCTGCACGGCCAGATAGGCCAGACGGTCAAGCAGCGGTTCGTTCCTGTACTCATCAAACAGCCGGGCGAGGGAGCCCCTTTTAGGGCGCAGGTAAGGGCGATGGGGATACTTTCTCGCGAACCACACCGACGACTTTCCGAAACGGTAGTCAGCGAGAATCCTGTCACGAGCAGAGAGCACGTAATGGTGAAAGACCTGGATGGATGGGTCGTAGAAAATCCGGATACCTTCCTGACGCAGGCGCAGGTTCATGTCAAAATCGTCGAAATAGAGCAAATTGGCGTCAAAAGAAGTCCCTTCCAGAGCCTGACGTCGAAATGACCGGTTGGCGCCGTAACAAAAGAGCACCTCGCCCGCCTGGTCGTGCCGCACGCCCAGGGAAGCGTTCATCAAGTCGAACATCTCCAGATGCACCTGGTAACGGATCCGGCCTGCCAGATTCGCGCCCGGCTCACAGGCCAGGCTGCCGGCCACGCCATCGTACATCGGATGCTGTTTGTAGGCTGCGTCGTACCTGCTCAGCCAGTCAATTGGGAGGCGGCAATCGTCGTCGGTGAAAACGACGATTTCTCCGCGGCTCCTGGCCACGCCGGTGTTCCGCGCCACGGCCCAGCCACAATTCTCCTGATGAATGTAGCGAATTCTGCCCTCACGGGCCAGGCCGGTCAGCAAGCTGGCGGTCATATCCTGGCTGCCATCATCCACCACGATGATCTCGTAGTCTTCCTGCGGGTAGTCTTGCACCAGCAAAGAAGCCAGGCAGCGTTCCAGCAGTGACTGGCGGTTATATGTTGTTAATACAACGCTGAAGCGAGGAGACCGTGCGGACATGCTGGACACCCTCACCTCAGCCTGGAACAACTATGACAGTTTGACAACGGGAACTCACAACCCTCAAGGACTCTAATTTGCCTGCAACCCTTGTACGTCCAGTTAGTATAGCCTGACTGCAAGAAACATACAAATTGGCAAAGTGGGCGGGTCGCATGGGTGCATCCGAAACTTAAGGAAACATGTGCTTGCGCCGTTTTCGATAGCGGCCCAAAGGCTTTGACCGTCATTCTGAGCGAAGCGAAGAATCCCGTTGTGCATCGCGAAATGAGATGCTTCGCTGCGCTCAGCATGACGCGATTGAGGCTTCTGCCAACTCGCCTAAAATTCTGGATGCACCCGGGTCGCATGAGCTGTTTTGCAATTGGTCATCGAGTGAAGTATAATAATGAGTAGATAGGGGCTCCATCAGTCAGACAGAGGGGCGTTGCAGGGTCAACGCCCGCGCTTGAGGGCGCAAGCAGAATCGGATAGTTTCGATAAACAGAGGCACAATACCCGGACGGAAAGGCTTATACCGGACGATGAAACGATGGTCAACCCCTGAGAGCGCGCGGCGGCGCGCCATCTTATTACTCTTCTTTTTTCTTGTAGTCTGCCTGGCGGTCCTGGTCGCTGTTCAGCGCACGGCGCTGGGCGCCCCTCCACCGGAGAAGCCCCTGCCTGGAGCGCGACCTGAATTCGTCTCTGGCGAAATCATCGTCAAGCTGAAAGGCGCATCAACGGCTTTCCGCGATGCCGCGCGGACTTTGTCCGGCCAGCAGGTCACGACGGCTGCCCCAATACAGAAACTGGGCGTCTGGCGGGTAAAGGTTGACGCTGGCCGCGAGCTGGAGCGGCTGGAAGCGCTGCGCAGGCTGCCCGACGTGGAGTACGCGGAGCTCAACTACATCGCCTACGCCCAGGAGACACCGAACGACCCGTACTACTCCTTACAATGGGGGCTGAGCAAGATCAACGCCCCGGCCGCCTGGGATGTGACGCACGGCAGCGATTCAATCATCATTGCCATCGTGGATACGGGCATTGACGGCACGCACCCGGACCTGGCCTCAAAGGTCATTACAGGAACGAACTATGTGACCTCAACGCCCTGCCGAGCCCAGTCGAATTGTGACGACAACGGCCACGGCACGCACGTGGCTGGCATCGCCTCGGCCGTCACCAACAACGGCATAGGGGTCGCCGGGGCGGCCTGGGAAGGCAGGCTGATGCCAGTCAAGGTGCTAAACGCACAAGGCAATGGCTTTTACACCGATGTGGCGCTAGGCATCCAGTACGCGGCGGACAACGGCGCCAAGATCATCAATTTGAGCCTGGGCGGGACGTCCCACAACAATACGCTTGAAGGGGCTGTTAACTACGCCTACAGCAAGGGGTGTCTCATTGTGGCCGCGGCGGGAAATGATTACACAGAGGGTTTGCGATACCCTGCCCGCTATGCCAATGTCATGGGCGTGGGCAGTGTGGACTCAAACGACCTGCGTTCGTCGTTCTCGAACTACGGCGAAGGCCTGAGCGTGATGGCGCCTGGCGAAGGGATATACAGCACTGTGCCTGTGCCAGGGAGCTACGGCTATAAGTCCGGCACTTCCATGTCCACGCCGCTGGTGAGCGGCCTGGCCGCGCTGGTGTGGTCGGCATGTCCTGATATGCCCCGCGACCAGGTCCGTCAATTGATCGAGCAAAACGCCGTTGACCAGGGCGCGCCAGGCTGGGACAAATATTATGGCTATGGGCGCATTGACGCAGGTGCTACGCTTAGAAATACCTCTGGCTTGGCCGTCTCCCCCGGCTCGGGTCATTTCCTGGCCGACCTCCAAACAGAGCCCATCCCGGCTGCTCTGAATGTAGACCTGCGGTGTGTCGGTGCGTGCTCAGTGCCCATCACGTGGACGGCAACCATCTCGACCACAGGGCCAGCCTGGCTGAGCATTGTCCCTCCTTCAACGGGGACAATTTCCGGCCAGCAGGTATCTACTTTGCAGCTTCAGGCCAGCAAACCATCTGCGACGGGCACGTATACAAGCCAGCTCATCGTGGTTGGCTCCAACGGCAATATGACGACCACCGCTTCTGCTGACATGACTTTGCACTATCTGGAACAATTGAATCGCACCATCCTGTTGCCGATATTCAAAAGCTACGCTCCCGGCAATTAGCCCGGCCATGCAAATCTGGGGGTTTACAACTTTTATCGGATGAAAGATACTCTCAAAAACCTGACCATTCCCCAACTTAGCGCCGTGCTTAAAGCCAATGGTTTCTCGCCGGAGTGGGAGGAGGCGGTCATTGTGGCATCTCAGACCGCAACGGAGGAAGACTTTCGTCCACTTGTAGCCCTGTTGGATGAATCGGAGCGCTCTACGCGCCAGCAGGCAGCCAATGTTTTGGCTAAACTCGAGAACCCTCTGGCTGCCAGGCTCTTGATCGAAAAGGCGTTGGGAGGCCATGATGAACACATCGAAAAGGCAGCCGTCACTGCCTTGATGCGCTGGCGCGAATGTGCTGTCCAACTGCTCCAGGACGTGATGGTGGAAGGCACAGGGATCGCCCGTATTCGCGCCGCTCTCATCCTGGCCGAGAGCGGGAACGCAGCCGGTTTGGACATCCTGCTCGGAGCGACGAATTACGAGGACGAGTCCGATGGCTTCGTGGGGCTCCTGCCGAGAATCCTGGAAGCGCTGGGCGATTTGAGAGACGCACGCGCCGTCCCTTTCTTAACCGGCTTTTTCGGCAAGAATCACTGGTTGCTGAGGCTTGTTGCCGCCAAATCACTGGTCAAGATAGGCGAGCCGGCGGTGGAAAGCCTGCTGGAGATAGCGAAGCATAGCCGGGATTTGGACGCTCGTTGTCGAGCTGTTGAAGCGTTGGGGCAAATCGGGAGTTCCTTAGCCGTCCGCCCTTTGGTCGAATTGCTGGACAATGGCGAGGGGCCGCTACAAAGCGAAATCATCAAGGCACTGGGGCGGATTGGGGGGCCAGCTTCTATAGAGGCGCTGGTTCAGATCTTGAATGGGCGTGATGCCCTGATGTACTTCAAAGTCAGCACAGCATTGGTCAGAATTGGGCGGCCGGCATTGCCCGGCTTGATCCGTTTGCTAAAGGAACACCCCAATCCAGACGCCCGGCGTTGCGCCGCAGCCGCGCTGGGTCAGATCGGCGACGCCAGCGCAGTCCCGGCCCTCATTCACGCTTTGACGGATAAAAACAGCCTGGTGCGCAAAGCGGCGACCGACGCGTTGGGCCAATTGAAAGACCCGAGCGCCATAGACTCTTTGTGTCAGCTTCTGGAACGGGACAACTGGTTCGTCGTTCGAGGAGCAGCGGAAGCCCTGGCCAAAATTGGGGATGGCCGGGCCATTGGTCCCCTGCTGCGCGCGCTCGAAAATGACCGCACTGAAATTCGCGAACAAATTGTGAAATCGCTGCTCAGCTTCCACTCGGTTCTAAACCAAATGATCGCCGATTCGCAAGCAGAGGAGGCCAAGAACCAATGTAGTTTCGCCGATCAGCCTGCGAGTTGCTCGATAGTAGACCTGCTCGCCAACACGTTGCATGACGACGAACCAATCGTGAGAATCAATGCAGCCAGGCTCCTGGTCCGCTTGAAAGGCGAACCTGTGAAAGCGAGAATAGAGGCGATTTTGCAGGACCATGGGTCCGGCGCTGGGGAGGTTCGCCAGGCATTGCACGAGCTTGACCGGAGCACCATAGCCCCTGGCGGGACGTGAGCCAGAGTGCGGTGAAATCACGACTTTTAACTGTTTGGCTCGTTCTACTGGTTGTTATATCGTCCTACCATGTCAGTCTGCCAGGAAGCATGGCGCAACCTCAAGAACAGGAAAACGTCTACCTCCCAATAGTTGAAGTGCCGCCTCGCGTCCAGGTCTACGAAGAGACGGTGACCATTCGTGCCTACCCTTACGCCGCCCATCTCTACGCCGCCTACAGCTCGCAATATCATATCGTTTTCAAGAGATTGAATTGGGCGACCTATCAGTCCTCATCTCTCCAGCCAGCAGACAGGACATTCAGGGGCATTGTGTTGGAGAATGAATTCCTGAAACTGACCCTCCTGCCTGAGCTGGGCGGGCGAGTCTATTCCTGCATCTTCAAGCCCACAGGCCACAATGAGTTCTATCGCAACCCGGTGCTCAAACCGACCCACTGGGGCCCCGCAGAGCAGGGCTGGTGGCTGGCCGCTGGCGGCATAGAATGGTGTCTGCCGGTCGAGGAACACGGGTATGAGACAGCAATCCCCTGGCTGAGCCGCGTTATGCAGTCATCGTCAGGCGCCACGGTGACCGTCACCGATTCCACAGACACGGACAGACTCACCGCGGAGATCGAAATTCACCTCCCCGCTGAGAGCGCGTATTTCTCCATAACTCCGCGGATAAGAAATCGAACTGGCGAAGAGATTGCGTTTCAGTTCTGGCTCAATGCCATGTTAGCCCCCGGCGAGGGTAATTCGCCGTCCAGCCAACTGGAGTTCATCTATCCCACCAGCCAGATGACCGTCCACAGCCGCGACGCGCGGTGGACTGCCCTGCCGGACGCCGGTGGCATCCTGGAATGGCCGGTCCATCGCGGGCTTGACCTCAGATTACTGGGGAATTGGCCGTATTATCTGGGCTGCTTCGAGCGACCAGCGGCGCAGAACGATTTCGTCGCGGTGTACGAGCATCGCGATCAGGAGGGCATCGTCCGCGTCTTCCCCAGCGCAATCGCCCGCGGGGCCAAGCTGTTTGTGCCGGGCTTCGGTGCGAACGCGATACCCGCCGATGTGTGGACCGATGACGGCTCGTCGTATGTGGAAATCCATGGCGGATTGACGCCAACGTTCAGTGACTACACCCGGTTATCGCCAGGGGCGGAAGTCAGTTGGACCGAGTACTGGTACCCCGTTATGGGGTTGGGCGGCGTCAAGTATGCCAATCGGGAAGCTGCGCTGAATTTGGAGAGGACGGCGGAAGGGGCCTGGATTGGCATCTCTGTGACCTCACGTCATACGGATACTTCGGTCTCTCTGGCTCGCTGCGGCGAAAGCAATGTGCTGTTCAGCGCGACGCTCCCGATGATTGGCCCGGCGCGTCCTTATCACGCCGGCCCGCTGTCCGTGCCGGCTGGCGACAGCGAA
>DAOTYC010000194.1:0-29143 GCA_034435095.1 Anaerolineae bacterium | reverse complement strand
CTGCTGGCGACCTTGGCCATGTTTTACGCGGGCGCGGGCAAAACGCGCGGCCTGACCATCGAAGATGCCACGGCGGAGGCCACGCTGAACTATGTCTCGGCCATCCAAAAGACGGTGCGTCAATACGGCGAAGGTGAACGGGCGGTCATCCAACAAGTCATCGAACAGGGCCGCAGCTATCTTGATGCGTTTGTCGTCGCTGAGCAACTCGTGATTTATTACAATACAACATCCCAAAAAGACAAACTGGTCGCCATCTATCCGCGTGAAGGCACACTTTGGGAAGACCATCCGCTGGCACTGCTCGAAAAGGCGGACCTGCGCCCTGACCAAAGATTGGCTTTTCAGGAGTTTCGCCAGTTTGTGACAAGCAAAACCTCTCAACTTCAGGTGCTGAAATATGGCTTCCGTCCCACAGATTTGAGCATTTCCCTGTCGGGTGCGTCTTCGCCAGTGACCTCGCTCAATGGTGTTGACCCCGCAGAGCCGCAAACCACGTTGCAAATACCCGGCCCCGCGGTTGTAGAGGTCATTCGCGACGTTTGGTGGTATACCAAGCGAAGGACCAATGTCTTTTTGGTGGCAGACACATCGGGCAGCATGGCTGGCGAGAAAATCGCCGGCGCCCGTGAGGCCATGGCTGTCTTTCTGAGCCAGATCAAGAGCGACCAGGAACGGGTGGGCCTGGTCACATTCTCCAGCCAGGTGAACGACGTTATTCCTGTGGCTCCGCTGTCGGCCAACAGGACAACGCTTTTGAATCGGATCGAACAAATGAGCGCGGGCGGCGATACGGCTTTGCTGGACGCGGTTTGGGAAGCCTATACCCGTCTGCAACAACTGAACGACCGTGAGAGAATCAACGCCATCGTGGCCATGACCGACGGCCAGGAAAATAATTCTCGTATCCGGCTGAGCGATTTGGTCGCCAGGATCAAGTCCTCCAATGAAAGAGGAGTTCCGGTGGTCATCTTCTGTGTCGCCTATGGACAGGATGCCGATTACGAAGTCTTGGGTGCGTTGGCCAAAGCAAGCGGCGGCCAGGTCCGGGAGGGCGATTTGGCGACTATCCGTGACCTGTACAAAGTGCTGTCCACTTATTTCTAAATTCAACCGCAGGGGAAATATGACCATGCCCGCCCAGTCAGACATGCAGGAAGAGCTTAAGTCGCGCGTATGGCAGGCCATGCTCAGCTACGCTTTTTTCAGAATCGAAAGCGCGCTGACCATCGCTCTTATTTTGGTGTTGATTTTCCTGTTGCCTCGCCCATTCGCCGGCTGGCAATGGTGGTATTGGCTGATATTGGGGCTGGCCGCCGAAAGTCTGATCGTGTACACCAGCCTGACCGATCACGAAACCCGACAGCGGTTGCTTGTCGAGCTGCTGAAGGAGCGATACAATCCTGCTGACCTGCGCAATCCCAAATACCGCAGCCGCCTGGAAAAGGCGATTGACTACCATCAGCGCATGGCCGCTCTGGTTCAGTCGACGCAGGAGGGTGTTTTGAAAGACCGCTTGAAGGGCATGGTGGACGGTATGGATGCCTGGATCGCCAATATGTATCGCCTGTCAAAACGGTTGGATGCTTACGAAGCCGACAAGGTCTTGGCCCGAGATATGGAGGCCGCGCCAGAGGCTATACGGCAATTGGAGAAACGGCTGAGCACAGAAAGCAACCCTGCCATTCGCGCTCAGGCGCAAGAGACTTTGTCCAGTAAGCGCGCCCAATGGGAGAATCTACAAAAGCTCAAGGCGATGATGGAGAAAGCAGACCTGCAATTGGAAGAAACGCTTTCCGATTTGGGCAACGTCTACTCTCAACTGCGGCAGATTGAGGTCCGTGACGTGGACAGCGGCCGGGCGCAGCGGATTGCCGATGATATCAACGACCAGGTGGCGACATTGCAGGACATTGTTGATTCGATGGATGAAGTCTATTCCGCCAGATAAGCCGTGTCCTATCCGTTTCTCACCGCGCTTTCGTCAAGGCCGTGGCTCTGATATGACTTGCCCGTCACGTTAGGGAGGTTTGTATGTCGAAAATTGGGGGAATTCTCTCAGTTCTTTTGCTTGCTCTTGTGTCCGCCTGCGGCGCCTCTCAGCCCAGAGGTGAGGTCTATGTCTACGTAGCTGTCCCCCTGTCGGGCTTCCAGGCCAACGGCGGGCAGACCGTCTTGGGCGGCGCCAATCTGCGGGCTGAGCAGGCGAACAGAGCCGGCGAAGCAGCCGGTTATACCATTAAGACTGTTGGCGTCGACGACGAATCTGACTCTGACGTGGCTTTGGAAGTCGCCAACCAGATCAAGGCCGACCTGGCTCAGGGCAAGAAAATCGTGGCCGTGATCGGCCATTACAACAGCGGCCAGACTTTGGCAGCGATGGAGGTCTACAAAGACCTGCCGATTCTGGTCATTACGCCGACTTCATCGGAGGTCTCCATCACGCAGAAAGGCTACCCCAATTTCTTTCGCGTGAACGCCAATGACATCACTCAAGGACGGGTAGTGGCTGAGTTTTTGGTCAACGAACTCAAGGCTACGAAAGTCGCCGTCGTTCACAACGATACGGAATATGGCATCGGGCTGAAAGAGCAGGTCAACCGAGCCCTGCAATCTTTAGGCGCCGAGCCGGTTCTAACCCTCCAGGTCAGGGAAGGTCAGGATGCTTATGCTGCCGAGGTGAGGCGCATTAAAGAAGCCAATCCGCAGGCGTTGTTTTACGCTGGCTATGAAATTGAGGCGCCGTACCTGCGCGCCGACCTGATCGCTGGCGGAGTGAATATCCCTATGCTGAGCAGTGATGGGGCGTTCCTGTCGGCAACCATTGACGAGGCTCAAGGCGCCGCCGAAGGGATGTATGTGAGCTCGTTTGCGCCCAGCCCCAAAGAGGTTGTAGATAGCCGCTGGATCAAAGAGTACCAACAGGTCGAGCATCGCAATCCCGACACGTATTCGATCAACGGTTATACTGCTATGGACGTCATAGTAAGAGCTATCGCCAAAGCCAATAGTACCGAACACAACGCGATTCTGACGGCCATCCGGCAGTTGGATTACGACTCCGTGATGGGGCATATTGCGTTTGATGACAGCGGCGATGTTAAGCAGCAGCGGGTGTTTATCTTCCAGGTCGTCCACAATGAGTTTGAACAGGTTTGGCCCCGGCAATGAGCCAGTCGTTTTACCTGTTGTTTACTTTTTAAGTGCAATCTTGACACCTTCCTGAAATAATGCTATAATGGGACAAGGTACATTTGAATACCAATGTACTGATACATTACCAATTCTGAGAGTTGGAACATTTTCGCACCCTACCCACCAGCGAAGTTGTCCTGACAGTGCTTACACCGCAGCCCTGACAACGGCTCTCCTGTTGTGGGACTCATCGGCATTGTAGTCGAATCAGCCGCGTCCTTCATGCAAGGGACATGTGTTAAGGAGGCAAGACCATGAAAAGTCGGACAGTTGTCAGTATCTCTCTATTCATTGTCGCTGTGTTAATTGTGACCGGTATGACCGCTTGTACGAGAGCCAAGCCCATTCGTCCTGCCATTGCTGAGGCGCCGACTTCCGTTCCGGGAGTGGGCGCGAATTTGCCTACGCCGGAGATACTCTTCAGCCAGCCGGGGCCTACCGAAGAAGTGGTTTCCAGCGAGACTCCGGTGGTGGGTGCGCCGGCACCTGGGTTGACTCCTCCCGGCGGTGCAGTCGAGGTGACTCCGCTCATTTTGGAACCACCACCAACCGATGTGCCTGGTATGCCTACACCTACCGCAGAAGGCGGCATGTTGCCCGCTCTGGAGCTCACACCTGTAGTGACGCTCATCATTCCGCTCACCCCGGCGGTGGAGCTGCCTCCTACGCCTACCCCGGTGCCGCAGACAGCCGATGGCAGACCGGGCCAAAAATACATCGTTCAACAGAATGACACGCTCTTCTCCATTTCGGTGCGCTTTGGCGTGAGCATCGAAGAAATCATGAAGGCCAACAACATGACGAGTGATTTGCTCTCGATCGGCCAGGAGCTGCTCATTCCGGTGCCACCTCCGACTGAGGTGCCCACGCCGCTGCTTGAGCTTGAGCCAACGTCTGCGCCTCAACCGGTGATTGTGCCTCAAACAAGGCCGCAACCGACGCTGGAGGCTGGGAATATCTACGTCGTGCAGGCCGGGGATAACCTGTTCCGCATCGCCCTCAAGTTTGGCGTGTCGTTGGATGCCATCGCTGAGGCCAACAACATTATGCCGCCCTGGTATGTCATCTATACCGGCCAGCGATTGGTCATTCCCAAATAAAACAGGTCGCCAGTTCACCGGCTTGTGGGATCAGTCAGGCCACTGCACGGCTTGTCGCAGTGGCCTCTGTGTTCGACCAATTGTCAACTAGGGAGAGAATACGGTGATGAACGGCGAAGCAACTGTCGAGCCGAAGGTGCATGTAGGTCGCAAATTGTATCTGGTGCCCCTGGTTTTGGAAGCCAGGCAAGGCCCTGAGGGTTACAACGAGAGGGTTGAAACGTATTGGAAAGAAGTGGCGGAACATGTCGCCAAACTGGAGGCACGCTTCGGACAAATCCGTAAGGTCTATCACGAGTCAATTGTGGAGGAAGGAGAGGCCGCTCTCAAAGCCATCCAGGAAGCCAACCCCCAAGCCCATCGCATGATTGAGCGCAAGGTCAGAAAGGGCGCTGAAGTAGTTCCCATCGAGGAGCTGGAATTGCTGCGCGAAACTGTGGATTGGGGAAGATGTCTGGCTGTTGTGTCGAGCGCTAACGCTCTGCGGCACGTATCGGGCCTGTACCAGGAAGCCAGGCGCAAGCGGTTTGCGGCGATGATTGAGCGTATTGATGCCAGTTTACAAGATGAGGAAGCCGGTTTGTTGATTATCGGGCAGGAGCATGGCCTTCAGTTCCCGCCCGATATTCAAGTCTTCTATGTCTCACCACCATCACTGGACGAGCTGCAGCGATTTCTCCGTGAACATGCAGCCGCCAGCGAGCAGGACGAACAAGGCTGAGCCGCCCGGCTTAGTGCCAATAAAAAGTGCGCATGGTGCTTCGGGGGCTCTTGGATTTCAGGCGGGCGGGGTCGGGAACATCAGGTGTGGCAGTCTGCACGACCCGCACCTGCCAGCGAAACAGGCGATGCTTCTCCTCTGCTCCCGGGTAAAGGCTGGGCGGCACCCGCCAGGAGGTGGAGCGCGTCCAGCCGTAATGGACGACCTCTTCGCCGTTTTGAATGTGCCTCAGCTCGACCAGATACCAATCGTCGTCACCCAACACACCGACAGACATCCAGTTCAATAGGATGGGGTCGGTATCTCCCCAGAACCGATGCTCTTCGGGCGGCAACAGCGGAACCGGCGCCGGGTAAGGCGGCCCCGGCGTAGGGGTGTGCGTCGGCAGCGGGGTTGGCAACGGCGTCGGCGTTGGGGTGCCGAGCGGGATGATCAGCGACTCCCCCGCTCGAATAAACCGCTCATCTTCCAGGTGATTGGCCCGCATGATGGCCTCAATTGAGGTGTTGTAATCAATGGCCAAGCCCAACAGACTTTCGCCTTTCTGCACAATATGCACAGCGAATTCCATATCTAGCGTGGGAGTTGGCGTCCCCTGTTTCCTGGCCGGAGCAGGAATGGCCAGTTGTTGCCCCACGCTCAGCCAACGTGGATTATCCAGTTTATTGAGGCGCATAATTTCTTCGACTGTGGTACCGGCCCAGATCGCGATTGAACTCAGGTTATCGCCAGCCTGCACAATATACATAAACGGCGTGGCAGTTGGCGTCGCGTTGGGGTCGGGCGTTGAGTCTTCTGGCGTCCAGGTCGGCGGAATGAGCAACGCCTGCCCTACTCGCAATCGCCTGGGGTCGGTGATGTCGTTAGCTTCCATCAGTTGTTCGAGCGACATGCCATACTGCGACGCTATCGAACCCGGGTTCTCGCCCATCGCCACGATGTGGTAGACCGGCACACGCGTGTCAGTCGGCGTGAGGGTGACGGTGGCAGTGCTGGTCGGCGTAGGCGTCCGCGTCAGGGTGGCAGTTGGAGTGGGCAACAGGAAGTGGGCCGGCGTGGTCAGTACGACCTGCTTACCTACTTCGACGTTCTTCGCTAATAGAGGCCCAACAACCCAGAAAACCAGTCCCAGCAGAAGAACACCGATGCCCGTGCCAACCAGGAAGGTCAAACGCACCGAAGTGGGCAGGAACGGCAGCCAGGCAATACGTGGCAAAGGCACACGAGGGACTCTGCGGATGTGGTCGGTCTCTGCGAGGGAAACACCGCACATCAGACAGACCCTGGCGCGGCTGGCAACCGGCGCACCACACTCAAAGCAGAAAGTCTGTTTGATTTCTGAGTTGTAGTCGTGGCCACAGCGCGGGCAGGTCGAAGCGTTCTTGTCTCCGATCATCCCGCAGATTGGACATTTCATGGGTCGTGTAGACTCTTATCTCCGACATCATAAGACCAGCTTGCAACACTTCGCCGCGCGACCGGTTGCCTGAACCGTCACGCATGGCACGCCGAGTGGCGTATGCTTGAGCACAGGAACGCGAGTGTTCGCTGGCCGGCTCTTTGCAGTGGCATTATAGCAAGGCTGGACTGATTTGCAAAGTCAACCCTTGCTGCTATAATCTGTCCGCCAGCCAGGCAGGCGATTCGGGCCGCGGCCGTTATGGTACTATCTTTGCGACAGCAAATGTATGCTCAAACGTGTGAAGGAGTAATGCGTTGGTGAATTGGCATAACCTGGAGTCTGATCAGGTCCTCGCCCAGCTCAGAGTGGAACGGCAAACCGGCCTGACGCACGCTGAGGCAGAACGTCGCCTGCAAGAACACGGGTTCAATGAATTGATTGAACGCGGCTTGAAAAGCCCGTGGGCCATTCTCTGGGAACAACTGACCAGCACCATGGTTGTCATTTTGATCATTGCGGCTGTTGTCTCCACCTTCATGGGTGACTTCAAGGATGTCGCGGCAATCGTGGTCATTGTCATCCTGAATGCCTTGCTGGGTTTCTCCCAAGAATACCGGGCAGAAAAGGCAATGGCTGCGCTGAAGAAGCTGGCTGTTCCCAGCGTGAGGGTGCGCCGCGACGGCCATGTCACAACGGTCTCGGCCCGCGAGCTGGCGCCGGGCGACATCATCCTGCTGGAGGCGGGCAATTTCGTACCGGCCGACGCCCGCGTGCTGGAAAGCAATAACCTGCGCGCCCAGGAAGCCATTCTGACTGGCGAATCGGAGCCAGTGGAAAAGATCGAAGGGGCTTTGCAGGGCGCCAATCTGCCGCTGGGCGACCGTCGCAACATGCTGTACATGGGCACGACCATCACCTATGGCCGGGGCGAAGCCATTGTCACGGCGACTGGCATGGGCACCGAGCTGGGCGCCATTGCCGAGATGATTCAGGGCGTGGAACAGGGCACGACCCCGCTGCAACGCCGGCTGGAGCAATTGGGCAAGGGTCTGGCATTCGCTGCGGTGGGTATCGTGGCGGTCGTTTTCTTTCTGGGATTGTTGCGCGGCGAAGACCTGCGCTTGATGTTCATGACAGCCATCGGCATGGCCGTCGCTGCCGTGCCGGAGGGTCTCCCCGCTGTTGTGACCGTGTGCCTGGCGTTGGGTGCGCAACGTATGCTCAAGCGAAACGCGCTGATCCGCAAGCTGCCGGCCGTGGAGACGCTCGGTTCGGTGACCGTCATCTGTTCTGACAAGACTGGCACCTTGACCGAAAACCGGATGACTGTCACCATCCTGGACGTGGCGGGCAACTACGTTGACCTGCTGGAGACGCTCGACCGAACCGGCGTCAAGTTGACTCCCGGCAGCGACCCCGCGCCGCTGGTGGCCGAACATTCCGCCATCGCCCTGCTGCTCATGGGCGGCGCCTTATGCAATGACGCCATTCTCGAACCGACTGGCGACACGAAAGGGCGTTTCCACACCATTGGCGACCCGACGGAGGGCGCGTTGGTAGTTGCGGCCGCTCAGTTGGGCTTGTGGAAGAGCCAGCTCGAAGCCGACTTTCCTCGGGTGGCCGAGGTGCCGTTCGATTCCGAGCGGAAACGGATGAGTACAATCCATCAAATCCCAATCCAGAACGGGACTCCGCCGGCCTACTTGCAGTCACTTGATGACTGGCCCGACCGACTGGGGAACGCCTCTCTGGTGCTTTTCACCAAAGGCGCAGTTGACGGGCTGCTGGACATCTCGGATACGGTCTGGGCTGATGGGCATGGCGAGCCGCTGGACGCTGACTGGCGGCAACGCATTCTGACCGCCAATGCGCGGTTGGCCGAAAAAGGGATGCGTGTGCTGGGCGTAGCGTTTCGCCTGCTGGAGACCCTGCCCGAAAAGGCCCAGATCAATGAGTCTTTGGAGCAGGGTTTGACCTTCGTCGGTCTGGTGGGCATGATTGATCCGCCGCGCCCCGAGGTAAAACAGGCCGTTCAAACCTGCCGCATGGCTGGCATTCGGCCGGTGATGATCACCGGCGACCATCCGCTTACCGCGCAACATATCGCCCGCGAGTTGGGCATCGGCGACGGTGCACAGTCGCTGACCGGCCAGGAGCTGGCCCAGATGTCCGAAGAGGACCTCGCCAGGGTAGTTGGGGACATATCGGTCTATGCCCGCGTCTCACCGGAACACAAGCTGAAGATCGTTGGGGCTTTGCAGGCCAGGGGCGAGGTTGTCGCCATGACCGGCGATGGGGTCAATGACGCCCCTGCTCTGAAGCGAGCCGACATTGGCGTGGCGATGGGCATCACCGGCACAGATGTCTCCAAAGAGGCGGCCGACATGGTGCTGCTGGACGACAACTTTGCCACGATTGTCGCGGCGATTGAAGAGGGCCGCACCATTTACGACAATGTCCGCAAATTTATTAAGTATACCCTGACCAGCAACGCCGGCGAAATTTGGGTCATGCTGATCGGCCCGTTTCTGGGGATGCCGCTGCCGTTGCTGCCGCTGCAGATTCTGTGGGTCAACCTGGTAACCGACGGCTTGCCTGGCCTGGCCTTGACAGTCGAGCCAGCCGATAGGGAAAACATGAAACGTCCGCCATACAAGACCTCAGAAAACATCTTCGGGCGCGGCCTGGGACGTGATGTGCTCTGGGTCGGGCTGCTGATGGGCATCGTCTCTCTGTCTCTCGGCTACTGGGAATGGTCGGTCGGGTTGGAGTATTGGCAGACGATGGTCTTCACCACGCTCACCCTGGCGCAGATGGGCAACGTGTTGGCGACCCGTTCCGAAAGGGATTCGCTGTTCCAGATTGGTCTGCTCTCGAACAAGCCGCTGCTGGGCGCTGTGGCGTTGACTTTCCTTCTACAAATGGCCGTGGTATACGTCCCCTTCTTGCAGGGCATTTTCAAGACGGTTGCTCTGCCCATAGAGGCCCTGATCGAAAGCCTGATCCTGAGCAGCATCGTATTCTGGGCGATAGAGCTGGTCAAGTGGCGAGTGCGAAATAAGCGAAGCGCGGCAGCCGTATCTGCTCCGTGAATTCGGTGTTGTTTTCAATGTCAGACATGATACAGGTCATTTGACTTTCATCGGATATAATGTAACATATCCAGTGGCTTTGCGACATTTGGTGCACGATTTCCCCTTGTAGTCATCCCCCAACTACTCTGGCGGAATTCGAGGTTCTATGAGCGGCCGAGAGGTTGAGGGAAGTGCCTTTTTACAAAACCGTTATCTGGTTTGTCATCGGGTTGTGGCTGGTGACCAATGTCGCTACACTTGATTACAACGGCCCCTTTTACGACGAAGCAATTTACATAACCGCTGGTGAACGCACGCTGGAAGGACACGGCTATTCCGATGGCTATCTGGTCTGGTTTGCCGGGTCTCTGTTGTGGCCCATGATGGCCGCCCTCGGTTATCGGGCGGCGGGGCTGATTGGAACGCGACTGGTCGCCGTCGTCTTGTGCGCGTTGGCCTACGTCGCCGTCGTATGGGCGGCGCGGAATCTCTTTGGAGACGAGGCCTCTTTCTGGACAGCGTTAGCGCTGGGAGTCAGCGGGCCGTTTATTGCCCTCTCACGCCTGGGCGTAATAGATGTCCTGGCCCTCGCCGGCATCGCCGTCAGCTTCTGGGCCGTCACCGAGTTGGTCAGGCGCGGCCATCGGCTTTGGGTGCTGATTGCCGCCTTGTCATTTACCGTGGGCTTTTTCGGCAAGTACCCGATGGGTCTGATGGCGTTTCCCCTGCTTGGCGTTGTCCTGCTGCTGCGTCGTGACAAGGCCATCTATGACATTGGCCTTTTTGGCTTCGTGACCCTGGGGTTGACCCTGGCGTTTTACGTCCCCGGCCGTCCGCTTCTCAAGCAGGTCATACCCTGGACGTTGGCGAACAAGCCGGAGTTTGGTTATACGTCGGCGATGCTCTGGTTTGAGTTGGCTTACCTGAGTGCAGTCCCATTGTTGCTGGCGCTGATCGGTTGGTTGTTCTGTCGGGACAAGCGGGCATTGGCCTCCATTCTCGTGGTGAGCCTGCTGATCTGGCCGGCCTATCACGTCCTGGCCTGGAACCCTGTGGGACAGCAGAAACACGTGGTCTTTGGTTTCTTGTTCGCCTATCCGCTCATTGGCCTGGCTTTGTACAGGCTGTGGGAGTTGTCCGTTCTGCATCGGATGGCTGCGGCCGTTATCCTGGTGGGGGCGATGATGTTGGGTCTGGTGGAGGCGGAGCAATTGGGCCGCTGGTGGCCGGACTGGCGCGGCGCAGCAGCCTATCTCACGGAAGCTGTGCGTCCTGGCGACAAATTGCTGATTAACGAGGAATGGCCGTTTATCTTGTACCTGTACTCAAATGAGAAAATCACGAAACCGACCGATGTCTTCAATGTGACAGATGCCGTAAACGGGTGGTTGCCGGCGCCTTTGTGTGACTACGACTGGTTCGTTGATGCGGGCGGTTCTTATGGCTGGCCCGAATCGGTGCTCGAAGAAGTGAGGCGGTGTGGAAATTTTCGGCCCGCGTATACGGATACTCTGCCAATGTTCGGCCTGAATGAACGATTGGATTTGTTGTACTACCCGATCACGGTGACCATCATGTCTGGGCGCGCGAAAGGATCATCTGACTGTTATGAAACAATGGACTGTTAGGCTCTCGGTGCTCTTTCTGTTCGGCGCCATTGCATGGTACGTGCCGTGGCTGCTGATGCACTTGAATATGAGCCTGCCGTGGCTGTCCTGGCCCTTCGCTGCCGCAAATCTGCTGGTGACTGTCATGGTGGTCATCACCGCGCTGAATTGTTGGCGATACACCGAGCCTCCGCTGCGGCCGCTCTCCCAGGGTGACGAAAAACCCGTCGCGGTGATTATCCCTACCTATGGGGAACCGCCGCAGATGGTGTACAACACGGTCAAGTCGGTGCTGGATCAGGACTATCCGCTGCAGCAGATGAAAATAATCGTCAGCGATGATGGGCATTCGGAGCGGATAAAGAACGTGGTCGCCCGTTTGAGAGAAGAATACCCTTATGGGCATATTGGCTATCACGAGCCGCCACGCAAGGGGGATCCGACGCGCAAAGGCGAAGCCAAGGCGGGGAATCTCAATTCTGCCTTCGATGCGGTCAGGCAATACGCTCCGGAGGTCTCCTTCATTGAAACCCGAGATGCGGACGATTTGGTCGGCGATCGGTCTTTCCTGCGCCACACTGTCGGCCAGCTCGTAGCCGATCCACGATTGGCTTTCGTGCAAACCATCAAGGAAGTGACGTGCAGCCCTGGCGACCCGTTCGGCAATCGTGAGCCAATTTTCTATCGGCGGGCCATGTTAGCCAAGAACGCGGCCAACGCGGTCTTTCCCTGTGGTTCCGGCGTGATATGGCGACGCGAAGCATTGGAGCACATAGGCGGGTTCCCGGCCTGGAATTTGGTAGAAGACCTGCAATCGGGTGTCGAGGCGCTGCGGCGTGGGTGGCGCGGTTTATATCTCCCTATCGTGGGGGCGGTGGGGCAGATCGCGCCTGAAGATATTCCAAATGCTTTCAAACAGCGCGGTACCTGGGCGTTGGACACCATGCGCCTGACGTTGTGGGGCAACAAACGGGGGCTGAGCCTTGGTCAGCACATCCAGTTTGCCGAACTGGGTTTCTTTTATCTTATGAGCTTTGCCGTTCTGGTGTTTGCTGTCGTGCCATGCCTGAAACTGACCTTCAATCTGTATCCGTTATCAACAACGGAGGCCGAATACATGGCTCATTTTTGGCCGTTCGCAATTGGCATTGAATTGTTGTTGGCCAGCCTGTCGCTTGGTTTGTCCTTCGAGGAATTATGGCGTGCCAGGATGGTCTGGCTCGGCATGGCGCCGGTATATGCCCGGGCAGTCGTTCTAGCTTTGGTCTTCGGCCCGCATCGCAAACCATCCTATCGTGTCACTCGTAAAGAGCATGTCCACGCCTGGTATTGGCGTGAAACCTGGCCGCAGATGGCTATCATGTTTGCTTTGGCGGCGGCCAGCCTGTATCACCTGGCTACCCATTCGCTGTTGGACGACGCGGATTTGGGCAGCCTTTTCTGGGCGGGGTTTTTCATCGTTGGCCTCAGCCGGATCGTGCGCAATTCCTGGTTTGGCCTCAATCCGCTCAGAGAGATTGTCAGGTCACTTCGGGGGGGTTGGCAGACTTTGGGAACCCAGGCTCGGGCGCCGTGGAAAGGCTCTGAATGGGCCGTTACAGGGGCGCAGTCCAGCCCGCAATTGCGAAAGGCCCAATTGAGCCAGGGGCTGGCCGATGGCAGAGAGCAACATCAAGATAATTAAGCCGGGCATCGAGAGAGGATGGCCAGATGTTATCCTCCCGGCTCGACCTGTAAGGAGATAATTCATGAAAACCCAAATAGCGTTCTTTTTTCTTGTCTCGGCGATTCTTGTCCTGGCAACAACGGTTGCGCCGCCGCTTTACGGGGCTGCGCCCGCCGCTGACCCCGCTCCGCTTCCGACCCTCAAGCCGAACGGTGTGGTCGGGATAGGCGCGCATCTGGAAGGCACACCTTATGATGGGTTCCAGGCTGTGGAGCACTTTGAGCGCGAGGTCGCGCAGCATAAGATGCAGTACGCGCTCTGGTTCCAGGCCTGGGGGGATGCGGACCGCGAATTCCCCACCTATTGGCTTCAGTTGGCTATGCAAAAAGGGCTGATTCCGGTGGTGACCTGGGAGCCGTGGCAGCGGGATTTCAAGAACCCCACCGCCGTCCAGTCTGGTTTCTTGCTGTCGCGCATCGCAGCCGGCGACCATGACGAGTACATCCGTTCATGGGCAGAAGCGGCCCACGAAGTGGGCGTGCCGTTTATTCTGCGCTATGCCCATGAACAAAGCACCGAGCCGTTTACCCGCCCCTGGTATCCGTGGCAGGGTGAGCCCGAACATTTCAAATCTTCTTTCCGCCATATCGTTGATATTTTCCGCGAAGAAGGAGCGACCAATGTCCAGTTTCTCTGGAGCGCGATGTGGCTCAATCAGTGGGGTGACCTGTATTACCCTGGCGATGATATTGTGGATTGGGTCGGGACGACGATTCTCAACCATGGCACCGGTTCAACGGCGGACTGGGCACGGTGGCGCACCTTCGACGAGATGTTCGCCGGACAATACGAGGCCGCTCTGAAATGGAACAAACCGATCATGATTACCGAAGTTGCTTGCGCGGAGCAAGGCGGTGACAAGGCCCAGTGGCTCACCGATTTTCTCACTTCTTTGGAGCCGAAGTATCCGTTGGTGAAAAGCATTTTGCTTTTCGAGGCCGAATCCGACCGGGAATGGCCGGTCATCAATTGGTCGGTCGCCTCCAGTCCGGCGAGCCTGGAGGCATTCAGAAAGGCGATTGGTTCGTCCTATTTCAAGTAGGGGGAGGCAGGGGCGTCCCCGAATTGGTTTTTGGGAACAGCCCGTGAGGGAGAGACAAGATGGGCAGATGCCGCGATTGTGTGGTCGGTTTGTTTGGCGCATGTGGCCGCAATGCAGACTATTGCCGCCTGGAGCGTGAGACGCTGATGGATCAGGCCCGTTCGGTGGCCGGACGTCAGGGGCATACGCTTGGCGAGTTTGTCCAGGTGCAGGGATACTCGGTCTGGCAGGCCCAGTGCCTGGAGTGTGGGCAGTCCGCGCTCATTGACATCGAGCCGGCGACCGATAGCCCGGCAGTGTACGGGGAAGCAACTGCCAACCGATGTCCGGCGGCTGGAGGCCACGCCGGCCTTGACTCTGCCGTCGAACCAAACGCTTTGACCCCAAACGACCTGCCTCCTTGGGAACGGCCGCTCAACGTGGGCGGAGGCTGAGGACCTGATATGGATATGAGCATGACGGACAATCGCAAAACGCCCGTCTTTCTCGACCGGGTTGGTTTGGGCCTGCTGCTCATCCTGGCTCTTTTGTTGCGCAGCAATCTGAGTTACAGGACGGCCTTCGTGGACGAAGCGCTCCGAATCTATGAGGGTTGGCGCATACTCAACGGCCTGCCTACTCAGATTATGACCTATCACTTTGGCTGGCCGGTGTTCAGCACCGTCCCTTTGGGCTTTGCCGGCTGGCATGGCGGGCTGGAGTGGGCAAGGGGCTTGAATGTCGTGTGGGGCGTTTTGACTGTGCTGGTCGTGACTTTGACCGCCCGGCGGCTCTACGGCAAAATGGCGGGTTTCATCGCCGGCGGCATGTTCGCCGTGTCTGGCAGCGCCATTTTCACGAGCACTTTTGCCACCCACGACAGCTTGAGCATTTTTTGGGCAAGCCTGGCCGTCTACTGCTGGGTTCGTGGCCTGACTGACGACACGGTATACCCTTATGCGCTGGGCAGCTTCTTCATGGTGCTGGGGTCGCTGACCAAGTATTCGGCGGTTACCATTGCACTGACAGCGGCCGTGTATGCCTGTGTCCTCATCACAGGTTTTTTCTTCTGGCCCCGACCTCCTGAAAAGATGAATGGAGGTATGGCGGCGTGTCGTCGCGCCGTCGCCAAATTCCTGGCATTTCTGTCGCCTTTTCTTCTGTTGGTCGTGTATGGCTTTGTTTTTCGCTCCGAGTTGTTCAAACTGTGGCAAAGTCAACTCCTGTCCAAGCAATCTGGCGCGTCAACCATCTACCTCGACATCCTCAGAGGATACTTAGAAATGCTCTGGTTGCCTCTGGCGTTTGGATTGATAGCCTTGATCCGGCGCGAGGGCCGGCATATTCGGGTTGGGCTGCTCTTGATAGGCGTAAGCGTCCTTCTTTACCATCTGCTTAACAAAACCGACGAAGCCATGTTCAAACACGAGTGCTTTATGTTGTTGGGCCTGGCCCCACTGGCTGGTGGCGGCATTGTCGCCCTGGCGGATTTTCTGAACAAAAGGCTTCGCACCCTGAGAGGAGACGCAGTGGCAGGCTTGCTGGGCCTGGCGGCCGTTGTTTATCTGGGCTGGTCAGGGCAAAACATGCTTCCCGAATGGCATAGCTTCTGGCCCGATACCCGCGAACTGATTGACTACTTGCGGGAAAACGTCCGGCAGAATGATCTGATCCTGATGGAAGGAGGCAACGTGGGCAACTTGTATTTGCGCGTCCACGGTGTTCCGGGCCGTGTGCCAGCCGAGATAGCCGATACCTGGTGGTACGAAGATGAACAAGGCTTTGGCGAAGAAGCCTATCGGCGTGCCATAGCGGAGAAGCGGTTCGACTTCATTGTGCTGGACAACTCTCTCACGCCGGAGTTTAGCGCGCAGTTCCTGCCGTTGATTCTGGAAGAATATGACCTGGTTGCTTCTTTTCCGGCGTATCAGTTTGGCGACGAGGGGCAGATTGACGTGTTTCGCCCCAAGGACGACCTGAGCAGGTCCTCGTCTCGAAGCGAGGAGGAAAGCGGATGAGCAAAGCGATGCTTTCGTCATTGGTGGATAAGGCGGGCATGGTCGCTCTACTGGTATTGGCGGCCCTGCTGCGCAGCGACCTGACGTATCGGTCCGCTTTCGTGGATGAGGCCCTGAATATCCGATTGGGCTGGCAGATGCTCCACGGCATCCCCACCTACTTCTTGAGGTTTCACATGGCCTACGCGCCGCTCACTTCCATCCCCTGGGCGATTATAGACCGGGCAGGCGGCCTGCAAGCGGTGCGGGGACTGAATGTCCTGTTTGGCGTGCTGACCGTTCTGTTCGTGATGCTGATCGCGCGCAAGATATACGGCCAGGCGGCAGGCTATATTGCTGGCGGCGTCTTCGCTGTGTTTGCGCCGGCCATTTTTATCAGCACGCTGGGGGTCTATGACATCTGGAGTGTCTTCTTTGTAAGCCTGGCCCTGTATCTGTGGACTGTGGCGCTCGCTGACGAACTCGACTACTTGTTGGCCTGGGGCAGCCTGGCGATGTGTGTGGGAATATTCGCCAAGTATACCGCCGTGGTCGTCAGCGTCTTGTTGGTCGGCTATGCCGTCGTTCTTGCGTTGGTCGGGGTGCTCCGACGTCGGAACGGCGAGGGATCTACTGTCGGCACAATATTGAAGAAGCTGGTCCTGTGGGGCGTTCCTTTTATCCTCATATTCGATTATGCCCTGTTCTTCCGTGAGGAACTCGCTATGGCCTGGAGCGCAAAAGCGACGATCATGGTGGCGCAGGGCCAGGATGGCCTCAGGTGGGGAATGCTCAACGAATTTGCCGGCTATCTTGGGCTGCTGTTCGTGCTCGGCTTGCCGGCCCTTTTCTGGGGCAAACGCCGTCTGTTCAGCTTTGGGCTGCTGATCGTCGGACTGAGCATGTTGTTCTATCACCAGGCTGCCATGGACCCGAATCAGATTCACAAGCACGTGGTCTACATGGCGGTGGGCCTGGCGCCGCTGGCCTCAGGTGGGATCGTGTTTCTGGTCCGGCAAGTGTTGGTTCGTGCCTCTGCCAGGCTGCAGCACACGGTTATCGCCCTGGTGGGTGCGTTGGTGATCGCCTATCTTGGCTTGACGGGCCAGACGCTGCTTCCCTTGCTGCGCAGTTATTGGTCTGATACTGCCGAGGCGGTGGATTATTTGCGCAAAGAACTGAAGGACGGCGACCTTGTTCTGATGGAAGGCGGAGACGTCGGGTTCTATTACTTTATTGTCCACGGCGCTCCGGGCCATATCCCGGCGGATGTAGTCAGCACGTGGTGGTACGAAGATGAGCTGGGGCAAGGTGTGGATGCCCTCAAGAGGGCCATTGACCAGCAGAAATTTGCCTTCATCGTCTTTGACGACCACTTCACGAAGCAGACCAACGACCAACTGCGCGAGGCCATGGTGAACCGGTACGCGCTCGAAAAGACTTTCCCCGCGCATCGCTTCGGGGAATACGGGCAGATTGAAGTCTTTCGTTCTGCCGGAGGAGAAATGGGTAATGAAGAACAATAAGCTGCTCAACGTTCTGGACAAAGTTGGGATAGGTCTTGTGCTCCTGTTTGCGCTCTTGCTGCGTAGCAACCTGTCGTACCGCACGGCCTTCATTGACGAGGCGATGAACATCTTTTACGGGCAAGAAATGCTCCATGGTCGCCCTACTTACATCCAGGACTTCCACATGGGCTTTGCGGCTTTGACCCAGATTCCGATGGCTCTGGCCGATCAGGCAGGCGGCCTGGAGTTTGCGCGTGGTTTGAGTGTGGTGCTGGGCCTGTTGACGGTGCTCTTTGTGATGCTGACCGCGCGGAAAGTCTATGGCAAAATAGCGGGGTTCATCGCAGGCGGCATCATCGCAGCCTATGCGCCGGCCATTTTCACCAGCACGTTCGCCCATTATGACGCCTGGAGCACATGCTTTGCGAGTTTGGCGGTTTACCTGTGGGTTGTCGCTTTGTCGGACAATAAAGACCATCTTCTGGCGCTGGGAAGCCTGGCGATGGTGTTGGCCATGCTTGCCAAATACACGGCGGTCGTGGTGGCCGCTTCGGCGGTCGCCTATGGCGTCGTGCTGGCTATTTTTGTGCTGGTTACACGCAAGAGAAGGGAAGACGAGAGCGAACCACTCCAACTTTCCGGCTCGGTCATAGCCCGGAAACTGCTGTTTGGGCTGCTGCCCTTCTTGCTGGTGTTGGTGTACCTGTTGTTTCTAAGAGTGTCATTGATGCGTACCTGGCAGACGACCATTATCACCCGACATGCGGCTGACCCCATCACGACCAGAATCCTGATTGTGAGAGATTTCGCTTATTACATCTGGTTGCCATTTCTGGTCAGTTTGCCCGCCCTGTTTTGGAGGAAGAAGCGAGCCTTCAGCGTCGGTTTTCTGGTATTGGGCCTGAGCGCCATCCTCTACCACCTGTTCAACAACGATACCTGGCAGATACACAAGCATTCCATATACATGGCCACCAACCTGGCGGTTCTGGCTTCGGCCAGCGTTACAATGGTTGCCGCGGAGCTGTTCCGTCGGCGCCCCTCACAGGTTGCGGGTGGGTTGATCGCCGGGGCGTTCGGTCTCGTGATGGTTGCTTACCTGGCAATATTTGCGCAGGGCAACATCGCTGAGCTGCGGACTTATTGGCCCGACACGACCGAGCTCATGGCCTACCTGCGCGAGAACGTGCAGGATGGAGATGAGATCTTGATGGAAGCTGGCGATGTAGGCCGTTACTATCTCATCACCAGAGGTCTACCAGGACATACCCCACAACGCATCGTAGACACCTGGTACTATAAAGATGAATTGGGAGAGGGATTGGGCGCCTATCAGCGGTCTATCGAGGCCAAAAAGTTTGCTTTCATTGTGTTCAGCAATTTGCATACGCCCGAACTGAACAAGCAATTGCTGGAATTCATGAAAGGCCGCTATCAACTGGACCGGTCATTCCAGGCTTCGATCTGGTATAGCCGTCCCAACCCGGTTCAGTTCGACGTGTATCGCCCCATCCCATAGGTAGGACGCGGCCTAACTGCGGGCAGCGTTCCCGCAGGCGGACGTAGGCTATGCCCATGATGCCGCCAGCCCGGTGCCCGCCCAAATCAACGGGCGCGCGGTCGGGCTGCTGGAAGTTGAGGGCTTGCAGGACGCGCTCTCTTGATTGCATTTATGCCGCTTCTGTAGCAGTTATGCAGGTCATTCTTCGACGTTCTCACGAGAGCCCAGCTTGATGGAGTAGACGTTCAGAAGCAGCGCGGCCAGCAGCGTGACACCGGTTACAAAAGTCTTCAGGTAAATGTCAATGTTTACCATGTTCAGGCCATTCTTGAGCACGCCGAAGATCAGCAGGCCGATAATCGTGTTGGGGATACCGCCCTCGCCGCCAAACAGTGAGGTGCCGCCCAGCACGACGGCGGCGATGCCGTCCATCAGCATAGCCTCGAAGCCGGCCGCCTGCGCGCTGCCGATGCGGCCAGTATTGACGATGCCGCCGAAGCCAGCGCACGCGCCGCAGACCATGATGGCCATGGTGCGGATAAATTTAGAGTCCACGCCGGCCAATTCGGCTGCTTCCTTGTTACCGCCAACCATGTAGATGTAACGTCCAAAGCGGGTGTTGACCAGCACAAAATGTGCGATCACCAGACTGACAACCGATACAATTAGAATTGTGGGGATCGGGCCAACATAGCCGCTGCCCAAGAAGGTTTCAATCTCTGGCACATCAAAAAAGGGCCGCGCTTTGGTCAGGAACATCGCGATGCCATTGGCGATCTGCATCATCGCTAACGTGGTCATGAACGACGGCAGGCCAAATTTGGTGGTCACGATCCCGTTGACATAGCCCAGCACGATGGCGGCCAGCATGGCGACGATCACCCCCAGCCAGCCCGGCCATTTGGCATTGACCATCAGAAACGATGCGATCACGCCGGTCATGGTCGCCATGCTGGCGATGCTGAGGTCAATCTCGCCGGCCAACAGCACAAAGGTGACGCCGATGGCCAGGAGAGACAGGGCGGCTGCTTGTTGAAGGATATTGCGCAGGTTAATGACAGTGAGAAAACGCCCTCCCTCTGAAAAGACCGAGAAGAAAACAATGAGAACAGCCAGGGTGATAAACGGAGCCAGAAAACGCCCGTTGGCCCTGAGCCACCGTGCGAACCCTCTCTTCCGAACGCGGCTTGAAGCTGTGGTTGGTTTTGTGGACATGCTTCCCTCCAGATCGCCTGAGAGATCAGGCGTATTTCATTAAGGTATCTTTGGTCACACCGTCGTTGACGAACTCTTTGGTGATCCGGCCCTTAGACATAACCAGGATGCGGTCGCTGTTGCCCAGCACGATCTCAGGCTCAGATGAGATGAGAATGATGGACACCCCTTCTTCACGCAGGTTGCGGATCAGCCGCAAGATTTCATCTTTGGCGCCGACGTCAATTCCACGGGTTGGTTCGTTCAGAATCAGCACCTTGGGCGGGTAAGTCAGCCATTTGGCCAGCACCACCTTCTGCTGATTGCCGCCGCTCAGGTTCGTGATGTTCAGGAATGGGTTGGCCGGCACCACACCGACCCGCTGGATTTGGCGGTCGGTAGCCACCAATTCGACGCGACGGCTGAGCACCCAGCCCAACATGCGTTCCAAATAGGCAATGGTCACATTCTTGAAAACCTCTTTGCCGGGGAAAATGCTCATCTTCCGGTTGTCCGAAACATAAGCAAGGCCGAGCTTCTTGGCTTCGGCGGTCTTCCGAATGCGCACAGGCTGACCGTCCAGGTACACGGTCCCCCGGTCTGGCTGCTCATACCCAAAGAGACAGGTCGCGACATCGGTCTTGCCTGCCCCCATGAAGCCGTAAATGCCCAGGATTTCACCCTCGTAAAGCTCGAAGCTAATATCGGAAAACCGCCGCCTTTTCTCCAGCCCCTCGACCTTCAGGACGCATTTGCCCGCCTTGTGGTGGGCATGGCTGGCTTCGCCCGTGTACGCGCTCTTCAACAGGCGTGCATCCGCGTCCAACATTGATTCAACCAGGAAGTTTTTGTTCACGTCGGCACTTCTCACCGTACAGACCAGGTTGCCATTCTTGAGCACTGTGACACGGTCTGATACCCGCAGCACGTCTTCCAAAAAGTGGGAGATAAAGACAATGGTCTTGCCCTGGTTCTTGAGCATAGCGATAAAATCAAATAATCTCTCAGCTTCAGGCGCGGAAAGGGCGGACGTAGGCTCATCCAAAATAATGATTTCTGCACCTGAGAAAATGGTGCGGGCAATTTCGATCAACTGCTGCACGCCAACGTTTAAGAGCCCGGCCGGCTGCTTGACGTCCACGTGGATGCCGAGCTCCGCCAGTTGGACCGCGGCCTGTTCGTACATGCTTCGCCAGCGCACGACGCCGTAGCGCGTCATCAGCCGTGTGCCGAGAAACACGTTCTCGGCGACGCTGAGGGAGCGCACAATACTGAGTTCCTGATGGACCATGCCGATGCCGCCATCCCGCGCTTCGGCTGGGGAACGGAAACGCACCGGCTTGCCATTGAAACGCATCTCGCCTTCATAGTCGCTGTGGACGCCGGCGATGATTTTGACTAAGGTGCTTTTACCTGCTCCGTTTTCGCCAACGAGGCCGTGCACCTCGCCTCGCTGCAGGTCGAAATCAACGCCGTTCAGCGCCACCACGCCGCCAAAACGTTTATGGATACCGATGAGCTCAAGAATCAAATGATTGCCTTTGTCAGATGTAGAGGTCGAATCGGTCACTGTAGGATTCCTTCCCCCGCTTTCACAACAGATTTCTTCCGCTCATTCGAGATGCGACCCCATGCGGGGTCGCATCTCGTTCACGCAAACTGCTTCTACGGCCGCAGAAAATGCTGGCTGACGGTTGTGCACCGCTTAGATGAGCAGATTCTCCGCCAGGAAGAGGAAGCCAGGCGCGTTTTTCAGGTTCACGACTGGCGCATCCGTCAGGATGTACTTCGGCACGTCCTCTTTCTTATGCTTGCCGGTGACCAGGAACCAGCCAATCCACATCGCTAACCCGTGGATACGTCCGGTTGGGTTAATTACGGTGGAGAGCAGTTGGCCGTCCATCAGGGCTTTGATGGCTGGCTCCATGCCATCGACGCCCACGAGTAGGATGTCTTTTTCTCTGCCGGCCGCCTTGATTGCCTGGTAAGCGGCGAGGGCCATGTCGTCGTTGTGGAACATCGCCCCATTGATGTCGGGATACTTGACCAAGAGGTCTTCCCACAGTGCGCGCACTGCTACAGGGTCCCAGTTGCCCGGTGTCTCATCCAATACTTTGATGTCGGGGTACTTGTCGACAACCATGTGGAAGCCTTTGGCGCGGCCTTGTGCGCCGGTGTGGGTCAACATACCTTGCGTGTGGACCACGTTGCCTTTGCCGCCGAGCGCGTCGACCAGCACTTGGGTTACCGCGGAGCCCATGAAGATGTTGTCCGGTTCAGGGAAGGTGACATAGTCGATTTCGCCCTCTTTGCTGCTGATCACTGTGTCCAGTTGGAAGAACGGAATCCCGCGCTCGATCATCTGTTTGATTGGGTCGACATAGGCATCAATAGCCACCGGGTGACAGGAGGCGAAGTCCCAGTCCTGGCCGGCCATATCTTCGATAGCCTTGCGCTGACCGTCAACGCTGCCTCCGCCGTCGAAGACCACCACCTCAACGCCGGTCAGGTCGCCGATCATCTTCATCGTGTCAACGCCGCGGGCTTCCCAGCTAGACTTGAGCACGCCAAAGGGCGCGTGAGCCATGCGCCATTTGTACTCCGCCGGCTCGATAATCGCCTCCGGCGCCGCATGGGCCAGTTGCGGTAGAGCCTGCATCGCAGCAGCGCCCATGCCCAGCAGCCCGCTGGCTTTCAGCAGTTCACGGCGGGTCAAAGTACCAGACCATAGCTTTTCCCTTAATTCCTTGACGTCCATCAGATTGTCTCCTCTCTTCTTCCTAAACTACATGTGTTGGAAAAACTGCTCAAACGCTGTTCTGAGCAACCGGCCCGGCTACGCCTGCCGCCCCGAAAAGGTGAACCTCTTGCACTGCTGTCTGTCACAAGCCGACGAACACCTCCTCCTGAGTCTTTTCTTGGCGGGTATATCCCCGAATTTGCAGCACAGGATCGCCTCAGGAAATGACGTTTGGCGTCTTTGGAGAGAATTCTTAAGGCCTCATCCTCTTTGACCCTGACGCGGTAGTATCGTCTGAAGAGTGAAGAGCAGCGTAAGAGAGAAAAAGAGCGTCTGGTGTCACAGTTTGAGGAGATGTACGATGAATTGTACGAGTGGCGGGAGGCGCATCCGGAGGCCAGTTTTGATGAGATTGCCAGACAAATCACGCCGCGGCGGCAGGAGTTGATGGGGGAAATGATGAGTCAGTTGGCCCTGCAGCACGGGAGCGGCGGGGTAGCAGAGGGGCTGAGATGCGAGCAGTGTGGGCAGTTGCTGATATACAAGGGGCGGCTGGGCCGTGGGGTTGAACATTTAGAGGGGGAGGCCCAGTTCAATCGGGCTTACTACTATTGTGCCCACTGTGAAAGTGGGCTTTTCCCCCTGGACTGACGGCTGAAGCTGGTGAAACACAGTTGGAGTCCGGAGACGATTCAACAGGCGGTAGAATTGGGGATACAGATTCCGTCGTATGCGCGCGGCGAGCAGTTTCCAGTCGCTAACCAAGGTGCCGCTGTCCAAGACGAGTCTGCAAGGGTTAGTCAGCGAGTATGGGGAGCGATTGGTGGGGATTCAATTAGCCGAGGCGATGGCCACGGTGCAAGTGCCGGCTGGGGTAGACGAGGGGGCCGAGTGGCGAGCGATACCGGAGCCGGATAGTGCGGACCTGGTGGCAGCGATGGATGGGTGTATGATCAATGTGCGGGGCGAAGGCTGGAAAGAAGTCAAAACGGTAGCCATTTCAGCGGTGGAGTGTGGTGGCAGCGAGTCTGGAGAAGAAGAGGTGAGTCTCACGCGCACCAGTTACCGTGCTGGTCTGTGGGAAGCGGCCAGTTTTGCCCAGCAGCAGTGGGCGGAGGGCTGTCGGCGTGGGTTAGAGAAAGCTGAACGAGTGATCTGTGTGAGTGGTGGTGCGGCTTGGATTTGGGCGATTGTGGCGATGTGTTATGCGGGGGTGCGGTGCGTAGAAATTCTGGACTGGTGGCATGCCGTGCAGAAACTGTGGGAATTGGCTTTTGCCTTGCTGGGACAAGATGATGAGTCGAGTCAGGCTTGGGGGCAACAGCAAAAGGCGCGGTTATGGGCGGGCCAGTTGCGTCAAATAGTGCGTGCGGTGCGACTGTTGTGTCCACGCGGCCAGGCCATGCCGGACAAAGTGCGACAAGGTATCAGTTATTTGTTCCACCATCGCTGGCGAACAAGTTAGCCTGACTTTCGCCAAGCGGGCTGCCCTATCGGCAGCGGTAGCGTAGAGTCGGGCTGCAAAGTGGTCGTTCAAGAACGGCTGAAACAGGCAGGCATGCGTTGGAGTCGAGCCGGCGCACAGGCGATGCTGACCCTGCGCAGTGTCTTCTTGAGTGACCGCTGGCAGCAAGTGTGGCCTTCTCTCGCCCCGCCAAATCTCGCCTAAAATCTCGGATGCACCCTTTTAACACTCACTGCTTGCCAAGCGTGCAGCAGGTATGTTATAATGCCTCTTGTTGAATTCCTGTGGAATCTGGCGCGGTTTTTCTTGTCAGCTTCTGACACGTTTCTTTAGGAGGTTGCTTGGAACCTATTCTCTCCAAGGTCGCGCTGGTCGTCGGCCTGGTCATCGGTATCACCGTCCACGAATGCGCTCATGCCTGGGCAGCCAATGAACTGGGCGACCCTACAGCCCGCTACCAGGGACGGATCACCTTGAACCCGCTGGCCCATCTGGACCCTCTGGGGTCGCTGTTGATCCTATATAGCCTGCTGGGAGGCTTTGGCATTGGCTGGGGCAAGCCCACTCCGGTCAACCCTTTCAAACTGAGGTACGGGGCGCGCGTAGGCCTGGCGCTCGTCTCGGTCGCCGGACCGCTATCGAACATCCTGGTCGCCATCCTGGTCGCTATCCCGCTGCGATTGGGCCTGCCCATGCCTGGCGAACTATCGGTGCTCATTCGGTGGGTCATCATCGCCAACCTGAGCCTGACGGTGTTCAACCTGTTGCCCCTACCGCCACTGGACGGGTTCAGCATTCTCACGGGCATCCTAAGCCAGATCCCAAGCCTGTGGTCTTATCAGGTGGCGCAGGTCTTTCGCCTTGTGGAATCGCAGGGGCCGTTGTTGTTATTGGGTATACTCTTTCTCGACTATATGATCCCGGGGCGGGGCATACTGGGTACTCTGATGGGACCGCCCCTTCGCCTCTTGTTGCAGTTGATAGTGGGCGTGTAGTGTATCGTGTCATTCAATTCTGGTGGGCGTTGACGGCTCGTGTGGATGCCGCTGAGCTGGCGTCGGTCTCGCCTCTGCTGGGGCCACATGGCCTGGAGCTGTTCAGGCGGATGTCCCGCCGGGATCAGCGCCACTGTCTAAATGTCTACCTGACCTTGCGGGCGCAGGGGTACGAAGACCCGGTGTTGCTTACGGCTGGTTTGTTGCATGATGTTGGCAAGGCTGTCAGGCCGATACCGCTGCTCTACCGCGTCGCGGTGACGCTGCTTCAAGCCTTCAGCCCGCAGGTGCTGGCCTACCTGGCGGCGCAAGGGCGACACCGCTTGTTGGAGCCTTTTCGGGTAGCCCAGGAGCACGCCGAGATTGGAGCGCACATGCTGCGCGATGCAGGTTTGCCGGCCCCGGTTGTGGAGTTGGTCCGGCTCCATCACGGCTGCCCCGAGACGCAACAGAGCGCGGCAGGGCCTCTCGCTGAGCTGGTCTCGGCTCTCCGGCAGGCAGACGGCGCCAACTGAGGCCCGAAAAGGCAAACCATAATTTTGCCGATGCGAGATTTATGATGAACGCCATTAACACAGGGGGATATAATGGCTAAACCCAAAATCACTCTGGTTGGGCTTGGTGTGATCGGGAAGTCCATCGGCCAATCGCTGTGCCTGGCTGGCGGACAGTTGGAGGTAGTCGGCCATGACCGCGACCCCATCGTCGCCCGAGAAGCCCAGAAGATAGGGGCGGTGCAGCGCGTGCATTGGAATTTGATTGAAGCCTGCCGCGAAGCCGACATTGTCATCCTGGCCACCCCCATCCATGCGATTGAAGACACCCTCAAAGCGATCGCGGCCAGCCTGAAAGCGGGGTGCCTGGTGATGGACACGGCCAGCCTGAAAGCGCCGGTCTTGCGCTGGGCCGATGAGATTTTACCCACCGAGGTCAATTTCGTCGGTGGCGACCCCATCTTGAAACGTCCGGCGCAAGCGGAGAGTACATCCATTGGCGCGGCCAGTAAGGCTCCACCCCAATTGTTAAAGGATGCCCTGTTCTGCCTGACGCCTTCGGCCAAAGCCTCGCCCGAAGCGATACACCTGGCTACCGACCTGGTGCGCCTGGTCGAGGCCGTCCCGCTGTTCATTGACGCCGCCGAACACGACGGCTTGATAGCTGGCGTCGAGCAGTTGCCGCTGGCTCTGGCCCTTATCCTGTTGCAGTCAGTTTCTGCCGCAGCTTCCTGGCGGGAAATGCGCAAACTGGCCGGGCCTCTGTTCGAGGACGCAACCCGGGTGCTGTCCCAGGATCCGTCGGCACTCCGCGACAGCTTGTTGCTCAATCGCGACAATTTGATTAGAGTGGCCGATGGCGCGATAGCTGCCTGGCGTGAGCTGCGTGCTGCAATCAGTGCTGGAAATGTGGACGACCTGGAACACATGTTAAAGACGGCCAGCGACATCCGTCAGGCCTGGCTTCAGGACCGGCAGGCCGGCCTGTGGGACAAGCCGCTTGCGCCAGAAATCCCAACTGGCGGCGGATTCCTGGGCAGGATGTTTGGTCTGCGCGGCGCGGCAGAGGTTCAAAAGGGTCGCTCCTCGAAGTGAAGGGGTTTCTCGTTTGTCCGACGCATACACCTATATCCTGCAATGTGCGGATGGCACACTTTATGTAGGCTGGACCAACGACCTGGCCCGGCGGCTGGCAGCGCACAACGCCGGCGTAGGCAGCAGATATACCCGCGGCCGCCGCCCGGTGCGCCTGGTCTTCTGGGAGAGACACGATAGCAGCACGACTGCCCGCCGGCGAGAGCAGGCTTTGCGTCGTCTGTCGCGGATGCAGAAACTGCGGCTGGTCGCTGCCTGTCAGGTCCGAGAGGAGCTTTGAATGAGCGACAAATACAGCATATCGGTGACCATGCCCGCTTACAACGAGGAAGCCAACATCCGCCCAATGGTGCAGGAGGTTGTTGCGGTGATGGATGGCCTGGTCGCAGAGGGACTGATCGAGGATTACGAGGTCATTGTGGTCAACGACGGCAGCCGCGACAACACGGCAGGCGTGGTGCAAGAGCTGTCGGAAGAATTCCCGCAAGTTCGCCTGGTGAACCACGAGGTCAACAAAGGCTACGGCGCTGCGGTCTACACCGGCTTCATGAATGCGCGCAAGGACCTGGTATTCCTGACCGACTCGGACAAACAATTCAACGTGTCGGAGATTCGGCTGCTCCTGCCGTTGTTGGCCGAAGCCGACCTGGTGGCCGGCTACCGGGCGCCGCGCCGCGACCCATTCAAGCGTCGCCTCTTCGGCGCGGGTTGGAGCGCGTTAGTGACACTGCTCTTTGGCTACACCGTCCGCGATGTGGACTGCGCCTTCAAGCTCTTCCGCCGCGAGATACTCGACAACATCACGATTGAATCGCGGGGGGCGACGTTCAGCGCGGAGTTTCTGGTGCGCGCCAAACGGAAGGGCTATCGCTTCCGCGAAGTGCCGGTGACCCATCTGCCGCGCGTGGCCGGCGCGCAGACCGGCGCCAGACTGCACGTTATCCTGCGCGCCTTCCGCGAACTGCTCAAGTTCCGCTGGAAGCTGTGGTGGGAATAAGGACAATTGCACAAAAAGAGCGACATGTCGGACACAGGAGAGCTGCACAACAAGCGTCTATGTCATGAGAAGGCCCATGGCGCGCTTATCAGACATCGCGCTGAAGAAATATGGGGCTGGAGCTCGCCGGCCGGTCGGCGCAGAGCGGCGAGGAGGGCGGAGTTACTGGCCACCTGGGCGCGTCTAGAGGCTGGGCAGAGAGTTTTGGAACTGGGATGTGGCACCGGCCTGTTCTCAAAAAAGCTCCAGCGAGAAGGCCTTTATCTCACGGCCATTGACATTTCGCTGGATTTGCTGAGCGATGCTGTACGGGAAAACAAGACAGTTGGCTTTATCCAAGCAGATGCCCATCGCCTGCCCTTCGCTGATAACACCTTTAACGCCGTTGTAGGAAGTTCTGTCTTACACCATCTCCAGGTGGGTCTCGTCTTGCGCGAGATAAGAAGAGTGGTACAGCCCGGAGGCCGTATCGCCTTTGCAGAGCCTAACATGATGAATCCACAGATTCTGGCCCAGAAAAACATTCCGCCGCTAAAGAGGTGGTTAGGAGACACGCCGGATGAGACGGCTTTCTTTCGTTGGTCTTTGGCAAAACAATTGGCTGATGCAGGCTACTCAGAAATTCAAGTCTTCTGTCATGATTTTTTGCATCCCGCCGTTCCACCACAAGCCATTGGTGTTGTGGAGCTACTGGGTAGATGTTTTGAGCGTGCGCCTCTGATAAGAGAAATAGCCGGCTCATTGTTAATAAGCGCGGTGGTTTCAAAAGAGCCATAGAATCTGAACTCTGATTCGCCAACGGTTAATGGTTCAATGAAATTGTATTTGCCCAATCCCCAACTATTAGAGAAATCGAACGTCGAAGACCCCGTCGAATACTACTATCGTCCATTGACAGGCCCGTTTTACCGGCGACGTTTAGGCATGGCGGCCCATCTCTTGGAGAACGGGGCCTTTGGTCACCTCCTTGAAATAGGTTACGGCTGTGGCATCTTTTTGCCCACGCTATCCGCTTGCGCCAATCGAATTAGTGGCATTGACTTACATACCAACGTTCTGCCAGTCAGAAAGATGTTGGTTGAAGAGAACATCCGTGCAGATTTATGGCCTTGCGACGTTCTGAATATCAGCGTGCGTGACCAGGAGTTTGACGCAGTGGTATGTCTCAGCGTGCTGGAACATCTCACCGAAAACCAGTTGCCACGCGCCCTCACCGAGATTGCGCGTGTGAGCCGGCCGCAGGCGACCATTGTATTCGGCTTTCCCTGCCGGAATGTATTGACCGATGCCTTCTATCGGTTGGTTGGCTAC
>DAOTYC010000193.1:0-3011 GCA_034435095.1 Anaerolineae bacterium | reverse complement strand
ATTTTCGGCTACGAGTTCTCAGTGGGTTTCGTGCTGGCGATGCTGGCCGGCGGCCTGGTCTCGGCCATGCTGGCCTTCATTCTGGTACCCTTGCTTGTAGTGCCAGTGCTTTATTCCAACCAAATTGTCAACTCCTATTACTATGACGTTCTGATGCGAACCGGCATCGCCATCGTCATGGCCGTCAGCCTGAATATTGTCAACGGTCATTTGGGTCAGTTTTCCATCGGACACGCCGGCTTCATGGGACTGGGAGCGTATGTCTCGGGCGTGCTGATCGCGGGTGGGAATCCGGGCCGCGCGGGCCTGGCGTTGCGCGTGCCTGGTCTGTTCAGCCACCTGCCCGTGTTCAATATTTTCGGCTACGAGTTCTCAGTGGGTTTCGTGCTGGCGATGCTGGCCGGCGGCCTGGTCTCGGCCATGCTGGCCTTCATTGTCGGCATCCCGTCTTTCCGGGCACGCGGCGACTACCTGGCCGTGGTCACCTTGGCGCTGAACATGATCATCGTCAACATCTTCTTGAACCTGGATTTCGTCGGCGGAGCGCGTGGCCTGACCGGCCTGCCCAGCTTCTCCAACTGGATTTTCGTCTGGACCGCGGTGATAGCGGTGATCGTCGTCTCACGCAACCTGATTACTTCGTCCCACGGGCGGGCCATCCTGGCCGTGCGTGAGAACGAGGTCGCGGCTGAAATCGGCGGCATCAACATCCTGCGCTACAAACTCATCGGCTTCGCCATAGGCGCCTTCTTCGCTGGCATCGGCGGCGCACTGCTCGGCTTCCACGTGCAGTTCATCAATCCGCCGATGTTCAACGTGTTCAAGTCCTTTGACTTCATGATCATGATTTATCTGGGCGGCGTAGGCAGCATCACCGGCACGGCGCTGGGGGCGGTGATCTGGACCATCCTGCAAGAGGTGTTGCGGCCTATCGGCGTATGGCGGCTGGTCTTGGGGCCCGTCTTGCTGATTGTCATCATGATCTTCTACACGAAGGGTCTGACACAGAGCGAATTGCCGTTCATCATCAAGAAGAAGAGGAAGGAATAGCAGAATGGCAGCGACAATTCTCGAAATCAGCGGCCTGACCCACTATTTCGGCGGCCTGCGGGCCGTGGGCGACTTCAACCTGAGGATGGAACAAGGCGCGCTGATGGGCCTGATCGGGCCGAACGGCGCGGGCAAAACCACGGTCTTT
This sequence comes from Anaerolineae bacterium, assembly GCA_034435095.1. Taxonomy (GTDB): domain Bacteria; phylum Chloroflexota; class Anaerolineae; order DAOTYC01; family DAOTYC01; genus DAOTYC01. The sequence goes on along the minus strand of DAOTYC010000193.1, from coordinate 1,813 downwards.
AATCTGATTACCGGCGTGTACCGCGCCACCCATGGCAGCATCCGGCTGGACGGACAGGAACTGGTTGGCCTGCCGCCGTTCACCATCTCGGCATTGGGTGTGGCCCGCACATATCAGACGCTGCGCCTGTACGGCGCGCTGCCGGTGATCGACAACGTCAGCCTGGGGCGACACCTGCGCGGCAGCTACGGCCTGGTATCGGCCATCCTGCGCCTGCCGGCGTTCTACCAGGGCGAGCGGGAATTTGAAGAAAAGTCTATGGAACTGCTCACTCTGTTCGGCCTGGCCGACCGCGCCTATGAAGAGGCAGCCAGTCTGCCTTACGGCCAGCAGCGTCGGCTGGAAATCTGCCGCGCCCTGGCGGCAGATCCCAAACTGCTGCTACTGGACGAACCGGCGGCCGGCATGAACCCGCAGGAAGTGGAGGACCTGATCAACCTCATCAAGTGGGTGCATGAGCACTTCAAGATTTCCATTCTATTGATTGAACATCAGATGCGGGTGATTATGGGGGTGTGTCCGCACATCGTGGTCATGGACTTTGGCGAGATCATCGCCCGCGGCTCACCGGAAGAGATTCAAAACAACCCCAGGGTGATCGAGGCATATCTTGGCGCCGAGGAGAACGACGAGGGGGAGGCGGCCTGATGTTACTGGAAGTCAAGAACTTAAACGTCGCCTACGGCGCCATCAGGGCGCTGGAAGGCATTTCATTCCACGTGGACGAGGGTGAGATTGTCACCTTGATCGGGGCGAACGGGGCCGGCAAATCAACCACGCTGCGCACCATCTCCGGCATCGTCCGACCTCAGTCAGGTGAAATTCGCTTCATGGATCACAACATCGTTGGCACACCGGCGGATAAGATTGTGGAGATGGGCATCTCTCACGCGCCGGAGGGGCGTCGCATCTTTGCCAACCTGACGGTCGAAGAGAACCTACAACTGGCCGCTTGGCTGCGCTGGAACAAAGACCGCGAAGGCGTGCGACGCGACTTCGAGCGAGTCTTTGCCCTGTTCCCCCGGTTGCATGAGCGACTCTACCAGCGGGCTGGCACGCTGAGCGGCGGCGAGCAGCAGATGCTGGCCATTGGCCGCGCGCTGATGACCCGCGGCCGGCTGATGCTGCTCGATGAGCCGTCAATGGGCCTGGCGCCAATTCTGGTGCGGGAAATCTTCAACGTCATCCGCGAGATCAATCAGCAGGGCACAACGGTGCTCCTGGTAGAACAGAACGCCCGCATGGCCCTGCGCATCGCCAACCGCGGCTATGTGCTCCAGACGGGGACAATCGTGATGGAAGGCCCAGCCAGAGAACTGGCGGAAAATCCTGAAGTGCGGGCCGCGTATCTGGCGGCATAGAGACAAACTACGATTGGGAGCGCGGGCATTTCGCCCGCAACCATTGGGAGGGTACACTGTGTGGGATAAATACATGGTCATCGCTACCCTATCGGCCATTGTCGGCGTCATACTGGGCTTTATCTCCATGCTCCAGCAAACTGAGCTGAACTTGCGCTATGGCGTCACATGGGGCATGTTGATTTGCACGATCATCTTCCTGTGGGCCTTTCTCTCACTTGGAGAGAAGTCGAGGTCATAGAAAATGGATAAAATTCTGGATGCCCCCCGGTCCAGGCCGCGTTTGACTTATTCGGCCAATGGTGCTATAATAGCGCCCATAATCGTTGCGGGGTGGAGCAGAGGCAGCTCGTCGGGCTCATAACCCGAAGGTCGCAGGTTCGAATCCTGCCCCCGCTATCTATTCGGCGGCGTAGCTCAGTGGCAGAGCAGGGGACTCATAAGCCCTTGGT
>DAOTYC010000192.1:0-18129 GCA_034435095.1 Anaerolineae bacterium | reverse complement strand
TCATCGTCCGACTGTTTGCGGTGCGGGGCTTCCAGGACACACAATGCGGGTTCAAGTCTTTCAAAGACTTGAACCCGCATTGTGTGTCCTGGAAGCCCCGCACCGCAAACAGTCGGACGATGAGGTTGAACACACGTCCCATGATGTGCCGATAAGCCGGCTCATTGTAACGTCGTGCGCCCTTCACTTCGCGTGAGCCGATAACGATGTCATAGCCCGCTTCGTGGGGAGGGAAGAAGGTGACCACCTGCTCGATGGACATGGACAAATCGGCATCGCACAAGAACAAGTATGATCCTCTGGCGGCCAACATGCCCGTTTTGACCGCATAGCCTTTGCCACGATGGGGGTTGCGGATCACGCTGATGTACGGGTAGCGAGCGTGAAACTCCTCGACCAGGTCGGCTGTGCGGTCGGCACTGCCGTCGTCTACAACGATCACCTCAAGGCTGAAAGCCTGCTGGTCTGCGAAGGCAATGATCTCCTGGAGGCTGGCGGGGAGGCGTTTCTCCTCGTTGTAAGCGGGTATGATAATTGATAGAAACGGTTGCTCCCTGGCGGATTCCAAGTTGTTTCTGAAGCCTCCTGACTGATGTTCGATCAGCATAAATATACTGCTGTAGGGTAAGCTAGTCAATTTGGGTGAGGACTGATTCCAAATAGTCAACGGATACACGGCGAGCAGCCTGGATTTGGCGTCTCTTGGGCAACACCCGCGGCAAGCCCAAGAGTCCGGCCAGTTGGCCGCGCAGTCTGGCGCGAGCAGCCTCGCCTCTCCAGGCGCGCAACGCATCACGCATGATCTCCCATTGAGCTGACCAGATTTTGCCCCGATGTTTCCGATACAGTTCCGGAGGATAGTTCTTGGCGATGACCCAGATGCAGTTGCGCCCTCCGTAGTAGCTGGCCAGAACTCCTCCGCCCGTTGCGCTGAGTTTGTGGAATACCACTGAACGAGGGAGATAAACACACTTCCAACCAGCAGATTGCCCTCGCCAGCCCAGGTCCACATCCTCGCAGAAAGCAAACAAGTCTTCATCGAACAGTCCAATTTCCGCGAGCATCTCGCGCCGGTAGCCTGCCGCGGCTGCACAAGGGCTGAACACGAAGGCCTCTTCGTCGTAAGGGGCGGCATCTTTCTGCCAGACGCCGCGGTTGCCCGGGATGCCGTCAATCCGATAGTAATCGCCCGCGGCGTGGAGAGTATCGCGGCGATCAAACAAGAGAATCTTGCTGGCGATCATGCCAGCTTGCGGGTAGCGGGTCAGTCCCAAAACCATCTCTTCCAGCCAGTGCGGATCGGTTTCTGTATCGTTGTTTAGCAGCGCGATGACCTCGCCAGAAGCTGCCCGGATGCCGGCGTTCACTCCCCCGGCGAAGCCCAGATTGCGGCTCAGGGCCACCACACGGACCTCTGGGAAATGGCCTTCGACCCGTTCTAGCGAATCGTCTTGTGACCCATTATCTACCAGGATTGTCTCAAAGCGCGTATAGGTCTGTTGGCGCAGAGAACCCAGGCAGGTCGCCAGGTGTTGGCTGCCGTTCCAGTTTGGGATGATGACGGAAACGAAAGGCTCGGCTGAAACACGCGCAACAGGCCGTTGCTCGCTTCGGTCAGACATTGGCCCTACTGGTCAGATACTCGCTCAAGGCTTCCTGCCAGGGTCGCAGGGTGATGCCCAGCGCGGCTCCACAAAAGTTACGCAGCGGGGTGTAGGGCGGCGGCGTGGAAGCGCGCTGATATTCCGCCAATGTGATGGGGTGCACAGGGATATGACCTCGTCCGGATTGTTTCAGAATCTCTATCGCAAAGTCATATCGCGAACATATCCCCGCATTGGTGAAGTGATAGATGCCAAAAGCATCTGTCGTCAGGAGCCGGGCGATTGCCAGCGCCAGATCCGGGGCATAGGTTGGTGAACTGATTTCGTCTGTGACAACGGATAGTTCCCCGCGCTCATCTGCCGCGCGGATGATCTTCTCCACGAAGTTGTTGCCCTGAGGAGCATACAGCCAGGCTGTGCGCACGATGTAGAAACGCTGGAGCAACAGACGGGTGTACATTTCCCCCGCCCATTTCGACCGTCCATAGACGTTGATGGGGTTGGGCTGGTCGAACTCCAGATAAGGGGCAGAGGCTCTGCCATCAAACACTTCGTTGGTGCTGATGAACACCATGGCGGCTCCGGCGCGCTGACAGGCCAATGCGACGTTCTGCGTGCCAAGCGCATTGACCAGATACGCCTGGTCAGGGTCGCGCGCGCAACCGTCTACGTTGGTGAACGCGGCCGTATGAATGACACAATCGGGCCTGAAGTTGGCGATGGCCTCGCCGATGTTGCTACGGTCAGTTATATCAAACAGCGGGACATCAATCAGGAGCAACTGGTGCTGGGCCTGCAAAATCTCTGTAAGTGACGTGCCCAACTGGCCTTTGTGGCCGGTGATCGCTATGCGCATGTGACTGACCTCTCGTCCTTTCGTAGCCTTTTCGCTGATTCTGATTATAATACAGTTTGAGATAATCGCCAGCCCAGAGAGACGAGGAGACAATCAACCCTTGCAGAAGCGTTCCTTCGATGTGGTGTTGCTGTTCATCTTGCTCGTCGCCCGAGTGCGGATCGATACCGTGGCGGGTCTGGTGGCCCCACGTCCTCAGGAACTGCTGGCCAGGATCCCCCTGCTTCCCGTGGAGAGCCTTCGGCTGCTGGAGGACTGGCTGGTCGATCCCTACAGCCTGCTGATCATCACAGCCAGCTTTGCATGTCTCTTGCTCTACGTTGCGCTCGATTGGTTTGGTGAACAAATCGCCCCACAACGACTCTATCGAACGAAACTGATTGTCCTTTACATAATCGTCTTCCTGACCATCGTGGCCCAGGCAGGCCTGCTGATCACCCTGCGGCATTTTCAAGGGCCGGCCAGCTTCACACATGATGGCGGCGTCATCCAAACCGAAGAGGCGGCCCGCTATCTGCTCCACGGCCAGAACCCATACGTTGAGGATTACGTGGACACGCCGATGGCCGAATGGGGTACGGACCTGAAAACGGCGTTGTACCATTTCCCATATCTGCCGTGGACTTTTGTTTCGGCAGCTCCTTTCTACTGGCTGTTCAATGTGTTGTTCGGCTGGTATGATCAACGCATTGTCTATCTGCTGCTGTTCGTTGTCATGATGTGGTTGGCGCCCAAACTGGCAACTACCCCCAGCGACAAATTGTGCCTGACCATGATCTTGGGTTTGAATCCCATTATGGGCAATGACCTCATTTTCGGACAGAATGATTCTTTCGTCTTGTTCTGGGTCGTGGTGTGTGCTTACGGCCTGCTGCGTCGCAGGTGGCATTGGGCTGCCATCAGCCTCGGCCTGGCCCTGGCCAGCAAACCTACGGTCTGGTTTCTCATCCCCTTTTTCCTGGTCTACCTGTGGGGCAGCCTCGGCAGGGACGAGCGTGGACCACTCGCTTACCTCCAAAAGCTGTGGCCTGCCGCCCTGGTCTTTGCTGGCCTCGTTCTGCCTTTCCTGCTGTGGAATCCGGGCGCAATGTTCGATGATGTATGGCGGTGGTCCAGTGGCACGATAGAGACAGCCTATCAAATGCGCGGCTGGGGTTTCGCCAACCTCGTGCTGGCCCTGCAATTGGTTCAGTCGCGGCTGGACTATTTCCCTTTTTGGATTCCGACCGTGATATTTGGCCTGCCCCTGTTGGCGGGATTGCTGTGGCGGCAGCTTCATCGAAACAACTCGGTTGGCGCCATGCTCTATGGCTATGCTCTGTTCGCTTTTACCTTCCTGTTTTTCTCGCGCTTCTTGAATGAAAACTACGTGGGGTACTTGCTGGCCTGCGCCGCGCTGGGCTACTATGTCCGCGGCGAGGGTTCGATGCCGACCGTCGAGCAAGATTGAGTGTCGCCGTTATCTCTCTACTCTGATCAGATAGCTGGCGAGCATTCTTTTCACGCCCCGGCCCTTAAAGGCTACGCTCACTTCCTCATCTCCGCCACTTATCTTGCTTTCCACCACCATGCCCTCGCCAAAGGCGGTATGGAACACCCTATCGCCAGCTTGAAATCTGGGAGTCACAACCCTGTCCGTTGGCTGACCGTTGCCCGTTTTGGCGGGATACAGGGCGGACATGTTGCTGCGCACGAAGTGTCCGTCGCCCGTCCATGAAACAGGCTGCTTTTGCCGCTTCTTCTCCTCACCCTCGATGAGTTCTCTGGGGATGTCGTTAAGAAAGCGGGAGGGTTCGCTGAACTCGGCGGAGCCATATTGTGCCCGCTTGAAAGTATGCAACAGATAGAGTCGGTCTTTGGCTCGCGTGATCCCGACATAACACAACCGCCGTTCTTCCTCAACAGCTTTCGGATCTTCGGATGAACGAGTGTGGGGCAAGAGGCCTTCGTTCATGCCGACGATGAACACCGCGCCGAACTCCAGCCCTTTGGCCGCGTGAAGCGTCAACAAAGTGGGCGAATCATTGCTTTCCGGCAGGTCGTCTACATCGGAGACCAACGACACTTCTTCGAGGAAGGAGGTCAAACCGAGTTCCAGAGGCAGATAGAGGTATTCCGCAGCGACATTGCGCAGTTCCATAATGTTCTGCCAGCGTTCTTCGCCTTCCTCCGTACCATCCCGAATGTATTGCTCGTAGCCCGAATCGGCCAACGTCCGGTCCAACAGTTCAAGCACATTGACACGCGACTTCAGGTCGAGCAAATTGTCTATCAGCTTCGAGAAGTCCAGCAAGGCTTTCCGCCCCCTGGTCGAGATGGACACGTCAGTCGGCGGTTCGGCAAGCAATCTGATGGCGTCATACATCGAGAGATTGCGGCGCGCGGCCAACTCGCCAAGTCCGGCTACGGTGCTGTCGCCAATCGCACGCGGCGGCACGTTGATGATGCGCAAGAGGCTGAAATTGTCATGTGGATTGTGAATGAACCGCAGATACGCCAGCACATCTTTGATCTCTCGCCGTTCATAGAAGCGTGTTGCGCCCACGAGCCTGTACGGAATGCCGTGCGCCACGAACGCATCCTCGATGGCGCGAGACTGGGCATTGGTGCGGTACATAATGGCAATGTCGCCCGGCCGGCAGGATTTGGAGCTGACCAGCCGTTCGATTTCTTCAACGACAAAGACCGCCTCCTCCGCTTCATTGTACAACTCTTTGCAGACAATCTTTGGTCCCTTCCCCCGGCTGGTGTGTAACTTCTTCTCCGTCCGCTGCGTGTTGCGACGGATGACCGAATTGGCGACATCCAGAATCGTCTGGGTGGAACGATAGTTCTGTTCCAACAAGATGACGTGGGCGTCGGGGTAATCTTGGCGAAACTGCCTGACGTGCCGGGAATCGGCGCCGCGCCAGGAGTAGATGGATTGGTCCTCATCGCCTACAACGAAAAGGTTGCGGTGTTTGCCAGCCAGGAGCTTCAGCAGTTCGTATTGCGCTGCGTTGGTGTCCTGAAACTCATCAACCAGAACGTGCAGGTACCGCTGCTGATACTTCTCCAGAACGTCCGGGTTTTGGCGCAGCAGAAGAGCCGTCTTCATCAGGAGGTCATCGAAGTCCAGGGCGGTGTTCGCCGCCAAAAGTTCTTCATAGTGCTGGTAGATGCGGCTGACTACCTCGTGCCAGTAGCTATTCGGCTGATATTGCTCGGGCGTGATGAGTTCACTCTTGGCCTGCGAAATTGCTCCCAGGACGGCGTTGGGCGCGAATCGCTTTTCGTCCAAATTGAGGTCTTTGAGCGCTTGTTTCACCAGGCGAAGTTGGTCGTCCCGGTCGTAGATGTTGAAATTGGCCGGCAGGCCCATGCTCTGTCCGTCCCGCCGCAGCATCCGCGCACAATTCGCGTGGAACGTGCCGATAGCCAACTGATTGACCTCGTCTCCGATCAGCCCCTTGAGCCTGTCGCGCATCTCGCGTGCGGCCTTGTTGGTGAAAGTCACGGCCATGATCCGGTAGGCCGGCACCTTTCGCCGCTGAACCAACATAGCGACGCGATGGGTCAAGACACGGGTCTTGCCGCTGCCAGGCCCGGCAATCACCAAGACCGGCCCGTCTGACACTTCTATGGCCCTGCGCTGGGCCTCGTTGAGCGCGTGTAGCCACGTTTCGTATGTCTCGTTCTTAAAGGAATCAACAGAGTCATTCATAGCATCTCTTCCTTCAACAAAAGCGTTGGTTGCACTTGTTTTTTGGCATTTCAAGCCTATGTCTCGTATAATCAGAAATCAACATCTTACCAGGGGGCAAGCTGTTATGGAGCTGGCCGAAATAATCAAATTGGCTCGCGGACAGGGCGAAGTTGACCTTCTGCTGAGAAACGCCAGGCTGGTCAATGTCTTTTCCGGCGATGTTCACGAAACCAGCATTGCCATTTCCGGGTCCCAAATTGTCGGCTTCGGGGATTACAACGCCCGGCGTGTCATAGACCTGGATGGGCAATTTGTGGCGCCGGGTTTCATTGATGGACACGTTCACATCGAAAGCTCGATGGTCACCGTGCCACAATTTGCGCGGGCAGTGGTGCCACAGGGAACTACGTCGGTCGTCATTGACCCCCATGAAATCGCCAATGTGCTCGGCCTCGATGGCATCCGTTACATGTTGGAATCCAGCAAATACAACCCCCTCAGCGTGTATGTCATGTTGCCAAGCTGTGTGCCCTCCACACATCTGGAAACGGCTGGCTCTGAATTGTTGTGGTACGATTTGAACGTCCTGGTCAACAACCCATGGGTCCTGGGGCTGGGTGAAATGATGAACTATCAGGGTGTGTTGGCCCTGGACTCCGGCGTACTGGATAAATTGCGCGCCTTCTCCGGCCATCGCATTGACGGCCATGCGCCGGGATTGGGCGGCCGCGACCTGTCGGCCTACATCGCCGCCGGCATACGTTCCGACCACGAATGCACAACCATTCAAGAGGCGCGAGAAAAGTTGCGACAGGGCATGTGGGTCATGATCCGCGAAGGGTCAACAGCTCGCGACTTGGCCGAACTGCTGCCTCTGGTTACGCCAGAGAACTCCCGACATTGCATGTTCGTTACCGATGACCGTCATCCAGCCGACTTGATGGACGAGGGACACATCAATTATTTGATTAAGAAAGCCATTGACCTGGGCCTTCCTCCTGTCACCGCCATTCAGATGGCTACGATTAACACCGCCCAATACTTTGGTCTGAAAGATAAAGGCGCCATTATCCCCGGCTTCAGCGCAGATTTGGTCATTTTCGATAATTTTGAAGATTTCAACATCCTACAGGTCTACCGCGACGGCCAACTCGTGGCCGAGCAGGGCAAACTGGTCTTCACGCCACAGATCAAACGCTCGATACCCATCCGCGGTTCGATCAACGTGAACTGGGAAAGCATTGATTTCCGCGTAACTGCCGAATCCAGGCGACTCAGGGTGATCGGCCTGCTGCCTCAACAGCTTATCACAGAGCAACTCATCGAAGAGCCTAAGGTCGAGAACGGGCTGGCAGTCGCCGATACCACGCGAGACATCCTCAAGATAGCCGTGGTCGAAAGGCATCTGGGCTCAGGCAGTCTGGGCAAAGGATTCGTTAAGGGTTTTGGCCTGAAGCGCGGAGCCATCGCCTCCTCCGTTGCTCACGATTCCCATAACATCGTCGTTATTGGGACGAACGACCTGGACATGATGACGGCAGTCAAAGAAATTGCCTTGATGCGCGGCGGCCTGTGCGTCGTTGATGGCGGACAGATCATCGGGCGTCTGCCTTTGCCCATCGCCGGACTCATGTCCGACCGCCCCCTGGAGCAGGTCCGCAGCAATCTCACTCAAATCATGGAAGCCGCCAGTCGTATTGGATCACAGGTAGACGACCCGTTTATGGCGATGAGCTTCATGGCCCTACCTGTTATCCCCAGGCTCAAGCTCACCGACATGGGATTGGTAGACACCACCCAATTTGCCATCGTCCCTCTGTTCGATTAAGAAAGCCTACTTGCCCAGGTATGCGCGTGTTCGTGAGCGCAACCTGAAGCCACGCGGCAAACCGACGGGATATCCGATCATCTTGGCCAGGTCGCCCCAAACGCGGATCACCGGCACCCACAGGCTGGCGATGATTTTGTCGCGTAGGGGCAGGCCGGCGGCCATTTGCCTGAGCCGCACATAAGGACGGCGCAAGTAAACGGCCATGCCCAACAGCAGCACGCCCCACCACCATGGGCTGACCCAGAGCCCCAGCACAATCAACGATGGAGCGGCGACGAGATAGACGCCGTAGCGGATCAGGTGTCGCCTGGTCCACAGCAGCCCTTCGCCATCGCCCATCGCGTAGTTGCGGTATTGGCGCCAAAACGCGCTGAGGCTGGCGCGCGGCCTGAACTGCACCACCGCCTCCGGCACGAACACAAACCGATACCCCCGGTTCTTCAGAGCCATGTCAAACAACAGGTCTTCCGAGAACGTCATCCATTCCGGGTAGCCGCCCACTTCTTCCCAGGCCTGTCGCCTGAAGGCGACCGAACGGCTCGATGGCAGGAATCGCTGCGGTTCGATTTCGTCTACAGCCGGCAAAACCGTCGCCCCCATAGCTACCTCGAAAATGGACTGCGGGTCGGGAACGAAGAAACCGCAGACCACATCTGGAGCTTCATGGTTCATTTCAAAAGGCTCAACCAGACGTTTCAGCCAGTCGGGCCCAAAGCGAACACCGGCGTCGGTGGAGACGATGACCTCGCCGCTCGCCGCCTGAATCGCCAGATTGCGCCCTGCTGAAATGTTTGCGCCTGGTGCGTGCAGGACTCGAAGGAACGGACATCGCTGGTGCGCGTATTCCTGCAAGATACTGAACGTATCGTCAGTAGAGCCACCATCTACAATCACGATTTCGTCTGGCTGTCTTGTCTGCGACAACAGCGAATCCAGCAGCCGACGAATAGAATGTCCCTCATTTTTTACTGTGGCGATAACGGTGACTTTCATCCACTCAACAATCTGGACGACAGACGCATCCGCATCAGAATTCTTAACAAACGGTATTCAAATTAACCATTTGACACTTTCTGTACTTACTGGTATACTCTGACTGGAGTTCAATGATACATCATTTCCCTGCCCAAAGCAAAGGGAGATCGGCCTATGAGAAGCCAGCATTGGAGTCTGTTGGTCGTATTGGCCTTACTCAACTACATTGTGCTCGTTTCTCTGTTCAGCATTGTCTCGGAGGACTACAGGGTGAGCGGCGTTGCTTTGCCCACCCGGACTCCGTGGCCTACATTTACCGCGACCCTCATGCCCATCCCCACGCCCATGCCGACGCCGACCGCTACCCGCGTCATTGCCATGTTGCCCACGCCTTATTCTCACCTGGCCACCGGCCGTTTGCTGCACGTCGTGCAACCGGGTGAGAATCTGCCGGCCATCGCCCAGCGATACGGCGTTTCTGCTGATGCCATTCTCCTGCTGAACGGCATGGTCGATCCGAATATCATGCAATGGGGGCAACCTCTGATCATTCCCAGTATGTATGATATAGTCCCAACGTGGACGCCAAACGTGACTGATACGCCAACGGCTACCCCTACCAATACCAGAAAGCCACGCCCACCGACGGCGACGCCAACCGATACCCTGCCCGCTGAGACGCCGACGCCCCGGCAGAAACAGTTCACTGGTGAAATTGTGGCCTGGTACCCCAACTGCGGTGCAACTGGCATCCACCGGCCGAGCAAAATCTTCGATATTGATGGGCAGCCACTCAATGGCCTGCGCGTCCGCATCTGGTATGAGAATACCTACGAAGCCTTTTCGCTTGTGTCTGGCATTGGCGGCGATTATGGGCCAGGCGAGTACGATATTTCACTCAGGTCTGGCGAAAGCGGAAAATTCAAAGTCGCCGTCTGGGACTGGCAAACTGGTCCAAACACGTTTGCCCGGGTGGACTCAGAAGTGCTGGACGTCGAGTTCGACTACGACTGGCAAGAATGCCAACCCGGCCGGAGCGGACACCAATCGGTGGTCATCAATTGGTATCGGCACTGGTAGGTCCTTCTTTTTGCAGCACGGCCATGTAGTGGGCAGCATATCGGCCGAGAGGCCCTCTTTCCAACCACCCTTCGATTCGGCGCAGCAATGGGAACAAAATGCGTGGCGTAAAATCGGGCACAAACGTGAATGTCACCACCTGCACTACCTTGAAGCCGGACCAATCTCGTAAGCTGTCCGGAAGAATCCAGTTTTCGTAGCCATTGTCAATGCGGCGCAGCCGTGGGAATATGTAGTTCATGTAGGTGGACATCACCAGATTGTTGGTGTTGATCTCATGCAAAAAGAACAGGCCATCTGGTTTGAGTATCCGATGGATCTCCTGGACAGTCTCCCGCTGCGCCTGCCGGCTCTCCAGATGGTGAATTGCGTTGATGGCGAAGGCAAAGTCCATGCTCTCGGTCGCATAAGGCAGATGCTGAATATCGCCCAGGCACCAACAGTCATTTTCGCCGGGGCGGTGGCTCACTCTTTTGGTCTGCGCCTGGTGCAGTTGGACAGTGGAGTTGTCGATGCCAAAGGCCATGAACCCTTTGTCACGCAGACGCTGCACATGCCAGCCGGTGCCACACCCCAGGTCGACGCCTCGGGCCTGCTCCCTGTTCAGATGGCCCAGAAACTCGATCATCATGTCCGTCTTACGCGCCAGCAGGTGAAGGCGGACATGTTCCGGTATCTCGGCGTCGTAGACTTCAATTTCGTTAAACCTGCTCATCATTACGGCTGTTAACCTTTCCCTTCACTCAATCCGTACCGCTCCCAGGCGAAACACACGGCCTGCCTTGCCATCATTGAGCTGTGCCTCAAGTGTGAAGTCCCCAGTGGGCAATTCCTGCCCCAATTGGATGTCATGTTGGTCTCGGATAACCTCGCCCACCAGCCAGGTGGACGACGGGGCCGCCGTCCCTCCAAGCGACGAAGACCTTTGCAGACGAATGTGTCCGCTCCGGTCGACCAGACGAAGTGACAGGCCGAGATCAGGCAGAGGCTGCCTGACTTGCCAGTACAGATTCAGGTGAAGCACATCGCCTCGACGCAATGTCTGCTCAGGCTCATGCTCATAGCCCAGCCGATACAAGTCGTATCCTACCAGGCTGAGGGCATCCATTTCCTCACGCATAGGATGCTGGATGCCAAATGCGTCCAGCGGCAGCGGCGTTTCAGCAGGACGCACACGGATGGGCGGCAGTACCACGCGGTCTGTTCCGACATCTGCGCCTTCGGTCACCACCAGTCGTTGTCCGTCCTCCACCCGATATAGACCCAGCTCCAGGGTGTATGTCCCAGAGGGCGTACCAGGACGGACCACGATTCCATAATTATCGCCAATCGTCTCTCCTGGCCTCCACGTTGATGTCAGGCGCGCGCCGCCGCCCGGCTCCGAATCGCGCTGACCGATGATGTGGTTCTCCGCGTCCAACAAATGGACGAAAACGCTGTACCGTTCTGTAATTGGCCGGAGGGCCTGCCAGAACAAAGTGATCTGCAGAACATCGCCGACCTGCACTTCTTCGTTTTGCAGGGTGTAGCCCAACAGCGCTATCTGCTCACCGAATGTGACCTCGAGCGGATGGCGCACCTCAGATGGCGCGAGAGTCTGCGGCAAAGAGTAGATAACCAGCCGCACATTCCCCCGCCAACTGTCCAACGCTTTGTAGGCATGGGTATCCAGCCAGCCCTCAATGACCCGTTCCGGGTCACTTTCGTTCGTGGCCCAGAACAGGGCATAAAGCCGTTTGTGCTCCGCCGCGATTTGTTCCAGCTCAGCGATGGTGCGTTCGACGTTCAGGGGACGATGGCGGGGAAGCGGATAGACCGGCAGTTGGCCGCGATAGTAATATTTGAACACGTCCTCCTGCCCGGCTGCGTTGAGCAGCACTGCGTCGCCTGGCTTTTCCACTGCCGCAATGTACCCGGCCATGCCGCGATAGTCGTCCCGTGCAAACCGTGGGTTGAAATAATAGTCGCGCAGTGACGGCCCGGTCCCTGACAGGAGATAGGCCACGCAGGCAACGCCCCAAATTGCCGATAGCCGCCGGCACCAACTCGCTCGCTTAGGCCACGGCCCCAGGATACCACGCGCCAGCGCGATGCTGAACGCCGCACTGCCGACCAGGAAGAATTTGGGACGATAGGCTGGCTTGAGCAACGAGAGCCCGTACATCATAAAAATGGGAAACAGGACATAGCAGACCAGCAGCACGTAGGCCACGATGCGGTATGGCCGGCTCCTCGCCTCCGGCACGGTCAGATTGAACGGAAGCAGGCCAACCAGGACTATCAGGGCGAAACCCAACACGGTCGGGCGCATGGCCTGGGCGTCCACCGATTCGCCGACTGCAAACAGGCGAAACGCTTCTAACAAAATGAAATCCAGCCCGTGCGATTCGCTGATAGCCGGCCAGGTGGATACCTGTCGGTAGCCGAGGGGCAGCCAGGGTGCATAAATCAGGACGACCAGCAACTGCATACCAACCCAGCGCAAAAGGCGCAGCCAATGGCCGCCCCTGCGCCAGGAGAGCAGCAGCCACAGCGCGTAGACGGCGTTCTCCATCGCCAGCACGATGGGATACGAGTAGTGCAGCCAAAGCCCCAAGCCGTTGGCAATCACATACAGGCCTGCCCAGATCGGCCATCGGTCGCTGCCAGAAACTGCCTTGCCTGGCTGATGCCCCATATCCTCTCGTTCGACAAAGCGGACCAGCCCGTACACAGCCGCTGCGCCGACCGTCGCCAGGGGCATGTACATCCGCGCTTCCTGCGAATAGTAGACCTGGAAAGGAGCGATGGCCGATAGCGCAGCGGCCAACAGACCCACCCGCCAATCGAACAGCCGGCTTCCAATCAGATAGGTCAGGCCTACCAGGATCACGCCGCACAGGACAGACAACGAGCGAATGCCGGCTTCAGTCGTACCGAAAACCTGAATCCATGCCTTCAGCGTCAGGTGATACAGCGGTGGATGAATCTCGTTTGAGATGTCATGGAGCAGGCGCGGCACAGGTTTCAGCGCAGTGACCAGGCTGGACATCTCATCGGCCCACAGGCTCTGCGCCCCCAATAGATACAGCCGCAGAAAGGCTGCCAGCGCCAGGATAGCCGCCAGGGCAGCCCACAAAACATGGTTCGTTTTCCCTCCGCGCGTTCCGACGTTCATGAACCTTGAGGCTCCCCTATTCCCTGACAATTTTGCGTCGAGAGAGACTCTGCCTTCAGCGCATCATATAGCGGCAGTGGCGTGAAATCCGGCTCGACCATGCGGAAGTAGTACATCGCCTGGTCTTTTTCGGCATCACTGGCCCGCTTGAAGAACCAGACCGTGATCACACCCATCCACGGCCACTCCGCCCGGACGCGACGGTACGCTTCGACGGCATATCGTGCCTGTTGCTCCAGTGTGACCCGCCCAAACATCGGATAGGCAGGGTGGTCAGCGGGGATGGCGTTCCAGTTCATTTCGGTCATCCAGATGGGCTTGTGCGCATCGCCGTTCTTGACCATGATGTCGCGGATGTAAAGCGGGCGTGAGAAGTTCAGCACGCGGGGCCGCATCCGTCGATCGGTCGGGCCAGACCACAGCCCGTAGCCCTGTACGGCCATCACATCGAAGTACTCTTTCGCCCCGGCGTCGTACATGCGTTGCAGGAACACAAAGTCGTTCAGGCCGTGCGGGTAGCCGTCCAGCTCAATCGTCGCCGCCAGCGAGCCGCACAGGACGATGGCCTCTGGGTCGGCTTCCTTGATGCGCCGGTAGCCGATTTTGAGCAGCTCAGTATAGCGCTCCGGATCGACCGGATATTCGCCCCATTCCGGGTAAATGTTCGGCTCGTTCCAGATTTGGTAGTATTGGATGCGGTCTCGGTAGCGACTGGCGAACGTATACACAAAATCGCCGTAATCTTCAAAATTGTCGGGCGGCGCGAGCGGGCCTTTCTCGTCGCCGGCGGCCCTGGACCAGGCCGGCGGGTTGCTCAACCGGGCGATGATGTTCAGCCCGTAGCGATTCGCCACCTCGACAATGTGGTCATATTTTTCCCAGGCCGAGCGATGCGGCTCATGGCGACGGTCCTCAAAATCGCCCTTGCCATGAATCTCGATGTCTTCCCACGGGAACTCCTGGCGGATCCAGCCGAAACCAGCATCATGGAGCATCTGGCAGATACGTTCTCGTTTGGCTGGCTCTACTTCCTGTTCCATGAACGTATTCGCCCCGAAAGGGTTCGCGACAGCAGGCGTGACGGCGACGTCGTCCCGCGTCTCAGGCATGGCGCGGAGCTGGCCGGCAAGGAGA
The DNA here is from genome assembly GCA_034435095.1 of Anaerolineae bacterium. GTDB lineage: Bacteria > Chloroflexota > Anaerolineae > DAOTYC01 > DAOTYC01 > DAOTYC01. Next base: position 3,807 of record DAOTYC010000192.1, on the reverse strand, counting down.
TTCCACAGAGCCACGGCCTGCGGCAAAGGCTCTTCTTCGCCCGTCCAGGCATACAGGTTATCAGGCAACAGGGTGAAGCGAGCGAAAAAAAGCAGCCCCAGCAGAACTGCCAGGACAACGACGCCGATCAGCCATCCAACCCACCGCGATGCGCGCGGACGATTCAAGAGGTATGTACTCCCAATTCTATGATTCATGGTACTGACGTTGACTGTTCAGGCCGGCGAAGTCGCCCATCGCCGCGGAGGCACAGCGGACATGGAGAAAGACGAAGAATCAAGAAGTCGTGTGCACTCCGGGCGTCTGTGGTGGGCAGGGACCACTTCGTAGAGACACGGAATTCTCAAGGGAATGTCCCTCGCCGGGCAGAACAGCTACATTTGCGGATTATATCGCAGGTTGGGGCGAAGAACAAATGTGGGCGGAATCTGCGAAACGATCGTTTTGACGAACCTCTTGGACCGCGGTACAATCAAAATTGGTCATCCTGTTGTGGTAAGTCAAGAGTCAGGGTAAGGTGTCCAGGAGTGGCAATGCCCGGAGAGCAGCAAAGGACAAACGACAGCAGTGTAGCCGGAGACCTGCGGCAACGCATCTGTCGGCTGGCCCCGAAGCAGGTTGAAGCCTGGCGGGCAAGGCGAACCACGCTTGAACATCGACTCAGAGAATCTTTGCCGCGTTTGCGTGTCTCGTGCGGCTACGGCTCCCCTGTGCTCATGCGCTCGCTGGAGCATCCGTCACTGTTTGTCGCTGTAGGTCAAAGCCTGGCAGGGGCGATTGTGTGTGCCCATGGCCGTTCGAAAGGAGCAGACAGATGGGCCTCAGAAGATGGTTTGTTCCTCTGTCGACTTTGTTGGCGTTGTCCGGGTTCGCGTTTTTCGGACACCTGATCGTGCTTGCCGCAGAGCTTCCAGAGCAGCGCTCGGTGGACGATATGCCAATCGTTCAAGCGACTGCGCCGCCCGCCGATGTGATCGAACTTCAGCCGTCGCCCGACGGCGAGTGGGAAGCGGTTCTGAACAAGGCCGCCGGCAGCCTGGACGTGACCGATAAGCATGGCGAAAGCCATCCCCTCTTCCCGGCTGGCAGCGACGTAACCGCCATGTGCTGGTCGCCCGATAGCACCCGCCTGCTTGTGGTGCGGCCCTACTATGAGTTTGACCAGGAGCACGGGACGCTGCTGAACGCCGCACGGCCCATCGAAATCTGGCAGGCCCGGCTGTTGGAGCAACGAGTGCAGCCGCCGACGCTGCTGTACAGCGCCAGCCGTGAGGAGTTCGAACGCGACGGGGCGCAGCAGGTCATCTTCGGCAAGTGGTCGCCGAACAGCCGCTATGTGGTGATGTGGGTCGGCATGTTGTCCGCCTCTATCCTGGCGGACGGCCTTCCGCCGTTCGTTCTGGATGCAGATACAGGACAGGCCCATCCGATAGCCATGGATTCATCCGCAGGTCGGCCTGCCCTCGAACTCTCTCCCGACAATGTTGCACTTGCCAACCCGCGCTATCACAGTTGGTCGCCCGATGGTTCGCGGTTGGCAATCACTGCTGGCGGCTACCGGTCGGCGCAGGTCAATAAGTGGCTCAATCTCGTGGAAGTGGAGACCGGCCAGGCCACAACCGTGATCAGCAAGACCGAGCAGATTCCCGGTATTGTAGCCTGGTCTCCCAGAGGAGATGTTATCGCCTATGCCGCTGTTCCCGCGGAACAGACCGGGGACCAATGGGCCGATGGGATGACCTTCGACAATCCGGCCATAGCGGGGCGGCGGGTGTATTTGCTCGATCCGGCGACAGGGCAACACCGGCGTCTGAACGCGGTCGAATCCTATCAGGACGCGCCGGTGTGGAGCTTTGATGGAGGTCGCCTTTACTATGTGCAGCGCGACGGCGACTTCCTTTACCTGATGGCGGCCGACCCGACAACGGGCCTTGCCGGTCCTGTGTCCGGCGCGAAGCAGCCGGTTGACCTGGGCGACCCGGCGCGCCCGGCAGTGGGCTATTACGGCCAATTCGGCCGCGAGGAGCTTCTGGAGCAAATACCCGACCGTTAACGCGGGGGTGGCAGCACCACACCGGCCCGCACGTTGGTCGTCCGTTCATTGGCGACCGCGGTCTGTCCGTTGACCAGCACGTGTTCAATCCCCAGCGGATACTGGTGGGCCTGGGTGAACGTGGCGCGGTCGATCACCCTGGCCGGGTCGAAGACCACGATGTCGGCCCAGGCGCCTGGACGCAACACCCCGCGGTCGGTCAGGCCCAGGGCGCGTGCCGGCAGGCCGGTCATTTTGTACACTGCCTGCGGCCAGGTGAGCACTTTCTCGTCGCGCGTGTAGTGCCCCAAGACACGTGGGAACGTGCCATACGAGCGCGGATGCATGGCCCGTGTCCCCATGTAGCCATTCGCTTTGACGCTGTAGCCATCGCTGCCGACCATGACCAGACCGTGCTGCATGATGCGCCTGACGTTTGGCTCGTGCTGGTCGAACAACACGCAGTTGGTCACACAGTGAGAGGCAACCAGGAGATCGAGCAGGGTATCAAGCGGGTCTTTCTGCAACAAGCGCGCTATCTCGCCGACCGACTTGCCCTGATATTCGCGCTGGGGTGGGTGGTCGGTTATCAAAATGCCGTCCCAATCTTGCGTGCCGGCGTAATCCCAGAATTCGGCTGGCCTCTCTTCCATTTCTCGGCGCAATCTCTGACGAACGGTGGGGTCGGCCAGCCGCTGCGTTGATGCTTCAGAGCCTCCCACATAGGTCCATTCGGGCAACACTGCCAGCAGAGAAGTGCTGCTGGCAGCATAGGGGTATTGGTCGAAGTGCACCGGCACTGGCATACTGCCGGCCAGTTCCACCAGCGACATCAGTTCATCTATCTTGTCCCAGGTACGATAGCCGGCCACCTTGAGGTGAGAGACCTGTACCGGCACCTGCGCACGCTCGCCGATTTCCAGGGCCTCCCGCACTGCGCTGAGAACGGTCCGGCCTTCGCCACGCACGTGGCTGGCATAGAACCCACCGAACTGACGCACCACGCCCGCCAGCTCGACCAGTTCGTCGGTGCGCGAGTAGACGCCCGGCGGATAGATCAGACCGCTCGACAACCCCCAGGCGCCCTCGGCCATCGCCGCATGGGTCAGTTCTTTCATCGCCTTCAATTCATCGGGAGCAGGCGCCCGGTCTTCGACGCCAAACACACAGGCGCGGATGGCTCCATGGCCCACCAGTGGAATGATATTGACAATCGGCCTGCGCGCGCCAAGTTGGGACAGATATTCGCCGAAGCTGCGCCAGGTCACCTTCACGTCGGTATGGGCGAAACGGTCGTGTTGCAGCTCAGCGGCCCATTGGCCATAGGCCGGCCCGGGCGATTCCCCGCAGTTGCCGATGACTTCGGTCGTCACGCCCTGGCGCAGCTTGCTGTCGCCATCTGGCTCCACCATGAGAGAGAAGTCGGAGTGAGAGTGCAGGTCAATGAAACCCGGCGTGACGTATTTGCCCGCGGCGTCAATTACTTGCGCCGCTTCGCCGGTCAGGCCCAGCGCCATCGCGGCGATGCGGCCGTCTTTCACCGCGACGTCCATCGGCTTCGGCGGTTCCTGGCTGCCATCGAAGACCGTTCCATTACCAATTAGGATGTCATACATGATTCATTTTCCTCCAGGGGACGTTCCCGTGGAACTCCATTGATTGAACTGAGCGCACAATTGCTTCAAGAACTGAGATAGAGAAGGGTCAGCATGGCGGGAATGCACCATACGATCAATGTCCATCAGGCGAGCGATATCTTCCGCATATTCTAAACC
>DAOTYC010000191.1:0-8986 GCA_034435095.1 Anaerolineae bacterium | reverse complement strand
TTCCATACCCGACCGACGACGGCAGGCCATCATGCTGAGTCGAAGGCGAAGCATCTCACGCCACCGAACATCCGTCATGTTGAGTAGGTCGGGTTTCTATACCCGACCGACGACGGCAGGCCGTCATGCTGAGTCGAAGGCGAAGCATCTCGCGCCACCGAACCTCCATCAGTAGGTCGGGTTTCTATACCCGACCGACGACGGCAGGCCGTCATACTGAGTCGAAGGCGAAGCATCTCTCGCCACCGAACCTCCATCAGTAGGTCGGGTTTCTATACCCGACCGACGACGGCAGGCCATCATGCTGAGTCGAAGGCGAAGCATCTCACGCCACCGAACCTCCGTCAGTTGAGTAGGTCGGGTTTCCATACCCGACCGACGGCGACTGGACGCACACCGGACTTACCGTCAGGTTGCCTCCTCCGACCACCCGTAGTATAATTCGGTCAGCCAGGCGACCCAAACTATTTCGACGGTTATGGAGGACAGATGTCTAACAAATGGCTGCGTGGTCTTCTCTGGGCCGGGACAGGGCTGGCCGGCATGGCAATCATCAATGCTGAAGTCGCCCGTCGGGTTGATCCCCTTGATCCAACAGGCTCGCTCGAAGGAGAAGCGAACTATTACCAATGGTCGTTGGGCCGTGTCTTCTACACGGTCGCCGGCCAGGGCGATCCCCTGGTTTTGGTCCACGGCTTTGAAATCGGGATGGACAGCCAGGTCTGGCGCTACGTTTTCAAACCATTGACCCAGAAATTTCGGGTATACGCCTATGACCAGTTGGGCTTCGGCCTGTCCGACCGGCCAGACATCACCTACAACCCAGACCTGTACATCCACCTCCAGCGGGATTTCGTGCGGGATGTCGTCAGAGGCGCGGCCACCGCTGTCGCCGACGGGCTGGCCTGCGCCCACACCGTACAGGCTGCCAGCCTGTATCCCACCCTGTTTGAGAACCTGATCCTGATCCATCCGTTTGCTACACGCGGTTGGTTCCACCGGCCCGACTGGCAGTGGAGCCTGACCCACACCATACTGCGTTCACCGGTGCTGGGCGAGATGCTGGTCAACATCATCGCTTCTCGCAGCTCGATCCGACGGCGACTTGGCGAGAAATTGTGTACAAAATGGACCGACGATGACGAGAGTCTGCTCGAAGCCCACTACATCAGCAGCCACCAACCCGGCGCACGACACGCGATTGCCGCATACATCACCGGCCTGCTGGAACTCGACATCCGCCTCGCATTCGCCCGCCTGCAGCAGCCGGTAACTGTCGTTTGGGGGCGAGGCGACCGCACCCTGCCTGCCGCCCGCGTCGAGTATCTGCTGGACCTGAATCCTTCCGCCCACATTGCGGTTGTCGAGAACAGCGGGCCCTACATTGCCTACGAAGCCCCGCACGAGCTGGCGCGCATCATCGAGAATGCAGTGACGAACAATCACTGGGATAAGAGATAATGCCTGCGCCCGCCTGGAAACCCAACTGCGAGTTCTACTTCGAAGACTATCATCGCGGCCGAGAAAAACAGGAGTGCCGGTTGCTGGCACGCAACGGTCGGACGCAGGGGTGGTCGGTCAGCCTTTGCCGTTCGTGTTCAGTCCCCCGCATTCGCCGGGCCAACCGCTGCCCCAACATGATCCTCGACGCGCGGATAAGCGGGGGCTTCCTGGGATTGGGACGCCGGGTCATGGTCGAGGCTTTCTGCACGCGCACCATGCGTGAAGTAAAAGAACCCATGGTCGGCTGCGGCGAATGTCATCAGTAGGCGGGAGCCGTCAGCGGCCCCCAGGCCAACATCTCGTCACGGGAATCACAATAGACGAACAGCGCATCGGCTGAACCGGCCGCCAAATCTGGCGGGACCGGCACATCGAAAGACTCGTTGGCGTAAGGCCGCGCCTCAAGGTAATAGAGCACGGCGACCGGCGGCTTGGGAAAGCCCCGCATCCCCAGCCGGATGTCGGTGACCGGACATCTTCCATCGTAATTGAAATTGACCATGGTAAACTGGCGCGGCGCGAAGAGCACCGCCAGCCCAGTTACTCCGCTGCCCTGGGGCGACAGCTCCACTCGGGTGCCGATCGGCCAGAACGGCTCCACACTCGGAGCGGGGGACGGCGTGTCGGTCACCGCCTGAACAACGGCCACAGTCGGCGTCGGCTGTGACAGTTTCGTCGGGCTCGGCGCAGCCGTGTTGGTGGGCGCAGGCGTAGGTGTCAGCGACGCGGTCGGCGATGGCGTCGGAGTCAGCGTGAGTGTCGGCGGCAATGGTGGACGGGTCGGCGTATCCGTTGGCGTGACCGTCCATGTGGCGACTGGCAAGGTTGCCGTCACCCGTGCAGGCAGCACCGACGTCGGTGTATCGGAGGGCACAGGCGTCGCTGTGACGGTTGCAGCCGCCAGGCGGCCGGTGTTTGACCTGGCGAAATACAACGTTCCCCCGCCCACGCCGAGCGCGCACAGTGCCAGAATCACCGCCAAAGCCAGCACTCCGCAGACCACACCTGCTGTACGTCTAGAATTCATGAAAGACGCCTTCCCTGCACAACACAATCGCTACTACGGAACTACCCTGTCCCGTCATTCTGAACCAAAGCCCTGAGCCGCAGTCCTGAGCGCAGCGAAGGAACAGCGAAGGGGCAGCGAAAAATCTCAATGCCTGCCAGCGCGAGATGCTTCGCCTTCGGCTCAGCATGACGGAATCGGGCTGCGCCCACCAAGAAACGATTCGGCCATGACACCCCGTGGTGTTTCTTCCCGCATGAGCAGCGCGCCTAGGCGCCGCGAGGGAGCACAAAAGCAACACCCCTCCCACACACCGATTATAACTCATTCTGCCTCCCGTGAAAAGCTGGTATTGACAAAGCCAAAAAACAGTGATATTATATTTTATATAGGATATAGTGACAGTATTGGCCTACCAGTCGTTTGTCGACAATATTTTTTCAATTTGACAGCCTCTGCTGAGTGTGCTATAATGTCACGTGTTCAGGCTTGTTTGTTGGCCGGCAATGCATACCCCCTGAGCTTACCAACAGAAAGGTTCGATGTCTATGAATCTTACAGATGAACAGTTTGGGAAAGGCTCACAGGACGGTTCCACCCGTGAGGCCCTGGTTCCTCGCCGCTCGTTCCGCTTCACCGACATCTTTCGAGTGCGCGAAAGCGGCACGATTATCGCCCTGCTCATTATCTGTATCTTCCTCGCCACGACCACCAAAAGTTTCTTGCTGCCGCTCAACCTTGTCAACGTCCTGCGCCAAATGTCAGAGATCAGCATCATCGCCGTCGGCATGACTTTTCTCATCATCACCGCCGAGTTCGATCTGTCGGTCGGTTCAATGTACGGGCTGGGCGCGGTCGTCACCGGCATTTTGGTGCGCGACTATGGCTGGAATATGTGGGCCAGCTTTGCCCTGTCGCTGGTGCTGGCAGCCGCCGTAGGCTTGTTCAATGGCACGCTGACCACCAAAGTGAAAATTCCGTCCTTCATCGTGACGCTGGGCATGTTGAGTGTGTTGCGCGGCGCAGCCCTGGTGATCGCTGAAGGCTACCCGGTGGCTGAATATCCCGATTCCAGCTTCTTCGATGTATTTGCCAGCCGACTGTTCGGCTTCCTGCCTACTCAGGTGCTGTGGATGTTGCTCATCAACATTGTCGGCTCGATTGTGTTGAGCCGCTTCGTCTTCGGCTACCATGTCTACTCCACCGGCAGCAACATGCGGGCCACCATGCTGTCCGGCATCAACACCGACTGGGTGAAAATCCGCTGTTTCATGATCACCAGCGTCCTGGCCGCTTTTTCCGGCGGCCTGATGCTCGCCCATCTGAGCTCCGCCGGCCCGCTGGCCGGCACTGGCATGGAATTGGATGTGATCGCCGCCGTCGTCATCGGCGGCACAGCTCTGTCTGGCGGCTCGGGCTCGGTGCTGGGCACCTTCCTGGGCGCGGCCATTATGTCCGTGCTGCGCAACGGTCTGGTCCTGCTGGGCGTGTCAGCCTACTGGCAACAGGGCATCATCGGCGCAGTAATCATCGTGGCGGTGGTCATAGACACATTGAGCAAACGTTCCGCTCTCTTCGAGCGAAGAAGCTGACCGCCAGCCCACGCTTCCGCTGACCAAAACGCAGCTTCCACGTCGCCTGTGTCAGATATTGTGCTTGAGCGTTTTTGGAGAAGAGAAAGGAGGTTGGCTATCGGAAAGTAAAACACAGTGAAGGTGTCCGAGTCGGTGAAAAACGTCTTATCGTCCAGTCAGTCAATTGCAAACAACAAGGAGGTTTCTTAACCAATGAAACGCCGTTACTTTGTCGTGTTCAGCCTCGCGCTGATCGTCTTCCTGTTGGTGTCCATGTCGTCAGCTTTTGCGCAAGAGCCAGAGAAAAAGCTCCACTTCGCTCTGGTGACCCACGAGCTGGGCAGCGGCTTCTTTGCCCCGCACAAACAGGCGTGCGAGGACTTTGCCAAACGCTATAACGTAACCGTGGATTTCATGGGTCCCAAAATCTGGGACGTGAACGAGCACGTCAACATGCTGGAGAGCCTGATCGCCGCCAAAGTTGACGGCATCGCCACGACCACGCCCGATGCTCAGGCCTACGACAAAATCATCCAGCAAGCGTTGGATGCCGGCATCCCGGTAGTCGGCCACAACAACGACGACACCACCCCGAACCCGCGCATGGCTTTCGTGGGACAGTTCGACTATCCCGCCGGCCGTATCGCCGGTGAACAGGCCATCAAGTACGCCGGCGGTGTGGATGCCGTCAAAGGCAAGAAAGCCGTCATCTTCCTGTGCTGCCCTGGCTTCACCGCTTTGGAAGACCGCGCCCGCGGTGTTAAGGATGTCCTCACCGAAGCAGGCATGACCGTAGTTGGGCCAGTTGAGTACACCGCCGACTCGACCAAAGTGTATGGCAACATCGAGGCCACCTACCTGGCGAACCCGGATGCCATCATGCTCTTGAGTGTGGACGCTTTCACCGAGGTGCTGTCCCGCTTCATGATGAAGAACAACCTGGGCGGCCAGGTCGTGGCGGGCGGCTGGGACATGCTGCCGGCCACGATGGAAGGCATCAAGGAGGGCGCCTTGAAGTTCACCATCGGCTCGAACCCGTACATCACTGCGTACTACGCCCTGACCAACCTCTACTTCTACGTTACCAAGGGCATCTATCCGATCCCCATCGATACCGGTGTGGTGTTGGTTGATTCCAGCAACATCGACACCTACATAGATGTGGCCAAGGCCGAAGTGAACAAATAAGACGCCAGGCTCTTGATGGCAACACGGGGGAAGTCGCCTGTGGCTTCCCCCGCAACACACAGTCACTCATCTGGAAAGGCCAGGTTCGTTCAAAAAAGCGAGAGCAGAAATGAGCGAAAACATCATCGAGTTTGTCAATGTCTCCAAACGGTTCGGCGGCGTTCGCGCGCTGGATAACGTCTCGTTCAGTGTGAAGCGCGGCGAAATCCACGCCCTCGTCGGTGAGAACGGAGCCGGCAAATCCACACTGATCAACCTGTGCGGCGGCGTTTTCCCAAAAGATGAAGGGCATATCATCTTCCGCGGCGAAGAAATCCAGAGGGCCAGCACACACTACTCAAAGGAACTGGGCATCAGCATTGTGTATCAGGAGTTTCCACTATGCAATCATCTTTCCGTGGCCGAAAACATCTTCCTGGGCCCCTTTCCGGAACAAAAATTCGGTGTGCTCAACCGCCGCGCCATGCAGGAACGCGCTCGCGAGCTGTTCGACAGCCTCGGTGTGGACATTGACCCCACGATTCCCGTCGGCCGACTGAGCGTTGGCGAACAACAGATCGTGGAGATCAGCAAGGCTCTGTCGCGCGACGCCGACCTGATCATCATGGACGAGCCCACCTCGGCCCTGACCCAGCGCGAAACCGAGCACCTGTTCGGCATCATCCGCCGACTCAAACAGCGCGGCATCACCGTGATCTATGTCTCACATCGGCTGCGCGAAGTATTCGAAATCTGCGACCGCGTTACGGTCTTGCGCGATGGCAAATACATTGGGACGCTGAACGTGTCCGAAGCCACCATGGACCAGGTCGTGCAGATGATGGTCGGACGGCAAATCTCCGCCCTCTTCCCCAAAGAACAGGCCGAAATTCGCGGGGTCATGCTGCGCGGCGAAGGTCTCACCTCGCAAGGACTGTTTGAAAACGTCACATTCGAGGTGCGACGAGGGGAGATCTTGGGGCTGGCCGGCCTGCAGGGTTCGGGCAATCAGGCCCTGCTCAGGACAATTTTCGGACTTCATCCGCTTGATGCGGGCGAGCTGTACCTGGACGGCCAGCGGCTGACCATTTCCTCGCCCAACGAGGCAATCGAACGCGGTATCGCTTACGTCCCCGCCGACCGTCGTTCTGAGGGCACAGTTCTGAACCTGTCCGTCAGCGACAACATCGGTCTGCTGAGCTTACAGAACATCGCCCGCCTCGGTTATGTCATCCGGCGGCGGCTCAAGCGCATCGTTGATGACAGCATCAAGCGGCTCAACATCAAGACGCCCAGCAGCCGACAGATCGTGCAGAACCTGAGCGGCGGCAACCAGCAGAAAGTCGTGCTGGCCAAGTGGCTTTCCATCCGCCCTCGCGTCTTGTTGCTCGACGACCCCACCCGTGGTATTGACGTCGGCTCGAAGGCAGAAATCCATCAGTTGCTGAACGATCTCACCCGCGAAGGCCACGCCGTGTTGCTCATCTCATCAGAATTGCCAGAATTACTGGCGATGAGCGACCGCTTGCTGGTGATGTACAAGGGCCATGTGGTCAAAGAACTGTCCCGCCAGGAGGCCACCGAAGAGGCGGTCATGGCGCTGATGACCGGCGCGGTGACGAGAGAAGAAGCTGCCTGACAGTGAAGCGACGACATCTCAGCCTGATCCTCATACTGGTTCTGATCGGCCTGGCGATAGGGCTGGGCGCAGCGCGGACCCTAGGGCCTCGGCTGATGGGACAGGCGACGGGCGCCGCGGCGCCAGACAAGGGGCAGTTGGCGCCAGATTTCACGGCGCAGACCCTGGACGGTCGGCCCGTCAGGCTCAGCGATTACCGCGGACAGCCGGTGGTGCTCAATTTCTTCGCCGGCTGGTGCGGCCCCTGCAAAGTGGAGGCCCCTCACTTGCAGGCTGCATACGAAACCGGCGCAGGCAGCTTCGTGCTTTTGGGAGTCACCTTTCAGGACACCCAGGCAACCGCGCAGGAATTTGTCCGGCAATATGGGCTGACTTTCCCCGTGCTCCTCGACCCGACCGAGAAAGTCGGCCAGACCTATCGCATCCGCAGTTTTCCGGTCACCTTCTTCATCCGGCCCGATGGGGTCATCTTCAGCGTGATCAAAGGCCCCATGACCCGCGAGTTCATCCTCGTCATGCTCGAGCAGATGGCCGGCGCGTGAAATCCGACGGACTCACAGACTGAGCAAACGGCCTAGCCCGCTGCCACGATGGACATGAACACCACCGTCATGTCGTCTTGCAACGGAGCATCGAGGGGGATGCTCTTGCCGTCATTAACGGGCGTGATTTTCAACTCCTCGCCGACCCGCTTCCAGATGGCATCGCGGGCCGGCTCGCCGTATTTCTCCACCAGCGTCTCGATCAAATCGGCTACGGTGCTGCCCTCCGGCATCTCCAACGTCAGCGGCGACTGCCCCAAAGCCAATCGCAGATGAGCGAAACTCTTGACATGTACTTTCATGGTTCTGCTACCCATCCCTCCATGTAGGTCGTGCAACTCTCTTCGATAGGCTGGTGCATTATAGGCCATCCCAAATAGGCTGTCAAGGCCATTTGATTTTTCACCAAATAAGTTGTAAAATAATCTACAGATATGCCCTCATGGTAGCGTTATCCTCATTGGTGAAGCCGATCTCAAAATCGGCCCGGCCGTTCCATGATAACAAACTGGGGTGAGGACAGCCATGAACAACCAGCCTGTTCCAAAGTTTCCGCCGAGCGGCCAGTACGCCTGGCTGCTTTATGTCGTGTGGGCCGTCGCTGGAGTGCTGTTGTTGCTGATCGTGCTGCTTGCGGGCGCGCTGCTGGGGCGAGCGATCAACCGCACCGCGCAAGAAACCGCACAGGCTGAGCAGGTGGCCACGCAGCTCGCCTTGCTGCTCACTTCGCAGCCCACCGCAACTGCGACTGATACATCCACGCCTGTTCCCACCGCAACCGCAACTGCCACTGCCACCGCGACGCCGGACCTGGCCGCTACGGATGCCGCCAGAGTCCAGCAAATCGCCAGCGCGGTAGCTCTTACCCTGGCAGCCCAGCCCACCGCAACGCTGCCACCTACCGCAACCCAGCCGCCGACTCCGGACCTGGCAGCGACGCGACGCGCGCTGGATCAGATGGTCATCGAGAGGGTGGCTTCTACTCTGGCAGCCCAGCCCACCGCTACCGCCACGCCTTCGCCTGACACGGAAGCCACCAGAAGAGCATTGCTGGCCGGGATTGCAGCCGCCCTCGAGCTGACCCGCGCCGCCATGCCCACCGCTACCGCCACGCCCACGCCCGACATCGAGGCCACCAAGGTCGCCTGGGCCACCGAAATCGCCCGCGTGTGCGAGCTGACCCGCGCCGCCACGCCGACCGCTACCGACACGCCCACGTCCGACATCGAGGCGACCAAGGTCGCCTGGGCCACCGAGCTGGCCAAGGCCCTCGAGCTGACCCGCGCCGCCGCACCGACCGATACGCCGACGCCCACGCCCGACATCGAGGCCACCAAGGCCGCCTGGGCCACCGAGCTGGCCAAGGCCCTCGAGCTGACCCGCGCCGCCGCACCGACCGATACGGCCACGCCCGACATCGAGGCCACCAAGGTCGCCTGGGCCACCGAGCTGGCCAAGGCCCTCGAGCTGACCCGCGCCGCTGAACCGACCGATACGGCCACGCCCGACATCGAGGCCACCAAGGTCGCCTGGGCCACCGAGCTGGCCAAGGCCC
>DAOTYC010000190.1:0-10580 GCA_034435095.1 Anaerolineae bacterium | reverse complement strand
ACGCTGCGCCCCGTTTACGACCGCTATTATGAGGTCTATCGCCGCACCTACGAGCACGTCAAAGGCGAGATGCACGTCCTGGCCCAGTTGTCCTGCGAGACGGACGCCAATCAGTGCGCAAACAGAACGAGCAAGTAGCAACTCAACCACCACATTACGCATTAAGATTAAAGAGGAGGAAATCATCATCAGATGGGTGCTAAAGAAATCAGAATGGCAAGGTTATTAAACCCTGAAACAGGCAAGGCCGTGAATATCCCCGTCGACCACGGCTCGGTGCTGGGCAGCGCGCCCGGCCTGACCGACCCGGTAGCCGTGTTGCAAAAGCTCATTGAGCTGCGCATTGACTCAACACTGCTCAACCCGGGTCTCGCCAAAATCACCGAACATCTGTTTGAGAACAAGATGGCCCCCGGACGTGTGCTGACCTCTGACCTGCCGCTTATGTCCACCATCCCCGGCCAGACAGAGGTGGTCATGGGGCACGAGCCAATCGTCAGCGTGGAAGCCGCTGTCCGGCTCGGTGTGGACTGCATGAAAGTGCTGCTTGTCTGGGGCATTGACCCGGCCATCCAGATGCAGGCGTTGAAATTCATCGCCGAACTGGCCGAAGAGTGCGACCTCTGGGAGATGCCGCTTATGGTCGAGCCGGTGTTCTGGGGGCCGAATATCCCCGCAGCGCGACGGAATGACCCTGAACTCATCGAGCACGGGGCACGTATCGCCCTGGAGGTCGGCGCAGATATTCTCAAAATGAACTACACGGGCGACCTGGCCGGCTTCAAAGACCTGGTACGCCGCGTCAAAGTGCCGGTCATGGTCCTGGGCGGGCCCAAGTCTGAGAGCCTGCGCGATGTCTTCGTCGTCGCCCGCGAATGCATAGACGCCGGCGCGGTCGGCATCGTCTTTGGCCGCAATGTCTGGCAGCATCCCAGAATGGAGGACGTAGTCCGCGCGTTGCAGGACATCGTGCATAAGGGGATGGATGTCGACACGGTCATGAAGAACCGCGGGCTGTAGCCTGACTTGCGAGGAACCAGGTGGCTGAGCGTCGGATCGCTGAGGACTGGGCAGAATTGGCGGAACAAGAGGGTCTGCTGACACTGACTGCTCAGTCTGACCCTGTGCTCGCGGAAGTGTGGGATAATGAGCAGGACGCAGCGTATGACGTCCTCCAGAGGCGACTACGAACAGGCCGACGTTGTCCTGGTCCAATTGGTCTTTAGGGCAAGCTTTGTAGGGCAATCACCAGGCCGCGGCGTTTAGATTGCTTCGCTGCTCTTCGCTGCACTCAGGGCGGCGGCTTGCACGACAGTGGGTGGAGTAGACTGTTGAAAATGGCAAAGCACCTGTATATCGCAGCGGTGATTTTTGTCTTGGCGACAGCCCTCTGGGCCACTTGGACAAAAATCCACGGGGAGAAGGTTCATTGGACGGGAAAACCTTAAGTCTCGAGAGAATATCGGCCATGATCGAAGAGCAATCGCTCACCAAAGAAGAGTTGATGACCTGCCTGCGTCAGCTCATGGAAATTCGCGCTTTTGAGGTCAACATCGCCAACCTGTTGGGCAGGGCCGTGTTGCGCGGCGCATCGCACCTGTACGCCGGGCAAGAGGCAGTCGCCGTCGGCGCGATCAGCGCGCTGCGCGACGACGACCTCATCACCAGCACCCACCGCGGCCACGGCCACGCCCATGCCCACGGCGACCGTGCGGCCAAAACCCCTCAGGAGAAGCAGGAACACTATAACCGCATGATGGCCGAAGTGCTGGGCAAAACCGGCGGCTATTGCAAAGGCAAAGGCGGTTCGATGCACATCGCCGATGTGGCCCACGGCAACCTGGGGGCGACGGGCATCGTCGGCGGCAACATTCCGGTTGCAGTGGGCGCAGGGCTGGCCCAAAAGCTACAGGGCAGCGATCGGGTCGTGTTGTGTTTCTTCGGCGACGGCGCATCCAACACTGGCAATTTCCACGAGTCGCTCAACATGGCCAGCCTGTGGGACCTGCCCGTCGTGTTTGTGGTTGAGAACAACCTGTACGCCATGTCCGTCCCCTGGGCGAAGGCCAGCAAATTGCCCGACATCGCCACCCGCGCCTGTGCCTATGGCATCCCCGGCGAAGTGGTGGACGGCATGGACGTATTGGCCGTAAGGGGCGCAGTGGCAAAGGCGGTTGCTCGTTGCCGACAGGGCAAGGGGCCATCGCTCATCGAAGCCAAAACCTATCGCTGGTACGGCCATTCCCACTCCGACCCGCGCATGTATCGCACGCGCGAAGAAGAGGCCGAATGGAAACAGCGCGACCCAATCGAGACACTGCGACGCAACATGGAGAGTCTCAACTGGCTATCACAAGCCGAGTTCGAGGCGCTGGATGAGGCGGTCAGGGCCAAGCTGGCCGCAGCGATGGCTTACAGCGAAGCCTCGCCGGAGCCCACGCCCGACGAGCTGTACACCGATGTCTACGCCCCGCTGAAACATTCCACCGCCGACGTCGAGGCCGAACGCGAGCTGCGCGAAAAGGTGCGCCGCACGCCCAATTTGAGAACCATCTCCTATGCCGAGGCCCTGCAGGAAGCCATGCGCGAGGAGATGCTGCGAGACGAGCGCGTGTTCATCATGGGCGAAGACGTCGGACTGTACGGCGGCGCGTATGGCGCGACCCGTGGCCTGTGGCAGGAATTCGGCGAATGGCGGGTCATTGACACGCCCATCTCCGAAGCGACCATCGCCGGCGCAGCGGTGGGCGCGGCCATGTGCGGCATGAGACCAATTGCTGAAATCATGTATGTTGATTTCACGCCGCTGGCGATGGATCAGATAGCCAACCAGGGGGCCAAGAACCGCTACATGTTCGGCGGCAAAACCACTGTCCCTATGGTCGTCCGCACCGAAGGCGGCGCGGGGCGGGCCATCGCCGCGCACCATTCACAGAGCCTCGAAGCGCTATGGACTCACTTCCCCGGCGTATACGTGGTCATGCCGGCCACACCTTACGACGCCAAGGGCCTGCTCAAAACGGCGATCCGCGATGACAACCCGGTGATGTTCATCGAACACAAGATGCTCTACAAAGAGAAAGGCCCTGTACCAGAGGAAGAATACCTCATCCCACTGGGCGTAGCCGATGTCAAGCGCGCCGGCCGCGATGTGACCCTGGTGACCTATTCGCGGATGGTGCTGCGCGCCCTCGAAGCGGCGGAGATTCTGGCTCAAGAGGGCATCGAAGTGGAGGTGATTGACCTGCGCACGCTTAAGCCATTGGACGTCGAGACCATCATCGCCTCGGTGCAGAAAACCGGCCGGTTCGTGGGCGTGACTGAAGCATACGAAAACACCAGTTTCATCAACGAGGTCATGGCTCAGGTCAATGACCTGGCGTTCGACTGGCTGGACGCGCCCATGATCCGCGT
The DNA here is from genome assembly GCA_034435095.1 of Anaerolineae bacterium. GTDB lineage: Bacteria > Chloroflexota > Anaerolineae > DAOTYC01 > DAOTYC01 > DAOTYC01. The sequence goes on along the minus strand of DAOTYC010000190.1, from coordinate 7,166 downwards.
GGCGGCGGCTAACGTGCCCGTGCCGCGCGCCGAAGTACTGGAGGACCTGGCCATCCCCAACGTCACGCGCATCGTCGAAGCATGCAGGAAGGCGGTGAGCTGATGGCTGAGGAGTTCTTCATCCCCAAACTGGGACAGACGGTTGAAGAAGTGACCATCATCCGCTGGCTGGTCGAGGACGGTGCGCCGGTCAAGCAGGGACAGGAGATCGTCGAGGTGCAGACCGATAAGGCCATCTTCCCCGTCGAGGCCAACGCCAGCGGTTACCTGCACATCGGTCCGTACAAAGAGGGCGATGTTGTGCCGGTACTGTCCGTCGTTGCCATTATTGGCGATCCGGAAGACAGGTTTGCGATGCAAACCAGGCCTTCAGATGCAGCGGAGGAGCAACGGACCGTGATCGCGGCTACAGCAACGCCGACATCGCCATCAGTTGCCGCCCAGCCACCAGCAGGCGGCAAGGTGTTTGCTTCGCCGCGCGCCCGCAAGCTGGCCCAGGAAAAAGGCGTTGATGTGTCGTTGATCCGGCCAACTGGCTGGGGTGGCGTGCGCGTCCGCGAGCAGGACGTGCTTGACTATCTGGCTCACGCGCCGCGCATCAGCCCGGTAGCGCAGAAGATGGCCGAAGAATTGGGCGTTGACCTGACCACGGTGGCCGGCACCGGCCCCGGCGGACGCATTACCAAAGAAGACGTCTGGCGGGCCAGCCGTCCCGCGCCCGGCCCACTGCCCGAAGTGGAGGTGCTGGAACGTGCGCCGCTGACCGGCATCCGCCGCATCATTGCCGACCGTATGACCATGAGCGTCCACTCAGCCGCGCACGTGACCCTGGTCACTGAGGCCGACGCCACAGAGCTCGTCGCGCTGCGTGAGCGGGCCAAGGCGCAATTGGCAGAGTCCTGGGGCTTCGCGCCCGGCTACAACGACTTTCTGCTGAAAATCGCGGCGGTTGCGCTGCGTGAGTTCCCCTTCATGAACGTCCGCTTGAACGGCGAGACGGTCGAGTACCTGGCCGCGGTCAACATCGGCCTGGCCGTAGACACTGAGCAGGGGCTGCTGGTGCCGGTGGTTCGTGAGGTGGACCGCAAGAGCGTGCGCCAGGTCGGCGCTGAGTTGCGCGAGGTTATCGAACGCGTGCGCCAGGGACGCGCTCGCCCCGACGACCTGAGCGGCGGGACATTCACCATCACCAATCTGGGCATGTACCGCATTGACGCCTTTACGCCGATCATCAATTTGCCGGAAGCGGCCATACTGGGTGTGGGACGCATCTTGCCCAAAGCTGTGGTGGTAGGCCGCGAGCGCCAGGTGATCGTCCGTGATATGGTGACGCTCAGCTTGAGCTTCGATCATCGTCTGACGGACGGTGCGCCAGCAGCGCGTTTCTTGCAGTACATCGCCACATTGATCGAAGAGCCGATGCTGTGGATGCTGGGCTAGAGAGGAGAGACAGCATGAGCCGCATCTATGTGGGCACGTGCAGTTGGTCGGAGCATACCGATTTCTATCCGCCGGGCCTGCCATCAAACCAGCAGCTCAGTTTCTACGCCCGACACTTCCCCATCGTGGAGATTGACTCCACTTTCTACACCATGATGCCACCACGGAACTTCGAACTGTGGGCGCGGCGCACTCCGCCCGGCTTCGTCTTTGACGTGAAACCCTATCGCCAACTCACCTGGCACGACCGAGAGTCGCCCCCGGATGATGAGGTCACTCGTCAATTCAGGGAATCGCTCGAGCCATTACGTCAGGCGGGGAAACTCGGTGCCATTAGCTTCCAGTTTCCACCATGGTTTGTGTATCGTCAGGAGAACATGGACTACATCCGCCGCTGCCGCGAACAATTCCCCGACGACCGACTGAGCGTGGAGTTAACTCCACGCTCAGTCGGTCGTCGGGGAATTGTTCGCGGCAGCGGCGGATGTAGTCCATGTTCTCCTGACGATACACAAACCATGGTGGAAACTGGAAGCTAATGGCACCGAGTTTCCCCGCCTGACGTAATGGCTCGAGCGATTCCCTGAATTGACGAGTGACCTCATCATCCGGGGGCGACTCTCGGTCGTGCCAGGTGAGTTGGCGATAGGGTTTCACGTCAAAGACGAAGCCGGGCGGAGTGCGCCGCGCCCACAGTTCGAAGTTCCGTGGTGGCATCATGGTGTAGAAAGTGGAGTCAATCTCCACGATGGGGAAGTGTCGGGCGTAGAAACTGAGCTGCTGGTTTGATGGCAGGCCCGGCGGATAGAAATCGGTATGCTCCGACCAACTGCACGTGCCCACATAGATGCGGCTCATGCTGTCTCTCCTCTCTAGCCCAGCATCCACAGCATCGGCTCTTCGATCAATGTGGCGATGTACTGCAAGAAACGCGCTGCTGGCGCACCGTCCGTCAGACGATGATCGAAGCTCAAGCTGAGCGTCACCATATCACGGACGATCACCTGGCGCTCGCGGCCTACCACCACAGCTTTGGGCAAGATGCGTCCCACACCCAGTATGGCCGCTTCCGGCAAATTGATGATCGGCGTAAAGGCGTCAATGCGGTACATGCCCAGATTGGTGATGGTGAATGTCCCGCCGCTCAGGTCGTCGGGGCGAGCGCGTCCCTGGCGCACGCGTTCGATAACCTCGCGCAACTCAGCGCCGACCTGGCGCACGCTCTTGCGGTCCACCTCACGAACCACCGGCACCAGCAGCCCCTGCTCAGTGTCTACGGCCAGGCCGATGTTGACCGCGGCCAGGTACTCGACCGTCTCGCCGTTCAAGCGGACGTTCATGAAGGGGAACTCACGCAGCGCAACCGCCGCGATTTTCAGCAGAAAGTCGTTGTAGCCGGGCGCGAAGCCCCAGGACTCTGCCAATTGCGCCTTGGCCCGCTCACGCAGCGCGACGAGCTCTGTGGCGTCGGCCTCAGTGACCAGGGTCACGTGCGCGGCTGAGTGGACGCTCATGGTCATACGGTCGGCAATGATGCGGCGGATGCCGGTCAGCGGCGCACGTTCCAGCACCTCCACTTCGGGCAGTGGGCCGGGCGCGGGACGGCTGGCCCGCCAGACGTCTTCTTTGGTAATGCGTCCGCCGGGGCCGGTGCCGGCCACCGTGGTCAGGTCAACGCCCAATTCTTCGGCCATCTTCTGCGCTACCGGGCTGATGCGCGGCGCGTGAGCCAGATAGTCAAGCACGTCCTGCTCGCGGACGCGCACGCCACCCCAGCCAGTTGGCCGGATCAACGACACATCAACGCCTTTTTCCTGGGCCAGCTTGCGGGCGCGCGGCGAAGCAAACACCTTGCCGCCTGCTGGTGGCTGGGCGGCAACTGATGGCGATGTCGGCGTTGCTGTAGCCGCGATCACGGTCCGTTGCTCCTCCGCTGCATCTGAAGGCCTGGTTTGCATCGCAAACCTGTCTTCCGGATCGCCAATAATGGCAACGACGGACAGTACCGGCACAACATCGCCCTCTTTGTACGGACCGATGTGCAGGTAACCGCTGGCGTTGGCCTCGACGGGGAAGATGGCCTTATCGGTCTGCACCTCGACGATCTCCTGTCCCTGCTTGACCGGCGCACCGTCCTCGACCAGCCAGCGGATGATGGTCACTTCTTCAACCGTCTGTCCCAGTTTGGGGATGAAGAACTCCTCAGCCATCAGCTCACCGCCTTCCTGCATGCTTCGACGATGCGCGTGACGTTGGGGATGGCCAGGTCCTCCAGTACTTCGGCGCGCGGCACGGGCACGTTAGCCGCCGCCACGCGGATCATGGGCGCGTCCAGCCAGTCGAACGCCAGGTCATTGACCTGAGCCATGACCTCGTTGATGAAACTGGTGTTTTCGTATGCTTCAGTCACGCCCACGAACCGGCCGGTTTTCTGCACCGAGGCGATGATGGTCTCGACGTCCAATGGCTTAAGCGTGCGCAGGTCAATCACCTCCACTTCGATGCCCTCTTGAGCCAGAATCTCCGCCGCTTCGAGGGCGCGCAGCACCATCCGCGAATAGGTCACCAGGGTCACATCGCGGCCGGCGCGCTTGACATCGGCTACGCCCAGTGGGATGAGGTATTCTTCCTCTGGTACAGGGCCTTTCTCTTTGTAGAGCATCTTGTGTTCGATGAACATCACCGGGTTGTCATCGCGGATCGCCGTTTTGAGCAGGCCCTTGGCGTCGTAAGGTGTGGCCGGCATGACCACGTATACGCCGGGGAAGTGAGTCCATAGCGCTTCGAGGCTCTGTGAATGGTGCGCGGCGATGGCCCGCCCCGCGCCGCCTTCGGTGCGGACGACCATAGGGACAGTGGTTTTGCCGCCGAACATGTAGCGGTTCTTGGCCCCCTGGTTGGCTATCTGATCCATCGCCAGCGGCGTGAAATCAACATACATGATTTCAGCAATTGGTCTCATGCCGCACATGGCCGCGCCCACCGCTGCGCCGGCGATGGTCGCTTCGGAGATGGGCGTGTCAATGACCCGCCATTCGCCGAATTCCTGCCACAGGCCACGGGTCGCGCCATACGCGCCGCCGTACAGTCCGACGTCTTCGCCCATGATGAACACGCGCTCGTCTCGCAGCATCTCCTCGCGCATGGCTTCCTGCAGGGCCTCGGCATAGGAGATGGTTCTCAAATTGGGCGTGCGGCGCACCTTTTCGCGCAGCTCGCGTTCGGCCTCGACGTCGGCGGTGGAATGTTTCAGCGGGGCGTAGACATCGGTGTACAGCTCGTCGGGCGTGGGCTCCGGCGAGGCTTCGCTGTAAGCCATCGCTGCGGCCAGCTTGGCCCTGACCGCCTCATCCAGCGCCTCGAACTCGGCTTGTGATAGCCAGTTGAGACTCTCCATGTTGCGTCGCAGTGTCTCGATTGGGTCGCGCTGTTTCCATTCGGCCTCTTCTTCGCGCGTGCGATACATGCGCGGGTCGGAGTGGGAATGGCCGTACCAGCGATAGGTTTTGGCTTCGATGAGCGATGGCCCCTTGCCCTGTCGGCAACGAGCAACCGCCTTTGCCACTGCGCCCCTTACGGCCAATACGTCCATGCCGTCCACCACTTCGCCGGGGATGCCATAGGCACAGGCGCGGGTGGCGATGTCGGGCAATTTGCTGGCCTTCGCCCAGGGGACGGACATGGCGTACAGGTTGTTCTCAACCACAAACACGACGGGCAGGTCCCACAGGCTGGCCATGTTGAGCGACTCGTGGAAATTGCCAGTGTTGGATGCGCCGTCGCCGAAGAAACACAACACGACCCGATCGCTGCCCTGTAGCTTTTGGGCCAGCCCTGCGCCCACTGCAACCGGAATGTTGCCGCCGACGATGCCCGTCGCCCCCAGGTTGCCGTGGGCCACATCGGCGATGTGCATCGAACCGCCTTTGCCTTTGCAATAGCCGCCGGTTTTGCCCAGCACTTCGGCCATCATGCGGTTATAGTGTTCCTGCTTCTCCTGAGGGGTTTTGGCCGCACGGTCGCCGTGGGCATGGGCGTGGCCGTGGCCGCGGTGGGTGCTGGTGATGAGGTCGTCGTCGCGCAGCGCGCTGATCGCGCCGACGGCGACTGCCTCTTGCCCGGCGTACAGGTGCGATGCGCCGCGCAACACGGCCCTGCCCAACAGGTTGGCGATGTTGACCTCAAAAGCGCGAATTTCCATGAGCTGACGCAGGCAGGTCATCAACTCTTCTTTGGTGAGCGATTGCTCTTCGATCATGGCCGATATTCTCTCGAGACTTAAGGTTTTCCCGTCCAATGAACCTTCTCCCCGTGGATTTTTGTCCAAGTGGCCCAGAGGGCTGTCGCCAAGACAAAAATCACCGCTGCGATATACAGGTGCTTTGCCATTTTCAACAGTCTACTCCACCCACTGTCGTGCAAGCCGCCGCCCTGAGTGCAGCGAAGAGCAGCGAAGCAATCTAAACGCCGCGGCCTGGTGATTGCCCTACAAAGCTTGCCCTAAAGACCAATTGGACCAGGACAACGTCGGCCTGTTCGTAGTCGCCTCTGGAGGACGTCATACGCTGCGTCCTGCTCATTATCCCACACTTCCGCGAGCACAGGGTCAGACTGAGCAGTCAGTGTCAGCAGACCCTCTTGTTCCGCCAATTCTGCCCAGTCCTCAGCGATCCGACGCTCAGCCACCTGGTTCCTCGCAAGTCAGGCTACAGCCCGCGGTTCTTCATGACCGTGTCGACATCCATCCCCTTATGCACGATGTCCTGCAACGCGCGGACTACGTCCTCCATTCTGGGATGCTGCCAGACATTGCGGCCAAAGACGATGCCGACCGCGCCGGCGTCTATGCATTCGCGGGCGACGACGAAGACATCGCGCAGGCTCTCAGACTTGGGCCCGCCCAGGACCATGACCGGCACTTTGACGCGGCGTACCAGGTCTTTGAAGCCGGCCAGGTCGCCCGTGTAGTTCATTTTGAGAATATCTGCGCCGACCTCCAGGGCGATACGTGCCCCGTGCTCGATGAGTTCAGGGTCATTCCGTCGCGCTGCGGGGATATTCGGCCCCCAGAACACCGGCTCGACCATAAGCGGCATCTCCCAGAGGTCGCACTCTTCGGCCAGTTCGGCGATGAATTTCAACGCCTGCATCTGGATGGCCGGGTCAATGCCCCAGACAAGCAGCACTTTCATGCAGTCCACACCGAGCCGGACAGCGGCTTCCACGCTGACGATTGGCTCGTGCCCCATGACCACCTCTGTCTGGCCGGGGATGGTGGACATAAGCGGCAGGTCAGAGGTCAGCACACGTCCGGGGGCCATCTTGTTCTCAAACAGATGTTCGGTGATTTTGGCGAGACCCGGGTTGAGCAGTGTTGAGTCAATGCGCAGCTCAATGAGCTTTTGCAACACGGCTACCGGGTCGGTCAGGCCGGGCGCGCTGCCCAGCACCGAGCCGTGGTCGACGGGGATATTCACGGCCTTGCCTGTTTCAGGGTTTAATAACCTTGCCATTCTGATTTCTTTAGCACCCATCTGATGATGATTTCCTCCTCTTTAATCTTAATGCGTAATGTGGTGGTTGAGTTGCTACTTGCTCGTTCTGTTTGCGCACTGATTGGCGTCCGTCTCGCAGGACAACTGGGCCAGGACGTGCATCTCGCCTTTGACGTGCTCGTAGGTGCGGCGATAGACCTCATAATAGCGGTCGTAAACGGGGCGCAGCGT
>DAOTYC010000189.1:0-3985 GCA_034435095.1 Anaerolineae bacterium | reverse complement strand
ATGTTTATAATGAATCCGGCAGACCCGCACGTATCGCAATCAGAAACCTGGTACTGAATCGCGGCCCGCAGAGCTATGTTACCATGCCCGGCGCACAAAGTCAACCGGGCACATCCGAAACTTAAATGAGATGCTTCGCTACGCTCAGCATGACGCAGTTGAAGCTTTGTGCTAACTCGCCTAAAATCCTGGACGCACCCCACGCAGGCCGTCGTATTGACAAAACGCCCAAACTGGAGTAAAATAATGATTGCTTCCGTATGATGATTGGTTATCTGATAGGCACGAACAGAATGAGAGTGTTTATCGATAGATGGGATACAGGTCTTGACAGGATAGCTTTTTGGTGCTAAGATTTGTTTGCCACCAGCTTAACCACGTCCTACAAACAGGGGGTTGAGTTCTTCCCGAAAGAGCGATGAGGAGACATGTCTCGACCTGAATTGTCATCTATTTTGTCTGGCTCTTGGCCGCTTTTCCACTAAGTTAAGGAGGAAGACTGGTGCAAATCTTCGACGTATCTCTGCCCATTCACAACAACATGATGCCTTTCTACCACGACCCCACGGCCAGCATCTACCGTGTTCGAGACATGGACAAGGGCGATGACGCGAATGTCTCCGAAATGAAGATGGGCTGCCACTGCGGCACCCACCTGGACGCGCCGGTTCACTTTGTGCCTGGCGCGCCTGCCGTAGACTCTTTATCACTGGACGACCTCATCGGGCCGGCACTGGTGATCGAGTTTCCGGACAGCCTGGATCAGATTCACGCCAAGGACCTGGAAGAGGCAGGCATTCCGGCTGGTGTCACTCGCGTCCTGTTCAAGACCAGGAATTCAAAACTCTGGGAACGCAAAGAAACCACATTCTCTAAAGATTACGTAGGAGTCGAGGCTGATGCGGCGCGGTGGCTGATTGACCGCGGGCTCAAAGTGGTCGGACACGACCACCTGTCGGTCTGTCCGTTTCACGACCTTCTGACGACGCATCGGCTGTTCTTTGAAGCGCGTGTGGTGGTCATTGAAGGCTTGAATCTGACCGGCATCGCGCCTGGGCTTTATCAGCTTATCTGTATGCCGCTCAATATCGTCGGGAGCGATGGCGCACCCTGCCGTGTCGCTCTGATCCGTTGATCTGTTATCCAACAACATGGGCGAGTTTGCTGAGAAAGTAGTTGCGGCGGCAAGACTCGTCCCAATGGTAAAGGTGCAGAGAGGAGGTGGTGCGTTCGGCCTCAAGCAAGAGCCAATCGCCGACCTACGGGCCTGAGGCACCCAGCCGCCCGGACATCGGGCGGATCACACCGCCGGCGAACCGCGTGTCGAAATCCTGAGTGTGCATCGTCCATTCAATTCAATTGTGTAGTTCTAGGGAGGGAACAAATGTTTGCAAAAAGGATCAGCGTGTTGTTGGTTATCAGCCTGCTTCTGGTGAGTGTGGGCGTCGTCTGGGCGCAAGACCCTACACCAGAAAGCGCCATGACCGGCCTGTGGGAGAAATTTGACGCTGCGAAATGCTATCAGCCGAAGGCGCCGGATACCCCGAAGATCAAGGCACCTCAGACCAAAGAACCACCCTATCGCATCGCCATCAGCAACTCCTACATCGGCAACGACTGGCGTACTGAGATGATTCAGATGGCCCGCGCCTATGCCAATCACCCGGAGATCAAGCCGTACATCTCGGAGCTGTACGTGGTCAGCTCGGGCAACGATGCCAATGCCCAGATCGCCATCGTGGACAGCATGATCGCCGCTGGATACGACGCGATCATCCTGAACACGGCTTCCGAAGACGCGCTGAACCCGGTGGTCAAGCGCGCACACGATGCCGGCATCCTGGTGATCTCGTTTGACAACGTCAGCAGCTCGCCGTATGCCATCCGCATCAACGAAGACCAGTTTGAATTCGGCAAAGTGATGGCCGAGTGGCTGGTCGAAAAACTGGGCGGCAAGGGCAAGGTCTTCATGATTACCGGCGTGCCGGGCACTACGGTGGACAACGGGCGTAATGCTGGTGCGAAGTCGGTGTTCGAGAAGTACCCCGACATCGAAATCCTCGGCGAGCAACCGGGCATGTGGGCCGATGGCCCGGCTCAGACGGTGATGGCGACCGCGCTGGCTGCCTTCCCGCAAATTGACGGTGTATGGTGCCAGGGCGGCACTACGGGCGTGGTCCGCGCGTTCATTGACGCCGGTCGTCCGTTCGTGCCCATCGCCGGCGAGGCTGAAAACGGCTTCCGCAAGCTGTCTGCCCAGTACAATATCCCGTACATCTCAGTGGGCCAGACGCCAGCCATGGTCGCCGTGTCCATCAAGCTGGCCATTGATATGCTGAAGGATGGCATTGAAGTGCCACAAGAAATCAACGTGCCTCTGCCTATCGTCTATTCGGACAAGGCGGTGGAGGGCGTGGATTACTTCCCTGATGTCAAGGACAATTTCTTTGTCGCCTTCCAGCTTCCGGAATGTGGTGTGATGTTCACTGCCGCCGAAATTTTGGCGCAGGACGCCTACTAAACCATTAGCAACCTCGGAGGGGCAGGAGATTTCTCGCCTGCCTCTCCGAACGCATAGCCTGTGGCACGCGCATCAGTTCCTGAATCGAATGGCGTCCAGGGCTATTCCTCATCACTGGCCAAGGAGGAGACGTTTATGGCTTTACTGGAAGCCGTGAACATCACCAAGCGGTTCGGCGGCGTCATCGCACTGGATAATGCCTCTTTTAGCTGTGACGCCGGCGTGATCACCGCCCTGATCGGCGAAAACGGCGCCGGCAAGAGCACGATGGTCAAAGTCGTTTGCGGCGTCCATCGGCCCGACGCCGGCCAAATCCTGTTCAAAGGCAAGGAAATCCGGCCAAACAGCCCCGCCGATGCGGTCAAATTGGGCATCGTTTCCGTGTTTCAGGAACTGTCCCTCGTGCCTCACCTTACGGTCTCCCAGAATATCTGGTTATCAGACCCCATTTTGGACTCATTCGGGCTCATTAACTTCAGGGAGCAATCGCGACGGACCGAGGCCCTGTTGGCCGAACTCGGCTTCGAGGGCATTGACCCCGATGCCGTGGTGCTGGACATGCCGCTGGCCGACCGTCAGTTGGTGGAGATCGCCCACGCCGTGCACCGTAACCCGGACCTGCTCATCCTCGACGAGGGCACTTCGGCCCTGGCAGCGAGAGAGGTGACGTTGGTCTTCAATCTCATCCGAAGGCTTCGCGACCAGGGCAAAGCCATCGTGTTCATCTCGCACCGCATGGGTGAGATTCAGGAGCTCTGCGATGTGACTACTGTGTTCCGGAACGGCAAAGACGTCAAATCTTTCCCGACCGGCTCTCTGCCGGACGATGAGGTGGTGCAACTCATGATTGGGCATAAGCTGGAAAAATCGTTTCCACCGAAGCCCAAACGCAAGCAACCACCTCCGGCTGTCCTGGAGATCAAAGACCTGAGTTGGGAAAATGCCCTCCACCAAATCTCGCTCACGGTGGGTCGCGGCGAAATTGTTGGGTTGGCCGGCCTGGAGGGTCAGGGCCAGGGCGACCTGTTGTTTGCGTTGTTCGGGGTGTATGCCGGTGTCAGCGGCGAAGTGCGCGTGGAAGGCAAACGGGTGAACATCAACAGCCCAACGCAAGCTGTAGACCCCAAGATTGGTTTGGCAATGATTCCCGCCGACCGGAAAACGGAAGGGCTGATCCTGCCCATGACGGTCGGCGAGAACATGACTATGGCCATCCTCAACCGCTTGAGCCGTTTCTCTGTCATCAGCCGCGCCGCCGAGAATGACGCCATCGCCAAGATGATGCGGCGACTGGCGGTCAAAGCGCCTTCACCGGCGGTTCCCGTGCGCAGCCTGAGCGGCGGCAACCAGCAGAAGGTCTCGCTGGCCAAGTGGTTGCTGACCGAGGCCAAAATCTACCTGCTGTATGACCCTACGCGCGGCATAGACGTCGGCACAAAACAAGAGATTTATCACCTCATGCGC
>DAOTYC010000188.1:0-28623 GCA_034435095.1 Anaerolineae bacterium | reverse complement strand
GAAGTGTGCCTCGCCCCTGAATGACCGTAACGGTTCGCAGGTCCTCATCAGCCATCAACTTGACCAATCCAAAATCAACCAGTTTGATGCTCCCCGAGGGCGTCAATTTGATGTTAGCGGGCTTGATGTCCCGATGCAAAACCGGAGGACTCTGGCTGTGCAAATACTCCAGCGCATCGCAGAGTTGTTCCATCCAGAGCAAGATGGCCGATTCTTCCAGAAAACGGCCCTGCCGGGACGCCTCCTCGACCATCTCCTTGAGGTCTCGACCGGCAACGTAATCCATGACCAGATAATCGCGCCCGTTTTCTGTGAAGAAATCGGAGACTTTTGGCAAATTGGGATGGTCTAACCTGGCCAGGACACTCGCTTCCCTGTAGAATTGTTCTTGCGCCTGAACCTGCACAACCGGGTCGCCACTGTCTTCGAAGGCCGTCTCTTTAATGGCGCACTGCCTGCCTTCCAGTCGCAAATCGTCGGCCTGATAGATGGCTCCCATCCCGCCTTGCCCGATCAATTTGTTGATCCGGTAGCGAGATCGTAAAATGGTACCTGCCTGCAAAGGGCTGGCCAAATTCTCTTCTCCTCCGAGATTTGTATCCAGCGATAGATTAGTTTATTCTAATCTTGTTGTCAAGTGGGTGAAGGAGTCGAACGAGCTGTGGAGAGAAATTCTTTGCAAGAAGCCGGTTGCGAAGACAACAATAAGGAATTGGCCATGCTCATTCTCTACGAGGGAGGAGATCAACGACAGTGCTGGCCGATTGCCAAAGATGAAGTCGTCTTGGGCAGAGACCCCGAGTGCGACGTCGTCCTGCCTAACCGTCAGGTGTCCAGGCGACACGCTGTGATACGCCAGGTCAGCGGCGAGTACATCATCGAGGATTGTCAGAGCAAGAATGGGACATACGTGAATGGTCGGCAGTGTGACAGCCAGCATGTGTTGCAGGACGGAGACGAAATCCAGATCGCCTGGTGTTTCAAACTGACATTCGTGGCGCCTGGCGCCACCACGCCTCTGTTTTTCGATGAACAGCACCTGCAGAGTTCCGGCAAACTCTATCTCGACAAACAGAGCCGCCGGGTTTGGCTGGCAGGCCGCGAACTCAGCCCGCCCCTCTCACTCGCCCAGTACCGGTTCCTGGAATTGCTTTATGATGGGAATGGGCGTGTTTGCAGCCGGGATGAAATCATACAGGCGGTGTGGCCGGAGGCTTTGGAAGAGGGCGTCTCTGAACAGGCGATAGACGCTTTGGCGCGACGGTTGCGCGAGAGGTTGGCAGAAATTGAACCTCAGCACCAGTACATCGTCACCGTGCGAGGCCATGGATTCCGCCTCGACAATCCTGAGAGGGGCAATGAGCCATGAGCTTGAAAAGGCTACAACGCCCCGGACCGGAGGATGGCTACCAGCAACCAGAAGCCCAGCATGATGCTCAAGGCAAAGCCCAAAATCGCGATCACAGGGATATCGAAAACACTGGGGCCAACCTTGCTGTGCAATAGCACCGCAGAGGCTATGAGGGTAGCGGCAATCACAATGGCAAAGGACAGCCGATTGCCAATAGTTGAAATCTGCCGCACATAATGGTCCAGGCGGGCGATTTCAATTCTCACCGTGAGCTCGCCGTTCTCAAAAAGCCGCAAGAGGTTGTCAAGCCGAACCGGCAGGCCGCCAATCAACCGATGCAGCAGCCTCGCCTGCCTCGAAATCTGCTTGACGAGATACTCTGGGGCCAATCGCTCTTGCTGGATACGCAAGGCGAACGGTTTGGCTATGTCAACGATGCTCATATCCGGGTCGAGTTGGGTTGCGACACCCTCTACGATCAATGCTGCTTTGATCAACATGGTCAGGTCGGCGGGCAGCCTGACCCGATGCTTCGTTGCCAGCAGCAGCAATTCCTCGATGGCTTCCACGGGCGATACTTCAGCCAAAGGAACTTCATAATACTTGCGCAGCAATCTTCGTATGTCTGCCTTGATGCGAGGTCGGTCAAACTTGTGTTTTACAATCCCGATCTTGAGCAACGAATACACAATGGCATCTACATCGCCCTGCACAACCGCCAGGACGAAGTCCAGCATTTGTTCCTTCAGCTCATCGTCGAGGTAGCCGACCATGCCAAAATCAACGAAAACTATCGCGTTATCCGGCCCCAGCATGACGTTGCCTGGATGGGGGTCGGCGTGGTAGATGCCCTTGCTGAGAGCCTGGGTGGCCATGATCTCGACAAAAGCGGCAGCCAGCTCTTTTGTATCCACTCCGGCTTCCCGCAGCAGGTCCTGCTGGTCTAACTTGATGCCCTCCACAAGTTCGGTAGTCAACACCCGACGAGTGGAGTATTCCCAGAAAACCTGGGGTACGTACATCCGGGGGATGTCTTTCATGAAACGTCGGAAGGTGTCTGTATGGCGCCCTTCGACTGTATAGTCAAGCTGGTCGCGCAGTTGATAACTGAATTCCTCTATCAGTTCGTCAACGGCGTAAATTTTTCCCCATTCCGTTCTCTGCACCGCCAGATAGGCCAGGTCTTGCATAAGCAACAAATCCGCTTCTGCCTGTCGTTCAATGCCAGGCCTCTGGACTTTTACGACCACGCTGGTGCCGTCAGGCAAAGTTGCTTTGTGAACCTGCCCAATAGAAGCGGCAGCAAATGGAGTGGGAGAGAATTCGGCGAAGAGCTTCTCCAGTGAATCTCCAAGTTCTGCTTCTATGACAGAACGTGCCAGGTTAAAGGAAAACGGTGGGACTTCGTCCTGGAGTTTCTCCAGTTCGTGGAGCAGCTCTTGAGGCAACAAATCTGTGCGTGTGCTCAGCATCTGCCCCAGTTTGACGAATGTCGGCCCCAGTTCTTCGAGCATCCGCCGCAGCCGCACGTAGATGGAAAGCCCACGCAGCTCCGCTATCTGCCCAATAGAAAAAGTGGGCCAGCCAGGTCCGGACAGACCCAATTGGTCTACAACAAAATCAAAGCCGTATTTAATCAGAATTTGCGCGATTTCTCTGGAACGCTCAAATCTTTGCTGTGTCTTGCGGAAGGTATCAAAAAACATGATTAGAACAGGCCCTGGCCCGAGTTGGCCAGGACAAGGTGCGAATCGAGGAACGATTAGGTGTCGGCACGTGCAGAGCCCTAGAACCGTGCTCTCAGCAGGATCTTGTCAAGCGACCGTTTGGCCAGATCGCCATCCCCGGCGTCGAAAATCGTATCCGGATTGTGGCTATCGGCCACGATAACAGACAGCACAGAAGCCGCTCTCAAATCTCCGATTCGAGACAGGGCCCGAATGGCGGACTGACGCACGGCGGAGGATTCACACCACAACAATCTGAGGAGCGTGTCGGTGACATCGGGCGTCACCGGCAGGAAACCCAGCACGTCTATCGCGTCGGTCAGGACTGTGTCATCTTGTGTCTTCTCAACAACTTCTTTGAGCAGGCCAACTATCGAATGATCGCCGATTTTCAACAAGCTCTGTTTCGCGTTTTGGCGCCGCTCTGGGGGAGCGTCTTGATCTGTCATAGTGGCAACAAGTTGACGTAATACAGCCATCTTCTGTTCGGCGGCAGGCCGTCGGCTGTTCTGTTGGTTGTCCACTTCGCTCCTCCCCCCGGTAAGGTTCACCAATAACGAAGATGAGTGGAGATGGCGGGAATCGAACCCGCGTCCAAAGAATTCGGCTGAGACCATGCTACAAGCTTATTCAGTCTATTGTGTTCTCGCTCTCTGTCAGCCCGACTGACAGGGCTTACAAAGAGCCAGCCGATTCAGGGGACCTCCCCCCTGACTTTGAGGCATCCTATCGGCATCAGATGCCCCGCACCCCAGTACCTATGACATCCTTCCTGAATTTACCGGGGGAAAACTCAGGAGGACGTGACTGCCTTACGCAGCCAGAGCGAATTGAGGTTCGCCAGTTATTTTTGAGCGCTCCTGTTTAACGAGAATGGAGCAATCTCGGCTTGCAGGCCTGAGCCAGCCTTCCCTGTCGAAACCGATCATCCCCTTAACTTAATCATAGTATAGCAAATTTTGGCTGCACACGCAAATTTTGTTAACATGAGGTTAATCCTCATAACGTCCGTGCAGTGCACGCCTCATCTGCCTGTCAGACTCGCGTTTGGAAATGGCCTCCCGTTTGTCATACATCTTCTTGCCCTGAACCAGGGCGATCTCCACTTTGACGCGGTTGTTTTCGGAGAAGTACATGCGTAAGGGCACTATCGTGTAACCTTTGGCCTGCGCTTTATGGTCCAGACGATTGATCTCTTTGCGATGCATCAACAGCTTTCTATCGCGGCGCGGGTCGTGGTTCTCTCGGCTGGCCTGGTCGTAGGGCGCTATATGCGCATCCACAAGCCACAGCTCTCCATTTTTCACCTGGACATAGCTGTCGCGAAGGTTGGCGCGTCCACTCCTGATGGATTTAACCTCCGAACCGGTCAGCGCGATGCCAGCTTCAAATCTCTCAACGATGAAGTAGTCGTATAAAGCCTTGCGGTTTGTCGCCACAGTGCGACGCTCTTTTTCTTCTCTGCCAGCCATCTTACGCCCCGGCCTTCACCCGGTTTGCTCTCCGAGTTTTGATTTCAGCACATCGAGTGCCTTGTCCAACTGTGGATCCTTGTCTTGAGACCGGTCGGTTTCTTCGATGCCGACCTCATAATCCGGTGTTAAGCCTTCACCTTGAATCTGATGGTGATCAGGGGTAAACCACTGAGCGACTGTAACATGTAGACTTGACCCATCTGATAGGTCAAAGACCAGTTGCACGGAGCCTTTACCGAACGTCTTCTTGCCCACCAGCGGCACGCCCAGGACGTCTCTCAGGGCGCCGGCGACGATCTCAGAAGCGCTTGCCGTACTTTCGTTGACTATCGCCACTATGGGAAGTTCAGGAATTATCGCATTGGCAGATGAAGTGTATGTTTTTTCTGTCCCGTCGCGTTTCCGCTCGTGAAGTACTGTCTTGCGCCCGATAAACTCTCCTGTCACATCAACCGCGGTGTTCAGCAATCCGCCGGGATTGTTCCGCAGGTCCAGGACCAAACCTTTGATGTGCTGTTCTTTCAACTCTTTCAGCGCTTTCTCAAGCTCCGATGGGGTGCGTTCTCCGAACAGGGTGATGGCCACATAACCGACTCCATCCTCGAGCGTTTTCCATTCCACAGTAGGGGTCTCGATTTTCTCGCGGACCACATCCACTACAAAAGGCTCGGCGACGCCCTGCCGCGCGATCGTGAGCTTTACCACTTCGCCGATGGGGCCACGGATCAAGAGCACGACATCTTGCTCGCTCATCTCCGGGGTCAGTTCCTTGTCGTCTACCTTCAAAATGACATCATCATCCTGCAACCCTGCGCGCATCGCCGGCGAGTCTGGCATGACCTTGATCGTAATCTTGCCGTCCTCAGAACGGTTGATGTAAGCCCCGATGCCGCCAAAACTCCCCTTCAGGTTATCCTTTTCCAACTGGCGGGGTTGAGGCTCAACATGCACGGTATGAGGATCGTTGAGCAGGGCCAACACACCCCGAATGGCCCCGTAGACCATTTGTTTGGGTTCGGGCAAGTCACCGTAGAAATTCGCTTCGAGAATGCGCCATGCTTCCCAAAAGACCTCGAAATCGGCAGACTCTTCGGCAGTGGGCGTGTGCCTGTAGAAGTACCAACGGGTGCCATATCCTGCGGCAAAGCTAGACAACATCACCGTGGTGCCGATGAAGACAACAAACAAAATTCTCAAAAAGGATTTCATCCAGCGCTCCTGATACGCACGTCTCTCGCGATTTTTGTTACGGGAATACAAGAAGCGAAACGACACTATTTCACATAATATACATAGTGCGAAGTATTTTGCATCACATTATGTCGCCATCTGGTGGCCTCACAGGACTTCGCCGAGTAACACACCCAAAACCGCCACGATGATTCCCAGATGCAGCAACCAGTCATGCCAGGTAAGCCATGACGCGCCAGGCACAAAACTGGCTATAAAACTCAAAGCCACCAGAAATACGCCTATGAGTGCGGGAAGCCCTCGCCATTTTGCCAAGAAACCCAGCAGTCGGTCTAACATAGCTGCTCCATTCTATTTTTATGTAAACTTCATACGATCCGTTTATGATGGGCTATTCGTTCTGTTTCTCTTGGTTTCGCCCACCAGATACTCTTTGAAAACATCCAGCAACCTGTTCGGCAGGAACCCCTTGATGATTGTCCCCTCCTGAGAATATTCCTCCCACTCGATTGAACCTTGTTCATGGAACACGGCCGTCAGTTCGGCAGCCCGGTATGGCAGGTTCACCTTGACAGAGATCATCGAACGCTGAAGGGTCTCCTCTATCGTGCTCAGCAACGCCTCAAGTCCGGTCTTCTGAGCTGCGGATACGGCTACACCTTGCGGAAACCTGGCTTGCCAGTCGTACAACTGCTGAAGGTCAACCATCTTGTCCACCTTGTTCAGGGCCACCACCACAGGTTTGCGGCCAGCCCCCAAATCGTTCAGCACTTCGGCTACTGCGGCACTCTGTTCCCATGCGTTTCTATGCGTTATGTCAATAACATGGACCAACAAGTCCGCTTCCGTAATCTCTTCAAGGGTGGCACGGAAAGCAGCAACCAGATGGGTGGGCAATTTCTTAATGAAGCCCACCGTATCGGTGAACAGCACCTCTCTGCCGGACGGCAGCGAGACTCTGCGAGTAGTCGGATCCAGGGTTGCAAACAACTGGTCAGCAATCAGCACGTCGGCGCCAGACAGCGCGTTGAGCAGTGTGGATTTGCCCGCATTGGTATATCCGACCAGAGCCACCGTGGGAATACCCACTTTTCTGCGTTGCTGGCGGTGAAGCTGCCGTTGTTTGCGCACGGCCTCCAACTCGCCCCTCAGTTGAGCGATTTTCTGCTTGATTTCGCGCCGGTCTATCTCCAGTTGTGTTTCGCCGGGCCCTCTCAGCCCTGCTCCCAGGCTACCAGGCCCTGAGCCAGCTCCTCTCGCCCCTCTCCCCCTTCGCCCCCCGCCAGCCGCAACCTGTCGGTTGAGGTGCGACCATTGGCGGGTGAGTCTGGGCAAAAGGTATTCGTACTGCGCCAGCTCAACCTGCATCGTTCCTTCGCGCGTATGGGCATGTTGCGCGAAAATGTCCAGAATCAGCGCGGTGCGGTCTATCACCCGTACTCCCAGGATTCTTTCCAGGTTTCGCTGCTGTCTGGGCGATAACTCATCGTCGAACACGAGCAGATCGAAGTTCAGCTCAGCCAGCCAAATCTTGATTTCCTCAAGTTTGCCCTTCCCTATGTACGTCGCCGGATCGATGCGGGCGATCTTCTGATAGGTCTGCCCTACTACTTCCAGTTGGGCCGTGGCGCTGAGCCTTTCCAGTTCCTCCAGCGAATCCTCGACCGACCAATCAGATGGCTCGTTCTTCAGTTCAACCCCCACCAGGAAAGCTGTTTCTGCCGGTGACTCTGTCAATATGAACTCTCTAGCTATAGTCTCTCTCCTCATCGAAAGATGTCAAGATTTGATCATTCATCCACGTTTAAGCTCAAAAGCCACTTCTCGACCACTCTCCCAACGCGCTCCAGGCTGGCCGCCCCAATTTTGTCACAGGTGTCTTGAGTCGTGTGCCAATACGGGTAATCGAAGTCTATGATGTCAACGGCTGGGATGCCACGTCTCAAGAACGGAATGTGGTCATCGGTCAGACCCCACCGAAATTCTGGGATAAACTGTTCGCCATAACCAAGCTCCTCCGCGATATCCCACAGTTCCTTTAGGAGGTCGGGGTCGGAATGTGTTTCCCAGTATATTTCTTGTTGTACGTCGCCCACCATATCCAGCAGTACCATATACCTGGGCCTCTCCTGCAAGCTGGCTGCCATGTATTCGGCGCCTACCGAGAACGGCCATCCGTCTATATTGCCCCGGTCTTCGGCATCAAAGAAAGCCAGCCACACCTGCAGGCCCTGTTCTGGCACATTGAGAACTCGTGCTATTTCCAGCAGGACTGCCACACCGCTTGCCCCGTCGTTGGCGCCCACGATTGGCTGCTGGGGGTTCTCCGGGTCTTTATCGGCAATCGGCCGCGTGTCGTAGTGCGCGCCTACGATGACAATTGGACCGAGGCCCTTCTTCCCAATGATGTTTCGTATGGGCACCCCACCGTAAACAAACTTCTGCTCAACGGCTTCCCAGCCATATTCTCGCAGCCGCTCAATCACATAGTCTCCCAGCACTCGGTTCTCTTCGCTGCCAGAAGGACGTGGGCCAATCCGGCACTGCTCCTGGGCAAAGGCGTAGGCCATGTCCCCATCGAACGCCAGAGTTGTGGTGATTTCATGTGAATTGGAGAGCGAAAGGGACAATCCGAAGACGTGCTCTGTCACCCGCCATTCCCCCTCTGACGGCGGGATGTACGGCTCGAAGCCGGCGAAGGCTCGCACCCCTCCGCAAACGAGCAAAGCAACGCCAATGACCAGCACGCTTCGGATAGCCGAATAAATCATTTTCACCACAGAATTCACCTCAATACGGTGCGAATATCTACCTTGTCAATTCTAATGCAATATGTTCAGAAGTCAACCTGCTCAAGCGAATTCCTGGCTATGAAATCCAGCATATCGTCTATGGCGCGCTTGCTCAAGGCCTGGTTTCTGTTGGACCTGTGCACAGGCGATGAGAGGCCGGGCAACAAACCATAATTGGGTTTCATGGGTTGAAAATCCGTGAGCTGATCGCAAGTAATGTATTGACACAAGGCCCCAAGCATGGTGGTAGCCGGAAAGATGACAGGCGAGAGCCCACGGAGAAGTCGGGCCACATTGATTCCTGCAACCAGACCGCTCGCCGCCGAAGCCACATACCCTTCCATCCCCACAATTTGCCCGGCAAAGAATACCGCAGGATTGCCTTTCAACTGCATGGTCGGTTCCAGAAGCCTCGGTGAGTCTATGAACGTGTTCCTATGCATCTGCCCGAATCTGGCAAACTCGGCGTTCTCCAGCCCTGGAATCAATCTGAACACGCGCCGCTGTTCACTCCATCGCAGATTGGTCTGGAAGCCGACAATGTTATAGAGCGTTCCCGCGCGGTTATCCTGCCTCAATTGCACCACCGCCCACGGTCGGCGGCCCGTTCGCGGGTCGGTCAAACCGACCGGCCTCAGTGGGCCATAGGCCAGAGCATTGTGCCCCCTGGCAGCGATGACTTCCACTGGAAGACAGGCTTCAAAGAATCTCTTGTCCTGCTCGAATTCACGAAGCGGTATGGTCTCTGCGGCAACGAGCGACTCCACAAAGCGGTCGTACTCTTCCCGGCTCATCGGACAGTTGATGTAATCGTCTCCTCCACGCCCATAGCGAGCGGCCTTAAACACTTTGGAGAAATCAATCGAATGTTCGTAGACGATTGGCGCCATCGCGTCGTAGAAATAGAGGCGTTCCCTGCCTGTGATCGCCGCTATCTGATCTGCCAGAGAATCTGAGGTGAGAGGGCCTGTGGCAATAATCTTGAACCGCCCATCGTGTTCGAGGACCCGCACCTCCTCGCGGCGGACTTCGATCAGCGGGTGGCTCTCTATCTGTTCCGTTACCCGTCTGGCAAACGCCTCTCTGTCCACTGCCAATGCCCCGCCAGCCGGTACGCTTGTCGCATCGGCACAGGCTATGATCAGGGAGCGCAGGTGGCGCAGCTCCGCTTTTAACAGGCCGGGCGCGCGGTCAGGCAGGTTGGACCCCAAAGAGTTGCTGCAAACCAACTCAGACAGGTACCCGGTCTGATGGGCAGGCGTCATTTTTGCCGGACGCATCTCAAACAACGTCACCCGGAAACCCCGGCCGGCAATCTGCCAGCTCGCTTCACAGCCAGCCAGACCACCGCCTATGACAATCACATCACTCATACTCACAAGCGCGGCCTCACTTCGGACAATTCCTCTATCGCCTATCTCAACTTATGATGATATAGGAGAATCGCCAAACGTTCAAGTCACTCCCCTGCAATGGGGTGTCTGTTCTATCCCCTATTTTCAATCTGTGATATACTTACAACATCCGGCAACTGTGGAGGGAGTCAATCAACCATCATGTTGGCAACCGATATTATCGCTAAGAAACGCGATGGACTGGAACTAACCCGTGAAGAATTGCAGACATTCATTGAGGGAATTGTCAGCGGGGCCATACCCGATTACCAGATTGCGGCCTGGCTGATGGCCGTATACCTGAGGGGCATGACCCTGCAGGAAACCATCAATCTCACCTTCGCTATGGCCCATTCGGGCAGGGTAATGGATTTGGCGGACATCGCCCCCTTTGTTGTTGACAAACATTCGACAGGAGGGGTTGGCGACAAGACCACGCTGGTTGTCGCCCCTCTTGTGGCGTCAACGGGCCTGCCGGTGGGGAAAATATCAGGCCGCGGGCTCTCTTTTACGGGCGGCACGGTCGACAAGCTGGAATCTGTGCCTGGCCTTCGGTGCGACCTGACCGTCTCCGAATTCAAGAAGTGCCTGCGCAGCCATGGCATTGCCCTCTCGGGTCAGTCGCATGACCTCGCTCCCGCCGATGGGATTCTATATGCCTTGCGCGATGTGACCGCCACAATCTCCAGCATTCCTCTTATTGCCAGCTCCATCATGAGCAAAAAGATCGCCGCCGGCGCCGATGGCATAGTGCTTGATGTTAAGGTCGGACATGGCGCGTTCAACAAGACCCTGGACGATGCCGAAGCTCTGGCGACCCTGATGCTCAACATCGGCCACGGTATGGGACGCAAGATGGCCGCTGTGCTCTCAAATATGGACCAGCCGCTGGGCAATGCCGTCGGAAACGCGCTGGAAGTCGTTGAAGCCATAGACACACTCCGCGGACGTGGGCCGGCCGACCTGATCGAGCAATGCCTGACTCTGGCGACACAGATGCTGCTTGTCGCAGGCCGCGCTCAGACCCAAGAGCAGGCTCTTGAGTTACTTCAGGACTCTCTCCGCAACGGCTCGGCCCTTGAGAAATTCCGCGAATGGATAATGGCGCAAGGTGGAGACCCTCGCGTTGTAAATAATCCAGGCGATGTTCTGCCGTCCGCCAGGTTTTCTACCGTCCTGAGGGCCGAAGTGTCGGGTTGGGTATGCGCTGTGAATGCACTGGAAATTGGTATGGCAGCCCTATCTTTGGGGGCCGGCCGAACCAGGAAAGGGGACGCGATAGACCCTTCCGTTGGGATTGTCCTTCACCGCAAAACTGGTGACCGGGTTGGCCACGGAGACCCACTTTGCACAGTCCACTCATCTTTTGCACCAGACAGCGAGCCCTTTAGGGAGGTTCAGAAAAGAATTGAGGGGGCCTACCGGTTCAGCCGGGAACCTGTCCCAAAGCCCGAGCTTATCCTGAAAATTTTGTCACCCCAGGCTTTGCATCAGGCTGACTGAGCCAGGTCAGTGGGAGATTTCTTGTCAAGAAATGCTTCTTTTACCATAGTCTGAAATTCTTCTATGGGGAAAGGCTTGGTGATATAGCGATAGACTTCCAGTTTTTTCGCCTCTGCCACGATCTCAGGCGACCCGTAAGCTGTCATCAGGATAACCAACGTTTCAGGGCTCTCAGATTTGATAGCCCGCAGCAAATCTAATCCCCCCATTCCTCGCATCCGGAAATCTGTAATGACCAGGTCGCAAGGGGACTGCTCCAGAATTTGCAGGGCTTCCAGTCCGGAGTTTGCAGTTTCAATTTCATATTCTGCGCCTAAAGCCAGCAGGCTCTGCTTGAGTAAAAAAGCCAATCTGATCTCATCATCGACCACCAGAATTCGCTTTCTTTTCTTCACTTGATTGCCTCCTCATAGCTCCTTCAGCCAGTGACAGTATAACATGAACACTGGCCCTTTTCGGTCAAGAATCAGTGTAGGAAGCGTTGAGGTTAAGTTAAGAGTAAAGAATCGGTAACGGTTGATTTCACCTTCTCTACTTTACCACGCTTTTCAAGAATTCTGCTCGAACGGTAGTGCCAGCATATACCCGACGCCTCGCACGTTCAGTATGTGGCAAGGCCTGCTTGGATCTTGCTCCAACTTTTGCCGCAAGTGGCTGATGTGAGTCTTTATGATCGTGCGCGCTTCCTGTTCAGGACAATTGTATCCTTGCGCGCGGCTGACCAATTCCTCACACCGCAGAACCGTGCCGGCAGATTCTGCCAGGCTCGCCAGCACAGAAAACTCGGTCGGCGTCAGACTCACCGGCTCTCCCCGCATCGTGACAATGTGCTTGCGCAGGTCAATGAGCAGGTCGCCTACCCTGAGGAATCTGTTGTCATTCTCCGACTCCTCAGGTTCTTCGAGAAGCATCTCTTGTTCCTCCGACTCGGTAAAAGATACCACCGATAACTCCCGCACTCCTTGTTCCAGCCGGTCAATCAGCTCTCGCCTGCGCATATCGCGCCACTGTTTTTTCAAACCTTCCCGAATGCTGTTTTTCAAAGTTTCAGGTTCGCAGGGCTTAAGCAAATAGTCATGGGCGCCCTGTCTCAACGCTCCGATCGCCGACTCCAACGTAGCATATCCCGTTAACATGATGATGCCCGTTGTTGGCGAACGTTTGCGAATCTCTTTCATCAGAGACAGGCCATCCATGCCCACCATTTTCAGGTCCAGCAGCGCCAAGTCAAAATTCGTTTCTCTCATGATCTTGAGAGCTTCTTCGCCGCTTCCTGCGGTAGTGACCTGATAGCTCTCTCGGGATAGGACCTCTTTCAAAGTGTTTCTTATGGAAGGATCATCGTCCACGATTAAAATCTTTCCCTGAAGAAACATTCGGTCATCCTTTCGGGTTCAAAACAGGCGCGAACCATCATTTACCCGGTTGGCTGGCTTGTTCTTCCAAACTGATGACTGGAAGACTGACTGTG
The DNA here is from genome assembly GCA_034435095.1 of Anaerolineae bacterium. GTDB lineage: Bacteria > Chloroflexota > Anaerolineae > DAOTYC01 > DAOTYC01 > DAOTYC01. Next base: position 15,719 of record DAOTYC010000188.1, on the reverse strand, counting down.
AACACCGAGCCTTTTCCTACGGTGCTTTCGACCTGAATGTAGCCACCGTGCCTCTCGATAATATCGTGACTGATAGATAGACCAAGTCCAGTTCCCTTGGCCTTGGTGGTATAGAACGGATCGAAAATGCGCTCGATTGCCTCCGGCGCGATGCCGACGCCGGAATCCTTGAAGACAATTTCCACTCGCGGTTGACGGTGCTCTTGGACCAACCTTGAAATAATATCCAGGTCCCCTCCTTCTGGCATCGCCTCCATAGCGTTCAGGATTAAGTTGAAAGCGACCTGCTTGATCTGATCCGACACCACCACAACTGAAGGCAGGTCCGGAGCCAGGAACTTGGTTACCCTGACGTTGCTCTGCTGCAGCCGCTTGCCCATCAGCGCCAGTACATTCTCCAGCAAGCTGTTTATGTCGGTAAGCCGGCGACCTTCTTGAGGAGGGCGATACAGGTCAGCCAGTCTTTGCACAATCTTGGCAATCCTGTCCAGTTCTTCCCTGGCAATATCCAAATACTGCCTGTTCGGACCTTTTTCTATCATGCCATCGGCGACCAGATAGATGCAGCTCTGAACCGATTGCAGTGGATTGTTAATCTCGTGCGCAATTGAGGCCGCCAATTTGCCGGTAGCTGCCAGTTTTGCGCTTTGTAGTAGTTGAGCATCGGCGCGAGACAGCTTGGAAGACAGCACGCCAATCTCTTGCCGCAGAAAGAGATTTCTGAACCACAAGGACAACATGGCCGCAACGGTTTCGAGCAGTAAAGCCTCCGTCGCGTTAAAGGAAGGTTTGCCCTTCAATCGCCCCGCCAGCAAGATCCCCGCCGTTTCCCCGCGATTGACCACGGGCACGACCATGGCGGACTCGATAGGGGGCAATTTCAGAAGAGAGAGTGTGCTAAGCAGAAAAGGATCAATCTCTCCTTGAGAAAGGGTATAAACTTGCTGGCTTTCTACAATCCTACGAACGATGCTTGTAGGCGGCAGGGAGCCTAGCGATTGACTGGTGGTGGACTCGATGGACGAACCGTCTTGCCAGACCCCCTGGCAGACCAACTCCATGTCCTCACCATTAAAGGCCATGAGACAGCCCACCTGGGCATCCACAACCTCACAGATAAGCCTGACAGCCTTGCAGCCTTCGGAATCGTCCTCAGCCAAAAGAGCATCGGCTAACTTGCTGAATGCATATAGGGTATCTTCCCACCGGCGTGGGTGACCTGCCATGCTGCACCTTAGGCGTTTCTCAGTTACTTTGGTGTCATCAAGGATTTCAAACATCATGACATTGGCCGAGACCTGTGCTACGCCTGCCTCAAAGTAAATTTTATGTTACTATTATATCAGATATTTGAATTCCCGTCAATATCACAATTCTTACCAGTCAACTGTGGCCCGTTCGTTTCTGACTCGTTCGTAAACGCGGCGGGTCAGCCCGGCGATATGTTGCCAGTTGTATTCGCTGACGACGCGGCGATAGGCATTGGCCACACGAGCCTTTGCCCACTCAGGGTGCTGTAATGTGTGAGTGATTCCCCACGCCAGGGATTCGGCGTTGCCCGGATATACGGTGATGCCTGTCTCCCCATGTTCGACGACTTCTTTCAAGCCTCCCGTTTCAGCCACCACAACCGGAGTCTTGGCCGCCATGGCCTCCAGCGCCACAATCCCAAAGGGTTCATACAGGCTTGGGAAAACGGCGCAATCCGCGACCTTAAACAATCTATTGCGGTCCTCATCGGAGATAAATCCGGTCAGGTAGACCTTTGCACTCACGCCTAATGCATCTGCTTGCTGTCGTAGACTGTCGAACATGCTTCCCGTGCCGGCGATAACGAACTTGGCCTCCGGACACTGCTTCAGAACATGAGGTACAGCATCAATCAGCACATGAAGGCCCTTCTCATGTACCAAGCGGCCCACATAGAAGACTATCTTTTCTGAATCCGCCGCAAAACGCGAGCGAAAACTGCTCAGATCAACCCCTTCCAGCTCGTCAAACTGGGCCGTCGTTATGCCATTGGGTATCACGTCAATCTTGTCGGCAGGTGCGTTGAAATACTCTCGCACCTCTTGGGCCATAAAGTGGCTGCAACAGATGATGCGCCAGGACTCATACGTCAACTGCCATTCCATGTGGTCAATTGCACGCTGCATGTCATTGTGAAGATGGCCGCGGCTGCGGCCTCGTTCTGTAGCGTGAATCGTGCTCAGCAAAGCAATTTTGAAATCGTGCTTTAGCGTGATCCCGGCAAATGCTACCAACCAATCGTGGGCATGGATAAGGTCGAAATCTCCAATCGCCCCCAGGAGGGTGCGAGCCTTTTGCACAATTATCTCGTTGGTCCTCTGCGCGACTTCATAGAAATCTCCCGATCGGTTGGCTGGAAGGTCCAGCCTGTATACGGTTCGGCCCTGGGCAGTCTCAATTACCTCGCCGCCTGCCCAACGGGGCGTCAGCAGGTGAATCTCCACGCCTGAATTCGCCAGGGCGGGGACAATTTCGGCCACGTGCTTACCCAATCCGCCAACTACGTGCGGTGGATATTCCCAAGACAACATGAGTATGCGCATCTGTTTGCTCTCTCCTTACCTGCTCGCTCTAAGTCTATCTTCAACCTGCTGCCTGGTCAGTTCGGATTCCAGGTGAGCTGCGCGGATCGCCTTTAGCAACGTTTTTGTGGCTTCGTATGCCCATCTGGCACGAGAAGTGGAGGAAGAAGTGTCATGGTCCGCCGTCGGGAAAATGAACACAGGCGGGGCCGCTTCCTGAGCATCACCCCTGGTCAACTCTGTATCCTTCTCGCTCTCTGTCATCCATGGCCCGACCACTCCCAACACCGCAGGGTCTATGGTCATTTGTTGCATCACCTTTCGCTTGTCAGCGTCTTCAACGGACAGGCTGTCGTCGAGCGCGACAAGCTCTACAAGTGGGCCGATACCTCGGCTGGCCTCATTGTACTCCTTGATGGCTGACTTCACCGCAAACAGACACTCATAGGCTGCCGCCCTTTGCGGCCCCTCAAAAGGGGCAATCAGGCCAACCTTTACTACCGGCAACACGCCCAGCCTGGACGCCGAGCAACCAGCCAGGAATAACACGCTTAAAATAGTTGCCATCAGAATGGCGAGAAGCTTATTTAATGCTCTAACGGTCAAGTTGCCCTCAGCGGATGCGTTCGGGTGATGAAGCACATCTATTATATCCGATTGCCTGCCTGAGGCCAAGTTGACCTCAAATTACGGGTGCACCCAGAATTTTAGGCGAATTTGCAGAAGTCTCAACTGCGTCATGCTGAGCGCAGCGAAGCATCTCATTTCACGATGCGCAATGAGATTCTTCGCTGCCCCTTCGCTGCGCTCAGGGCTTTGGCTCAGAATGATGGTCAGCCTTGTTCGGTAGCTGTGGAAAACGCCGTGTGCATCTGCTCCCTTAAATTCGGATGCACCCTCAAATTACACACGGTATTTGACGCAAGGTGCACTCCTGATTATAATCGCCGCTCAATGAATTGCCGATTCCGGAGGGGATATGGAGGATGCCATGAGTGCACAAACGAAGCCCTGCCTTGCTGTCATTGGCGGCAGCGGGTTGTATGAAATGGAAGGCTTGCTCGACAAAGAGGTCGTAGAAATGGTGGACCTGAACACACCTTTTGGCTTGCCCTCTGACAACATCGTGATAGGGACCCTGGAAGGAAGGAGAGTGGCTTTTTTGGCCAGACATGGCCGTGGGCACCGATACATGCCAGGTGAAGTTCCCTACAGAGCCAACATCTGGGCGCTTAAGTCCCTGGGAGTAAACCAGATCGTCTCAATCAGTGCGGTAGGCAGCCTGAGAGAAGATTTTGCCCCGCGAGACATTGTGATTCCCCATCAGATATTTGACCGGACCAACAAGCGGACGTTGAGTTTCTTTGGCGAGGGTATCGTCGCCCATATTGGCTTCGCAGAGCCCTTTTGTCCGGTCCTCAGCGAACAGCTCTATCGGGCAGTCCTGGCGACAGGGGAAGCGACGGTACACAAAGGCGGCAATTTTATTGTAGTCGAGGGCCCTCGCTTTTCGACCAGGGCCGAGTCCAACACATTCCGGCAGTGGGGTATGGACATCATTGGAATGACCGCCGTCCCTGAGGCTCAACTGGCCAGAGAAGCAGAAATGTGTTACGCCACGATGGCGCATGTCACGGATTACGATGTCTGGCATGAGACCGAAGAACCTGTGTCGGTCGAAGCCATCGTCAGAAACCTTATGGCAAATACTCAGGTGGCCCAACGGGCTATCCGCAACCTGATCCCTGCGATCAGGGATACTCCGGAGTGTGACTGCGGCCATGCCCTTGCTAATGCGATCATCACTCGCCCAGACGCGATCTCCGAGGAGACGAAGCGTAAGCTGCATCTTCTCATAGCTAAGTATGTGTAGCCTGTGATCGGCGAGCACGGACAATCGCTAAAAAGAACCTTTCGCATAGCATTGGCCCTTTAATTGATAAATCGCCTGTGATGGGTCTGTGGAGTCCCTTTGTGACTATGCGAAAAGCGGCCCGTCATTCTGAGCTCCCCTTTCTTCTTATTACAAGATTATACTGCCATTATCCCCAAATTCTTGCTCTCGCCCCAGTTTGACAAGATCCCTGTATTGTATTACAATTTGCTTATATGATAACTTATAGCTGATTGTTTCAATGCTGAGGAGGACACGAAAAAGATGATTGATAACGCACAGGTGCAAGAGCTGAAAAGCATTGCACGCAAAATGCGCCTCGAGATTGTCAAAATGATGGGGCCTAACAAACCTCACCACTTCGGAGGTTCGTTGTCCGAGGTCGAGATTGTAACCAGCCTCTACTTCTACAAAATGCGCTATCACCCCTCCGATCCCCAGTGGCCCGACCGCGACCGATTTGTTATGAGTAAAGGACATTCCGTGCCAGCCCAGTACGTCGCACTTGCTTTCAAAGGGGTCTTCCCTTATGAATACTTAGGGCAACTGAAAACACTCGGCGCCTGCCTGCAAGGCCACCCCTGCATGAAAACACCCGGCATTGAGGCATGTACCGGCTCGCTTGGACAGGGCCTCTCATTCGCAAACGGCATCGCCCTGGCCGCCAGGCTGTTGCGGAAAAATTTCAGGGTCTACGTCTTGCTCGGAGACGGCGAGTTGCAGGAAGGCCAGGTCTGGGAAGCCATGATGAACTCCTCCGCCCGCAAGCTCGACAATCTGGTGGCCATCGTTGACCGAAACCACCTGGAGTCTCAGGGCAGCACCGAGGACTCCAAACCTCTGGAACCGCTTCGTCTGAAATGGGAAGCCTTCGGTTGGCATGTCTTAGAAGTCAATGGACATGACATCAAGCAAATATGCGACGCGCTGGACACCGCAGAGACAATCAAGGGTAAACCATCGGTTATCCTGGCGGATACCGTCAAGGGCAAAGGCGTATCGTTCATCGAAGGCGACTATCGCTTCCACAACGCCCCCTTGACTCCTCAGCAATATGAACAGGCCATCAAAGAACTGGAAGCCGCACTTGAGGGAGAAAACTAAACGATGAGTGACAAGAAATTGATTCAAACCAGAGACGCCTACGGAGATGCCCTGCTCGAGCTCGGCAAAGCCAACGACAAAGTGGTGGCTTTGGACGCAGACCTCTATCGTTCAACCAAAAGCAGTGTGTTCGGCGAAGCCTTTCCCGAGCGGTTTTTCGACGTTGGCATCTCGGAACAAGACATGGTCAGCACCAGTGCAGGCCTGGCAGCCACGGGATTCATCCCCTTTGTCAACACTTTTGCTATCTTCCTGACGGGCCGCGCCTATGACCAGATCAGGCTTCAACTCTGTTACGTTCCGCTCAACGTTAATTTGGCCGGCTCAAGCGCAGGGTTGACTCAGGGCCCCGACGGTGCCAGCCATCAGTCATTCGACGACGTAGGCCTGATGAGAGGGTTGCCCAACATGACGGTTTTGGTGCCCGCCGACGCTGTAGAAACCGCCCAGTGTGTTTGGGCGGCAGCGGAGACGCCGGGGCCTGTTTACATCCGACTGGGACGCTACCCCACTCCGGTCATATTTGACCACACGTATAAATTCAAAATAGGCAAAGCCGTCATCATGAGAGAAGGCAATGACGTGGCCCTTCTAGCCAACGGTCACATGACTGCTAAGGCCCTGGACGCAGCCGACGAACTCGCCAGAGAGGGCATATCCGCTGCCGTTGTCAACGTGTCCACGGTCAAACCTCTGGATGTGGAAACCATTATCGCCGTCGCATCGGCCGTAAGAGCGACCATCACCATCGAGGAACACAGTGTGATTGGTGGGCTGGGCAGCGCAGTAGCCGAAGCGTTGGCCGAGCATAAAATGGGACCTCTCGTCCGAATGGGCATTCAGGACATGTTCGGGCAATCAGGTACCGCCGACGAGCTTCTGGATTGCTACGGCTTGACGAGTCCTCATATAGTGCAAACCGTCAAGAAAACCCTCGCCTGAGAAAAGATCATCGGGCCTTGACGCGACCAGCTTGAAGTCGCGTCAAGGCCCTGGACGACCTCACCACGGCAACCGATTCAATTGCTTCTCAGGGGCAGCCGGCAGATTAGGGAAGTCAAAAGTCTGCTCCCATGTCCCACCGTTCCCTTGAGTCCAAGATACCAGCAGGAGCTTGGCCTCTCCCAAAACCGCCCCGCTCTTGTCGTGGACGCGAATGATATAGGGGGCGGGCAACTTGCCGTTGATGAGCAGGTCTCCGCTCACCGGGCTGGGAAGTTGATCCGCTGGACGCCATGCCGGCACTTTCGTCCACGTTCCATCCAGGTCCTGCCGCCATACGTCAATCCACCAAGAGCTCAACGGCAAACCACTGAGCACAACTCGCTCAGAGCCCGGCATACGTCTCAGCCAGGCAGGTTCATCGTAGAACAAGTCATCGTCATCGTACTGTTCCAGATTCTGGTCTGGAGGCTCAATTAACGCTTGCTCGAGCCGCTGCTCCCAATTTTCCTTGTCAATGCTCCGGAACCAATAAGCAACCGTGTCCACATAGTCGGCATAACGCGGATCAGCGCGCAAATCAACCTGGCCAGGCGGCACCTGAGCATCAGCCGCAGGAACTGCCCCAATCATCGCTGACGCCAGCACAATGAACACGCCCACGACAATCCAGTTCTTCATCGCCAATACCTCCTTCGCAGTTCAATATTTAGCATACTATAATATTAGCACGGCTAAATTGCGAAAGAAGTAATGTACCATACATTACTTGTCAAATCAGCCGAACAGCAGGCTCCTCGGCCTGCGAACGAAGGCTGTTAAACCCCAAGGCGGGAAACTCTTGCTAGGGTTTCACATCCGTCAGAACGCCCAATTTGTTGACCGACAGTTTCCACTTGCTGCCAGGCTGAAATTTCTTGAAAGCCTCCGGGTCATTCAGCACATAACGATAAGTTTTGTCGTTCGAAAGGAAAACAACCTGATATGTACCCGCCTTCCCACCCTCTCGCTCACTTTGACCCAGCACAACTTGAGGCCAGTAAGGTGCAAGATCATTCCCTGCAGCTCTTTCTGTTCTGACGACGCGCCATTCATTGACGGTATATTGGCACCAATCATCGTACACCTCATATTCGCAGTCTTGCACCAGCTTGCCATACCCCTGTCCTTCATCCTTCACGTATGCCGTACCGCACACCTTTCTGGCGCCAGGCGCAGGTTCAGAAGACGTATAACGATACTTTTGTAAGCATCCACCCAGTTGCGCCCCGGCCGGCACCTCATCACGCCAGCCTTCGTGAGCCACGGGCCCCCATGCCTCAATGGCAACGCTTTGTTCCCATTTGGTCGCCTGTACTACGCCTGCCTGCTCCGAAGTCTGAGAGAGAAACATGATCCCGCCGATAGCGGCCACGCACGCCAGCACAATCGCTACGATGGCTACGGCGCCCAATCCCCTCTTGCCAGCGCCAGGCTGGGCCGCGGCGACAGCAGGTTCGGCCTGCGCAGCCCTGCTACCCGCCAGGCTGCCCCCACAGTTTCTGCATTTGGTAGCTTGGGCCGGATTTGAGGCTCCACAAAAGGGGCAGGCTATATCAGGACGGGCATCGAGCCGGGCAGCGCCCAACACCGCACCCTTCCGCCGCGCCACGCCTTCAGATAGGGGCGCACCACATTGTACGCATGTCTTGGCCTCAGCCGGGTTACGCGCGCCACAAAAGCCACAGTGTATGTCTGGCCCACTTGCAGCACGTGACAGTTCCGCCTCCGTCGTAATGAGCTCCTGTTGTTCGGGCAGTTCGAAGTCCTGGTCTTCAGGCTGAGCAGCGCCACAACCCTGACACTTCTTTTCCGGGCCCGGGTTAATCGTCCCGCACTGCCGACAGGTCCATTGGAGCCGGACATACCCTATCGTCTCTTCTGGCATCTCAAATCTCCTTCTCAGTTTATTTTTTGCCGGAGTCTTTAGCCTGTCGGCTAAGTTCGTACAGCTTGTTCAGGGCCTGCACAGGACTCATAGAGTCCACATCCAGGTTTCTCAATTCTTCAATCACCGGGCTATCCATGAAGAACAACGGCAATTGCTGTGGCCGAACTGTTTCCCTGAGAGATGTCACCGCTCTCGACCCTTCCAGGTTCTCCAGAATCTCCTCTGCCCGCTGAATGACCGCATGGGGTAGCCCAGCCAGTTGAGCCACATGAATCCCATAGCTTCTGTCTGCGCTGCCTGGTTGAATATGCCGCAGGAAAATGATCCGGTCCCCCTGTTCCATTACGGCAACATTGTAGTTCCGCACACGGGGCAGCCGCGAGGCAAGGTCTGCCAACTCATGGTAGTGCGTTGCAAAAAGGGTCTTGGGCCGCAGGCGGGGGTGATTGTGAATATACTCCACCACTGCCCAGGCAATAGATATGCCGTCATAAGTGCTGGTGCCCCGACCTAATTCATCGAGAATCAGCAGGCTGCGCGGCGTCGCGTGATGCAGGATATTCGCCGTTTCAATCATTTCCACCATGAAAGTTGACTGCCCGGCTGCAATTTCGTCCTGCGCCCCAATCCGCGTGAAGATGCGATCAACCAAACCGATGTGAGCCTCGTCAGCGGGAACGAACGAGCCCACCTGTGCCATCAACACAATGAGAGCCACCTGGCGCAGAAAAGTAGACTTGCCGCTCATGTTCGGGCCGGTAATGATATGAATCAACTCCTCATCGGACAAATACACATCATTGGGGACAAACGGCTCATCGCGAGACATCAATTCGACCACTGGATGGCGGCCACCCTTTATGTCAATAACCGGCCCGTTGTCCAACACAGGACGCACATATCGGTTTCGTAAAGCGACTTCCGCCAGACCGACATAAACATCCAGTTCTGCCAGGGCGCGGGCAGTCTTCAAGATGATGGAAGATGATGAGACCACCTGCTCACAGACCTCCCGAAAGATCCGCCCTTCTAATTCCAGCAGCCGTTCCTGGGCATTCAGAATGAGCGACTCATATTCCTTTAGCTCGGGGGTAATGTATCGTTCAGCATTAACCAGCGTCTGTTTTCGGATGTAGTGAGCCGGAACCAGGTCTGCATTGCTGTTCGTGACTTCAATATAGTAGCCAAATACCTTGTTGTAGCCAACCTTCAAATTCTTGATCCCGGTTCGCAGCCTTTCGGTCTGCTCAAGGTTAGCCACCCAGCTCTTCGCATCGCGCGAAGCGGAGCGAATATGGTCGAGCTCAGAAGAAAAGCCAGAGCGGATGACTCCAGGCGTGTTCACGGTCGCCGGCGGATCGTCAACTATAGCCTGTCCGATTAGTTCGCTTGTCTGTTCGCACGGGTCAAGGGATTTCAAAATCTCACCCAGCGGATGCCTCTCGTCACAGCCCATTTGAAGCAACGTCTCTCGCACGAGCGGCACCGTTTCCAGGCTCTTCCGAATGCCCAGCAGGTCCCTCGGTGTAGCCATCCGTTGAACGACCCGGTTGGTCAGCCGCTCCAGGTCGGCGACAGCCTTCAGCAATCGGGCAAGCTCTGTCCTGGCTGTCGTGTTTTCATAGAGAGCCTGCACACGGTCAAGCCGCGATTCCAGGTCGGCCACTTTCAACAGCGGCTGGTTTAACCAGCGGCGCAGCAATCGCGACCCCATCGCCGTGACCGTCTTGTCCAGGACGTTCAGCAACGAGCCACGGGTGCTGCCGCTGCGCATGGTCTCGACCAGTTCTAAGTTTCGGCGTGTTGCTGCATCAAGCGTCATGAACTCTGTGACCGAATACGTCATGAGCGCGGTCAGTTGATTCAACGCGGATTTCTGTGTCTCCTTCAAGTACTGCACCAAAGCACCTGCCGCTCGAATGGCAAATGGCAGCCCCTCACAACCAAAACCAGCCAGAGAGGCCACTCCAAAATGGTCAAGCAGAGCTTCTCGCGCCACATCTACGTCAAAATGCCACTGATCGTAGGGAGACACCGCCATACCCGGCTCAGAACCGTTCAGCCAATCTGCCATCTCGCTGGCATCATCTACAGGCAGCAGGCACTCGGCAGGGCGCAGCCGCCCCAGCTCCTCCATGATAACACGGCGCAGTTCAGTGCCCTCCGATAACTCCGTTACAGCAAACTCCCCAGTGCTGATGTCCGCATACGCCAACCCGGCCCGTTCCGTCCCCACCACCAACGAAGCCAGATAGTTATTCGCCCGTTCGTCAAGAATGGCGGGCTCCAAAACGGTGCCAGGCGTGATGACCCTCACGACCTCTCTGGGCACCAATCCCTGAACGGGCTGGTCTGCCACCTGTTCACAAATTGCGACCTTGTATCCTTTGCCAATCAGCTTCGCGATGTACCCTTCTGCCGCATGGTAGGGGACGCCAGCCAGTGGCACCCTCTGGTTCTTACCCACGGGCCTGGATGTCAGAACGATGTCCAGTTCCCGCGCGATTACTTTGGCATCCTCATCAAACGTTTCGTAAAAATCCCCCAGCCTGAATAGCAATAAGGCATCCGGGTATTGACGTTTGATTCGCAAGTATTGGCTTCTGACCGGGGTAACCAAGGGCACAACCTCTTGAAACGAAAAACTCACACGTTGAATCGAAAATGCACAATATCTCCGTCTTGAATCACATACTCCCGACCTTCCAAGCGCAAAAGGCCCTTCTCCCGAACCGCGGCAAAAGACCCCAGTGAATCCAAGACGTCGAAAGGAACGACTTCTGCGCGGATGAAACCCCGCTGAATGTCAGAATGAATCCGACCGGCCGCGTCGCCCGCTGTCGTCCCCCGCGGTATCGGCCAGGCCCTCACTTCTTTGCTCCCCGTGGCCGTGAAAAAGGTGATCAAATTGAGCAGCTCATAGCCAGCCCGGACTAAAGCGTCTCTACCAGGCTCTGTTATGCCCAGTTCCAGCCGATAGGCCGCGGCTTCCTCGTCCGGCCATTCTGTCAACTCAGCCTCCGTCCGGGCACACAGTACGACGCATCTCGCGCCTTCATTTTCAGCCACCTGACAGACCGCCTTCGCCAGCTCATTGCCTTCTGGCAGGTCAGATTCCCCAACGTTCGCCACCAACAAACGCGGCTTAACCGTCAAGAGGTTCAGAGGCAACACCCATTCCCTTTCTTTGTCGCCCAGAGAAGAGAGCAACGCCCTCTTGCCACGGTTCAGCTCTGCTTCGAGATCCTGCAAGAATTGCAGCTCTTCGGCATAGTCCTTGGGACGGGCCTTGGCCTGTGTCCGAACTTTCTCTATCCGACGTTGCACCGTCGCCAGATCCGCCAGCATAAGCTCCAGGTCCAACACTCCCAAATCGGCAACGGGATCGATCTGGGCCGAAACATGCGCTACATTTGAATCCTCAAAGCAGCGCAGAACCAGAGCCAAAGCATCCGTATTGCGGATGTGTCCCAAGAACTGGTTACCCAACCCTTCTCCCTGGCTGGATCCTTTTACCAGCCCGGCAATATCAACAAATTCAACCGTCGCCGGGACAGATCTCTCGCTCCTCACGATGTCAAAAATGCGTTCCAGTCGCCTGTCCGACACAGCGGCAACACCATAATTGGGTTCGATTGTGGTAAATGGGTAGCTGCCAACATCAACGCGAGCCGCTGTCAAAGCGTTAAACAACGTTGATTTGCCGGCATTAGGAAGGCCCACGAGTCCAATTCTAAGCGCCATAAGTTACACCTTTAGCAGCTCCATCTTCCCTGTGGACCGGAAGAGCCACATAGAACGCGCTGCCACGGTTGAGTTCACTCTCCACCCACACACGCCCCTTGTGGAGCGTGACGATTGACTTCACAATGGACAAGCCCAGTCCAGTACCGCGCATCTTCAGGGCTTCTCGCGTCTTAACCCGATAAAATTTCTCAAACAAGCGTGGCAAATCGGCGGCTGGAATGCCCATACCAGAATCTTCAACCTTTATGACGACCTCTTCTTGCGCCTGGTAGACGTGCACACGCACAAATCCGTTCGGCGTGTACTTAATAGCGTTATCAATCAAATTGATAATCGCCTGCCGAATCAGCGTTTCATCTGCGGTGACGAGCGCCAAACCGGAAGAAATCTCCACGCCGAAATCTAACCCCTTGGAACGGGCACGCGCACCCATCTCTGCAGCGATGCGCCCCACAAGTGCGTCCAGTCGGCATGGCGCCATGTTGACACCTACACCCGCATCAATCCTACCTATGTCAAGCAGATCTTCGATCAATTCTGTCATCTGATTGATGCCCAAACGTATCTTTTGAATATATTCTGTTTGCTTTTCGTTAAGAGCGCCCGAGCTGGCAACAAGAGACGTGTATCCTTTCATATAAGTCAAAGGAGTACGCAGATCATGCGACACGGTAGCGACAAATTCGGACTTCATATTGTCTATTTCTTTGAAGTGCGTAATATCGCGCATCACAACGACATAGCCCTGCGGGCCATCTGAATCACCGCCAATTGGGGAAGCACTGGCATAAAGAGTCCGCCCATCAGACAGAACGATTTCCCCCGTTACAACACCCGACTCAGAAGCAGACTTGACCAGCAATTCAACCAAACCAGGATGAGTGTCCAGTTCCAAAACAGAACGGCCCGTCACAGCCGAGACTCTCAGGCCAAACGTATGTTCCGCAGCAGGGTTAACCAACAAGACCCTATTGTCTCGGTCTGTTACAATTATCGCATCATTGGTGCTGATCAGAATCGCCTCAAGCCGCCGACGCTCATTTTCAACCGCATCGAACAACCTCGCATTCTCTATGGCAATAGCCGCCTGTCCGCTAAGAGTGTTCAGGAATTCAATCTCAGGCGCAGGAAAATCCTCCCGCCTCTGATATTCAACCACAAGGACTCCAACCAGCCTTCCCTTGGTCAGCAACGGGAAGGCCAGCGCCGTACCTGATGGTTCAACAAAAACCTCTGGGTACACAGAAGTGTCCCCAATCTTAATCGCGCGACGGTCCTTAACCAAACGGAGCAAAGGCCCGGCAAAATTCCGAGCCTCCTCCCACACCGCAGCATCTTTTCGCCTCATGCTGACCTGTCGTTCGGGCGTACCTTGAGACGACAGCAAGACAATTCTCACGTGGCTTGCTGTCGTGGACTGCATGATAGCTGCCAGGATCGGTTCCAGAGTCCCTCGAAGGTCAAGGCTCGCCGATACCGCCTGGCTCACCTTAAGCAGAAACGACAATTCCCGGAGGCGAGTTTGCAAGCTGCGCCGCATGGTTTCAAAGGCAACGCCCAGGTGTCCGACTTCGTCGTCGCCCGTAACCTCAATAGGCTCGTCGAGATGCCCTTGAGCAATCCGCGCGGCCGCTTTGGCCAAGACCTCAATCGGACGGCTCAGGCGCGAACCCAGTACAGGGATAAGGACAATGCATATCGCGCCCACAGCCAGCAGCACAATAACAAGCGGTGTGGAGATTTCAACAGCCTGGTTTAGGACCGTCTCGTAGGGGACCTGAATAACAGTTTTCCAGGTTGATCCGGCCACGCTTGAGACATAAATCAACCAGCGAGAACCGGAGGAATCTGTATCCATGTAAGCCAGCACTCTATCGGCTTTGTACAACAACTCATCCGGCTCCGCCATTGGCGACCACGGACGCAAGAGTTCTCCCTCGTCAGGATGAGCAATGATCAGCCCCCTGTCATCAACTACAAACCCAACACCAGTGGTCATCGTATTCTGCAGGCTGTTCAACAGGTCCCGCATCATTGGCGCTCGTTCTATGTCAACTCGACCAACCAACACGCCTTGCGAACGACCGTCCTGTGGCAGCAAAGGCGACAAGAAGCTTATCGCGTATGTCCCGTCAGCCAGACGATGAACAGGGCTAATTTGAAACGTCCCATTCTCAATCGCTCTATCTGCCAAAACCGCCTCGTTGTTCTCCAGAGCAAACGGCGACGAGCCAGCGATTACAGGATAGTAGCTCAAGACCTCGGCAGACGCCCCGATCAGCGCGAGCTGCTTGAAAAAAGCCATCGTCCGAATGTATCGAGACAATCTTCTTTCGCGCACTTCAGGTGATGAGCTGTAGATATCCTCATCTTCTGTGAACCCCGCGAGCAGCGATTGCCCGGTCTGAAACATGAATGGAACACGCTCCGCCGCATTTTCGCTATTGCGGGCCGCTTCCAAAAGGGCCTGTTCGACAGCGACTTTGATCGCCGTCGTGTTCACCGCCCAAAACAAAATAATGATCACAATGACAATCGAGGGCACAAACACGAACAACAATTTGGCTCTCAGACTTCGGGCATAGGGTGGGATGCGGCTCCCAGTTTTCGTCGGAACAATCGAGGGGAAAGCCAGAAAAGCTGCCTGAACGACCGCTCCGCTCACCACGGTTGGGATCAAAACACCGATCAAGTCCTCCAGCCGTGGGTGCAGACAGATCAGAGCAGCCAGGAAGACATACCCATCCTTTGTCAGCGTGCAGTGAAGCCCACGGGCAAGCCATAGGGCAGCAGACGCTGCCAGGACAGCCACAATGGGATGGCGAACCAGCCAGGCCAAACGTCCGCGATAGTCTTGCCGAATCAAAGAGGCGACCACAGCCCCCCACAAAGCCATCTCGAATGGCGAAAGATAAAACTGCGAGAACCAGATGAGCGGAGCAACACCAGCGACCAGGCCACTTAAGGCGGCAGGGAAAACACCAACCACACTACTCAATGCGACTGGCACGCCGGCCCAAAGAAGCGGCCAGACATGAAAAGCCCCCGAGCTGGAAGAAGAGAACGCGACGGATACATCTGCCAGAACAAACGAGGCCACCATACAGCCGCCCCAGATAAACCAGTGTCTCGACTTCAGCTTCTTCAAAGCGGGAAGCTCCAGATAGAGCAGCCAGGCCCCCAAAAGAACGTATATCACAGACACGAGGAGGAACAAGAACTGCAATGCCGCTTGATTTGAAAACACGCCTTCGGAGCAGCCAAACAGGCTAGACCTCATGGACCTTCCCTCTCACCGGACCCCAACCATCCCGCCCTGGCACGAGCTGCTAACTCCATCGCCGGACCCGTTGTTCTGTCAGTTCTTGCTCAAGTGCTCTTCAAACCCCCCACATGACGCACATTATATCACCTACGCCTCACCCTTGCAACCTCACCCTTTCAATTTCGGCAGGGCGAACTATGGACATTTTGTACATTGACAGAACGGATAAAGTGCCGTACAATCACACCCATCTATTCCTTAACTTGAGGAGCTTACATCAAATGT
>DAOTYC010000187.1:0-11163 GCA_034435095.1 Anaerolineae bacterium | reverse complement strand
TATATTCGCCTTTTGCGGCCGATACAGGGTCCCAGGGGATTGTGTGTACGGGCTTGTCCACTGGCGCGCCGGCGAGAGTCGAACAGCGGTAGCCGGTCCTGGTGACCACAGCCATTTCCTGGCTCTCCAAGAACACCATCCGGCGCGTGTGTTCCAAGATGGCCGGAATGTCGGAGGCGATGAACATCTCGCCATCGCCGATGCCCAGCGTGACGCCGCCGGCATTGCCTATCCGCACAGCGATCAGTTTGTCTGGTTCCAGAGTACTCATCAGTACGATACCATGCGCGCCCTGCAGCCGGGCGACTGCTCGCCGAGCAGCCTCCTCCAAGCTGGCCCCTTCGGCCATGTACTTGCCTACCAGGTGAACGATGACCTCGGTGTCGGTTTCCGAACGGAACGTATGGCCCTCAGCGATCAGTTCTTCTTTGAGAGGCAGAAAGTTCTCGACGATGCCGTTGTGCACGACCACCGTGTGGCCGCTACAATTGATGTGGGGATGCGCGTTGTAATCTGATGGTTTGCCGTGGGTCGCCCAGCGCGTATGGCCGATGCCGACCTGGCCTGCGACAGGGTTGTCCCGGCAATTGGCTAACAGGTGAGTCAGTTTGCCGACGCTGCGACGGATGGCCAGACAGTTATTGTCCTCAATGACAGCCAGCCCGGCCGAATCATAGCCACGGTACTCCAGGCGAGTCAGGCCTTCCAAAACGATGGGCGCAGCATTACGCGGCCCGATGTAACCGACTATTCCACACATGGTGTTACTCCCTCCTGATTAACTCAAGTGAATTGGAAATCGGACTGTTGGCCACTGCACTTCCCATTTGTCCCTTCGGTCGCCCGATGGTTTTGTGGTGTACTTTCAGATTTCAGCTCCAGGGCCGTGGAAGCAGGCCGAAGAGCCGGGAGGGAGAGGAGTGAGGGATGTGGCTATCCCTGGAGGCTTCCGCTGATCTCTCGATTTTCTCCGTTCCCGCTCAGTTACTCCCAGAACGGATTAGCCCTGTCCTGCGACAGGGAACCTCCTCCTCGTCAACTGACTGTCAGACAGACAATCAGTCCATGCGCCAGGTCCTCTCCAAATGCCAAACTTTCCTCAAATCTACTTTGCTATAGGCCATCACCTCCATTGCGCAGAATGTACGGCTCTACAAGAGTGAAAGGCTCATCACGTGAAGCATTATAACCCATGCCATACAATTCACCAAATCAGCAGTGCGGCTGGGTGCTGTACCAAATGGGCATCAAAATACCCCGCTCGTTGATTATGAGCTCCCCTATGGCGCGTGGTGGCGCCGCTCATGGGGGAAGAAACACCGCCCTATCCCGTCATTCTGAGCTCCTCCACGGCGCGTGTAGGCGCGCCGCTCATGTGGGGAAGAAACACCGCCCGATTCCGTCATGCTGAGCGAAGCGAAGCATCTCGCGCCGCCTGTGAAGCTGAGATTCTTCGGCGCTGGCGCGCCTCAGAATGACGGGACAGGGTAGTTTCTTAGTAGCTTCCCGACGGCGCGCCCGCGCGCCGCTCATTTGGCGGGGATGCCAATTGAACTTCACGCGCGTTCGTAGTATAATCCCGACATGCTGGGATAGGAAGCAAAGAGAGGGGATTCTGAGGTTATAGATAAAGTCCAAAGCCAGGAGTGTATGACATGTTGACAGCAATGGACCGGCGTATCGCCCGCGAGTTCCGGCGTCGGCTATCAACCATTACCCCGATCCTCGACTTGCGTGTATTCGGCTCGCGGGCCAGGGGCGACGCTACGCCCGATTCGGACCTGGATCTGTTCATCGAGCTGGAGGAAGCGACCCCCGAGCTGCGGCAACGTATCAGCGAAATCGCCTGGGAGGTGGGCTTTGAAATGGACCGGGTGATCTCTACCGTGGTGACCACTCGCCACGACCTGGAGCATGGCGCGATGGGCGCTAACCCCCTCGTCCTGAACATCGAGCGCGAAGGGATCCGACCATGAACCAGGAGCAACTGGAAAACCTGTTACGTTACCGCATCGAATCCTATTTGCACTCCAGCGGACACCTTGCCGGAGCGCAAGAGCGACCTGATGGGCAAGGCTGACGTGGCCGGCCAGTGCACCTGATCAGCATGCTCATATCGCCGCCCTTACGCTCAGGCAATCCACAAGAAGTAGAAGCCGACCAGCATGATGATCGCGCCGCTGACCTGTTGGAGGCGATGCCCCCATCGGCTGAAAACCGGCAAGGCTTTGATGAAGCCGGCCGATGTCCCGGCCACGATGATGGGCACACCGCGGCCCAGCGCGTAAACGAAGAGCAACGTCGCGCCGTAAGCGACCGCGCCCTTCGCCATGACCAGCGTGAGAATGGCGGCCAGCACCGGTGTAGCGCACTGCGACGACACCAACCCTGACACCAGGCCGAGCAGCAGCGCGCCGATCAGCCCCTTGCGCTGGATGTTCTCCCGTTGGTGGGCCAGAAAATCGGGGACTGGAATTTGCAACACGCCCAGAAGTTGCAAGCCGATCACCAGACATATCGCCGCGACAACATAGTACCAGATTTGCCCGGCGCCGAACAGTCCGCCGACCACGGCGGCAAAAACGCCCAGTGCGGTGAAGGTAATGGCCAGCCCCGTGGTGAAAACCACTGAAATGGCGAAACCCTCCATCCGCGAGATGTCCTTCTTGCCGGCCACAAAGCCGATGAGCAGAGGGATCATCGCTACGTTGCACGGGCCAATGCTGGTGATGACGCCGCCCAGAAACACCAAGATATAGGCCAAAACCGACGCGGTCTGTAAGCTGTCCAAATCAAAAGGCATTACAGCAGCTCCAGGTTGAACCAGCCGACATGTCTGATGACAAATCGGATGAGGTTATCAGCGCGGCGCGGCAACGCCCACGCCTTGCGCGAGATGAATACCTGGATGTCTCCACAATCAACGGACACATATTCCCCTGTGTCCTGGGGCCGTTCCGTCAGACCTGACGGTGCTGGATATGTGCTTCATCAGCCGCCAGGCATTTGTGCCTGGTCAATGGTCAAGACGCCGCCCCGTTCCAGCACATACTGCCGTAGACTCGCATCCGGCAGTCGGCCAGACAGAGGGTGACTCTTGGCCTCTTCAAAACTCTCTGGCATAGACACCTCCTTGACTTATGTGAAGTGGCAAAGATATTTTGAGCGATTACCGGCTGTCGAAACCAGCGATGAGCTGTTCGATTCGCTGGCGCAGCTCTTCTTCGCTGATCGCGCCCAGGATGGTCTGTCCCTTGCCCTGTGCATCCACCAGCAAGGTGGTCGGGATGGCCCGGACACGCGCCGAGCGGATGAAACTCTGATTCTGAGGGTCATATACATTGACATCTACAAAAGCCACCCGGTCTTGATAATCGGGCCGCACCTGATTCACTCGCTCCTCCATGAGTTTGCAGGGAATACACGTCATCGAGTGAAACAGCACCAGGGCAGGTCGGCCTTCCTTCAGGGCCGCCTCGAACTGCGCCTGCGGAACCACACTGCCCGGCGTCGTCTCGACTTGTGATGTCACCGGTTCGGCCAGCATCCCTTTGGCGACGAAAACGCCGACCGCTACCAAAATCACGCCCAACAATACCGATACCTGCCATGTTTTCATGAACTCTTCTCCTCGACACTCGGGCCGGGCAATCCCGGTCTCAGGCTTGCGGCGGCTTGACCAGATAGTTAATGGGGGTCGTCGGCGAAAGGTAGCCGTTCACCACCGGCACATGCCATTTCCCCGCCTGCTCCATCGCCTTCATTTCGGCCAGTGTTGGCTTGACCTCGGCCCGTGGCAGCGACAGGATCAGCTCGTGGTCCTGGAAAGCCGCGTATCGTCTGGCCCCCACGCAGGGCACAGTCAGGTTGATTCGCCCCGTCTGGATGGGGCCGACTATCGAATAGGAACACACGGCCGAACTGACGCCGTTGGTGAACTGCAATGCTTCGCCCGTCAAACGTGTCCGCGCCTCGATGACGCCCATCGCCTGCAGAGAATCGCCGATCAGCAAGACGACATCGGGTTCGAATCCGCCAAGCGGTCCCACCAGGAGGCCGGCAAATTCACGCACTCCCAGCTTGGGCTTGATGTCCGCCATACGCTGCGCCACCGTGTCGCTTTCCACGAATTGCTTGGCGTGATGGGTTGTGTCCTTGTCCGACTGAGGCCGGACGCCCAAAATCATCTGCGCCGTGAAACAATCCACCTGGTCCAGGGCGCAACCGAGTTGCCAGCCGGCCAACGCTGCCCCTTTGACCGCCTGGCACACGGCTACCCCTGAAGTTGGGGCGTGGCCCTGTTGCAGCTCCTCGGCGGAGCGGCACAGTTTGACGCCAACCGGTTTAGACTTCAGTTTAAGCAGCGCCTGCAATTCATCAGCTACGATACTCCAATCACCTTCCATCTTAAGTACCTCCCCAAATATTAGAACTCCGGTCTAGCGGGTTGTGTCAATTGCCCTCCAGAGCCTTCCGTCGCCAATAGGCGACGCGCTCGACCATCTCAGCGTCGTCGGCAATCTCTGGGTCCATGCTCTTGACTCTCCACTTGTACTCGACCAATTTCTTGTCTGAATCCAGCGTCAGCTTGAACATGCCTACGTAGAGGCCGGCATGTCCTCTGCTTGGCTGTTCGCCCTGAACGACGACCGTGTTCGTCCCCTCTACGGCGACAGGCTCCAATGTCATGGGGTAGGGCCCGCCGGCGATGACCAAAGCGATGCCCGGCACTGCGGCCGCAATTCGTTGAGCCTCGCTCAAGCCAACACGAGAGAGCACCACGACCAGGTCGCTCCGGTCGCGCAGTTCGGGTACAAATCGCGTTGTCGCCGACAAAGCATCCGTTACCTGCATGCCATCCAGGCCGATGTTCCAAAAGTCCGTGAGAGCCAATACGCCCACGCGGACTCCGCCCACGTCCTTGACAATATAAGGCTCGAAGGCCAGCTCGCCGCTATCTGTGAAAACGACGTTAGCCGACAGGAACGGGAACTGCGCCTCTGCCCTGCGCTGCGCCATGACATCGCGTTTTAGCAGCAGGTCGTTGGCGCCCACAGCCATGGCGTCATAGCCCATGCGGTTCATGAAATCGACGCTGGACGCGCCCCGTGTTCCGCGCGCCGGGTCCTCATCTCCAACCAGGCTATCACCTGCATCCAACAGGAGCACATTGCCCTCTGCTCTGACCTGCTTTACGAAGGTGGCCCGACGGGCCACGCCGCCCACTTTCACCCTTCAGCCACAGGGGTCAACGTAGCCCCACGTATCGTTGGTGTGGAGCAAGGTCAGCGTATAGGTCATCGGTCGCTGCTGAGCAAGAGGTGATGCACCGCCGGCCGAATCAGGCAGATTGAAGACCGGCCCGCCTGAAGGCAACAAGTCGCAACCAGCGATCAACACGAGGGCCGCAAGTCCCAACAACATGCCGAGTGCGCCAGCGCACGGTGCAAGTTGTGCGAAAGCAGTTCGAAGTCGCCCGCGTTCGGCTTCTGTCCTCATAACTTTGCTCCAAGTCCTTCTGCCTTGACCAGACTATTATACCAGCCCAAGTCCTATCCAAGCAAGGTGAACAGCAGCCACACGCCCATCACCACAAACAGGACGGTAGTCGCCAGCTTGACCGCCGGGGCATGGCGGCTGACCAATATGCCCATGCGCTCCGAGCTCGCGCCCCAATACGCCGCCAGAAACACAACCACCAGCGGAACGATAAACATCAAATTATACAGCAGCAAATACGAGACGGCCTGTGGTCGCATCTCTGGCACGCTCAATACGAACATGATGACCGGCAGGTAGATTTGGCCGGTACAGGCCAGCTCAATCAAGGAAATGACTATTCCTGTGCCGAAAGCCACCGGCACAAACGCCCGCAGGCCAACGCCCTCGCGGATAATCCTGTTGATGTGTCGCCGCAGCGAGGTGGGCAGCTTCAGGCGCATCTCCTCAGGCTTGCCGCGCCGCGCCTGGGCAAAATCATGCAGGCTAAAACCGGCCAGCACAAAGCACAGCAGCGCGGTCAGGCCATATACCCACGGGCCTAGCAAGGTCAGGACAGGTAGAGCGGCCACGGCTTTGAGGAAGCCAAAGCCGACGCCCAGGTAGGTCAAGAATACGCCGACCGTGAACGCCAGCCCCACCGCCAGGATTTCTCGGCCCTGTCGCCCGACCAAAGTCAGGTAGGAGATAAAGAACACGATAGTGGCAAAGGCGCAGGGGTTGAGTCCATCAATGATACCGGCGCCGGCGACGGTCAGTGCCCCAAACGAACGAAAGCGTTCCAGGATGCCCTTCGTTGCCTGCTCCGAAAGAGTGGCTTCATCGGCCCATACTGCCGGCGCGCCGCCGCCCAGATACTTCTTCACCAGCGATTCGAGATTCTTCGCGCTGACCTGCTCCAGCACCAGGGCATCATCGCCGACAAATACCGCCGGGGCCAGCAATCGGCGCGACTCCGGCACCCCTGCCCTGGCGCCGAGCAGCTCCAGTAGAGCGGCCTTCTCCCGCGAGTCAAACGACTCGACCTGGAGCTGGGGATATTTCTGTTCCAGGAACTTCAGGTCGAGTTCGGCCCGGTCACATTCGCGGCAGCCGACCTGATAGAAATACGCCAGGTGAATCGGCTCGACGCGGGCCGGGTCGTCAGCGTTCGCCACCTCAGATGGGGCCACTGCAGCGCTCGCTTCACCCTCCAGGCCGGGCAGACCGATGCCACCCGCGGCGAGATACTGGTCAATCAACAAGGGCAGGCGCGACTGAATCTCCTCCAGGCCCAGCAATGCCTGGTCGCCGATGAAGACCTCCGGCATCCCGCCTATTTCCAGGCCGAAATGAGTCTCCAGGTCGCGCATCAAGTTGTATCCGGTGCGCTCTATGTTGTAATCTTCGACCTTAATCTGTCCTTTGGGGTAGCGGCTCAGGATGTCCGGCAGGACCTGATTCATCAGCTTGACGCACGAATCGCACTTGTCGTCCCAGAAGACGTAGAAGGCGACGGCCGCCGGACTTTGCACAGTCGGCGGCGCTGAGGCGATTGCCGCGCTGCCGGTCGCCACAGGCGAAGCCGTTGCGGCTGGCGATGGCTCGACGGTCGGGAACTTCACGCCACCCTGGGCCAGGTACTTCTCGATGAGGCCGGGCAATTTCTGAGGAATTTCGATAGAGCCGATCAGATAGTCCGAACCGATGAACATTTCAGGGACGCCGACCAGTTGCTCCGGAATCTGATAGGCTGCTTCCAGCTTGAGCATCAGTTCAAAGTTCTTCGGGTCGCCGATTTCCAGTTCTTTGATCTGCAATCGCGGCCCATATTTTTCCTTGAGCGGCGGAAGCGTATGTTCCATCACCTCGTGGCAATGGGGACAGGTCTCGGAATAGAACAGCAAAGCCTGGACTGTGGGGCCTTGTGCCCGCGTCTGCTGTGGTATGATGAGTACAAGCAGCAACAATAGCCACACCAACGTGCGCCAGCGGCATGAAACGAATAGGTTCACCGTTCTCGTCCTCCCTCACTTGCAGCGTCTTTTCAGCATCAGTTCGATCTTCTTGCCCAGCACGTCTCTCAGGAACAAGAAAGCCTGTTTCTTGTCGCGGCGCTCGACCGCAGATTTGATTTGGAAGGCATCTTGTTTGGTCAGGATGACCAGCGTCTTGTCAACCCGCGGCATGAGCTACATCTCCTAGGCGGCGCCGACAACTTCCGCCAGCGCCGCCACCGCGTCGTCAATCTCTTCGATGGTGTTGAAATAGCCGGGGCTGAAGCGCAGTGCGCCATATTCCAGCGTGCCCATCACCCGATGGGCCTGGGGCGCGCAGTGCAACCCGGCCCGTGTGGCGATGTCGAACATCTCGTCCAAGACTACCGCCAACTGGCTGGGGTCAAAGCCTTCGACATTCAAGGTCACCACGCCGGTGCGCGCATGAACATCGCCCGGCCCATATACCGTGACCCCCGGAATTTCTCGCACACCTGCAAGCAGGTGATTGGTCAGCGACGACTCATACGTCCTGATGCGGGCGACTCCCTCCTGCAACACAAACCGCACACCAGCCAGCAAGCCGGCGATGCCCAGCGCGTTGGGAGTGCCGGCTTCCAGGTGCAGCGGCATGTCATCCGGCTGGGCCTCCAGCTCTGACAGTTCGCCGGTGCCGCCCTCGATCAGCGTGTCCAGGACCACCCCCGGCCGCACGACCAGTGCGCCCGTGCCATGCGGCCCAAACGTGCCTTTGTGTCCGGCAAAAGCCAGCACGTCTATGTGCATCGCCTCCATGTCAACAGGATATGTGCCGGCCGTCTGCGCCGCGTCCACCATGAACAGCAATCCGTACTCCTTCGCCACCCAGCCGATCTCAGCGATGGGCTGGATCGTCCCCAGCACATTGGAAGCGTGGAGCATCGCCACCAGGCGTGTGTTGGGGCGGATCAGGGGGACGATGTCCCCCGGTTCGGTGTAACCGGCCACACTACAGGGCGCGACGCTCAAGGTGATCACCCCGCGCCGCTCCAGCGTCTTGAGCGGCCGCCACACGGCGTTGTGCTCGAGGGCTGAGGTGATGACATGGTCGCCGGGCCGCAGCAGACCTTTCAATCCCATGTTGATGGCCTGAGTGGCGTTCATGGTAAAGGCCACCCCGGCCGGGTCGGGTGCGTTCACAAGCTCGGCCACCACGCGCCGCGCTTCCCAAACAATGGCGTCTGCCTCTTGTTCGCGACGGTGTCCGCCGCGGCCGGGGCTGCCGCCAACCTCGCGCAGGAAATGCTCTGTCGCCCGATACACCACTTCAGGTTTCGGATAGGTCGTCGCTGCATTGTCCAGGTAAATGCCCCGCCGGCTGGTTGAGTGTTCCACACGTTACCTCCTTGTCGAAGGCTTGGCTCTCAAAGTTCTTTATCCTTCATCCAGAATTGATCTGGCCCCTTGCCTATGTCCATTTCCTTCCTCAAACCCTCGCGCATTGTGGTTTCGATTTTCGGCCACACGACAGAAGCCAGGAAATTCAACGCACCTTCTTCGTCTTCGTCCAGAAGAAGCCGCTGTATTTCCACCAGGTGTTGTTCTTCAAGGCACAGCAGGATTCTCTCGCCCATTATTCCACTCCCTTGTTTGTCGGCGCTACCAGACGCCAGGAATGGGTGGTTCAACATGCTCCTGACGCGGGACAGCGCTGGCCCTACGCTTTCGGCGGCGTCTGCAGAGCCTCCTTGGCAACCAGCTCAGCGATGCGCTGGACGTCTTCCATGTCGAAATCGAGCGTAGGGACTTTCTTGACGTCGAGCTCCGAGACAGTGTATTCGTAGTCCACCTTGAGCCCTTTACCCTCCAGTACCTTGCTGGCGCAGCGATTGGAACAGCCGTTGATGGCGATCAAACGGCGCGCCCGCTGCGCGATACCAACGTGCACCTGCGAGTCGGCGGCCACCGCCGTGATGCAGCACATCCGCGCGCCGCTGCCGCGGTTGGTCAGCTCCACGGCTACCGCATGGCCGACCTGTCCCACGCTGGCCGCCCCATCGCAAGCCATGATGATGTCCAGATTTTCTGCCTCTTTGCCGCACACGGGCAAAGCCTTCCAGTTCTTCATTTCGGTTTCTTCAGACATAGCATTCACATCCTTTTCATGTTGATATATTATAGTAGCGACACGCTCCCCGCCGTTCAGCGGGATGCGGCAACGCTTTCCGGTTGTACCGCCCGGGCGTTCAGGTAGCGGTAGAACAGGCTCGCGGTCAGCATCTGTAAAATGAACGCCAGAGCTACTGGCAAGCCCGCCAGGGCGGGGAAGCTGGCAAAGGCCAGCCCAACAGCGATAGGCAAGTTTTTCATGCCAGATGCATAAGTGATGGCAATCCTCTCCTTCCACCCGAAGGCAAAACGTCCCAGCCAATGCGGCAACAGAAAGCCGAGCGGGAAAATTGGGATCACGGCGAGCAGCAGCGATGGCACCAGCGCCGCCCGGGCGGCGATCAAGGGCGCATTGACGTTGCACACGGCGAACATCAACAGCACGGCGGTCAAAGCCGACAGCGATGGCAGCACCGGCAGGTACGGCTTGACATCCCATATCATGTCCAGCAACCAGCGCAGGCCGATCCCCAGTACCAGCGGGATCAACAGGATCATCGCCAGTTGTGAGAACATCGCCCCAGCGTTGACTTCAACCTTTGAGCCGGCCAACAGCACCATCAGCGGCGGGATAACAAATGGCCCCAACACCATTGTCAAGGCATTGATGGCCATGCCCAGCGGCACATCGCCCTTGAGCAGTGCCGTCCACACGGCGGCCATACCGGCGCAAGGGACTACACCGACCAGAATGATGCCAGTCACCAACAACGGGTCATCCACGAGAAAATGGGCCAGGGCCCAGCACAACAATGGCATATAGACGAAATTCAGCAACAAACCGACGGCGATGGCTGCCGGCCGACGCGCAACCAAGGCAAACTGCTGGGGGGTAATGGTGGCGCTGATGAACAAAATCATCAGGAAGGTGAGCTCCCGCGAATAGGATTGCAGCACCTTGCCTGGAGCAACGGTCCATAACCCCAGCGGCAGAGCCACCACAACCGTAGCGATGATAATCGTCTGGTAATGGGCCCTAATGAATTCAGCGCAGGCCAACAATCGGCGCATTATTGGGTACCTCCTGACAATGTCACTCTATTGGACGGCTGAACTGGATGTTGCCCCGCGGCTCAACGCCCTCGACCAACGTATTGGTCACCGTGCCCCATTTGGTGGCCAGGTCGCATAGCTTCTGCAACTTGTCCTCCGGCTCGCGGCTGACCAGGTTGACGGTATAGTCAATCTGAAACAGCCCCGGCGGCTTGTCGGCCCGTAGCCCACGGAGTTCAATTTGCACATCATTCACCTCGAGTCGCAACAACTCGGCGAAGTAAGTGATGTTGCTGATTAAGCACGCTCCCAGGGCGGCCAGCAACGTCTGCGCCGCATTAAAACCGGCGGTTTGATCGCCGCGGCGAGTGCCCAGCAGTAAGCGGTGCTCGCCCGTAGTCGCCCAAGAATGAGCCTCATCCTCGCGCCGCACGGTGACCGTATAGGTCTGAATATCGTTTGGGCTCATCCATTTCGCCTTTCTTCAGAAAATCAGGTCGAATAGCATCTTGGCTGCGACCAGATACAACACCAGGCCGATGACCCA
>DAOTYC010000186.1:0-4848 GCA_034435095.1 Anaerolineae bacterium | reverse complement strand
TCTATGCGCTTGGCAGCGTCGGGGATGCCCACTTTTTCCAACAGTTCGATGCTCCGCTTGCGCGCCTGCTGACGGGACATGCCCAGGTGAAGCGTAATGGCTTCGCTGATTTGCTGGCCGATGGTCAACACCGGATTCAGCGAGGTCATGGGGTCCTGAAAGATCATCGCAATTTTGTTGCCACGTATTCGGCGTATGCCGTCTTCGCTGAGTTTGAGCAGGTCATGTCCTTCAAAGATGACTTCGCCGCCGACAATTTTGCCCGGCGGTTGAGGGATGAGGCGCATGATTGACAACATGCTGACGCTCTTGCCGCATCCACTCTCGCCCACGATACCCAGTGTCTCGCCTTTGGACACCTCGAACGAAATGCCGTTTACTGCGTGAACGATGCCATCTTGGGTAAAGAATTGAGTCCTTAAGTTTCTTACTTGTAATAGTGGCGTCATTCCTCACTCCATTTGACCTGACCCGACACACCACAAGCCTTTCGCAATCGAGTCCGCTGCAATGTCAGTAGCTATCCACAAAACGAGCCTCTGTCAGATGATACTCCCCTTGGGGTGTGACCGTCAACCCTTCAAGATACGGTTTCACCAGAACATAATTGATGCCGTGATAGATGGGGACCCAGGGTGCGTCCTGAACGATGATTTCTTCCGCCTGGCGATAGAGCTCCATCCGTTTATCGTGGTCTGCTTCACCTCTCGCCTGCTCCAATATGGCGTCCAGTTGCGGGTTGCGATAGCGAGCGTGATTCTGCTCGGAATTGCTATGGAACAAGACATCGAGGAAATTTTCCGGATCAGGGTAGTCGGCGACCCACCCCAGCATAAACATCTGGAACACATGATTGTACAGGTCCTCCTGGAAAGCATCCCAACTGACCTGGTTGATCTCGATGTCAACTCCCAAGATGTCAGCATACATTTCCGTCAGGGCGGCGGCCAGGGGGTCTGTGTCGCCCGTGCCGCTAATGCCAAACACAATCGGTGGCAGTTTTGAGGCTTCCTTGTAGGATGATTCGGCCAGGAGCTTCTGTGCCATCTCCGGGTCATAAGCCAGCCCCTGCAGGTTTTCATTGTACCCTGGCATTTCCGGCGGCAGAATACCTTTGGCCGGGATGACCATTTTCTGAAGCAACACTTTGGCGATACCCTCTTTATTTGTCGCGTGAGCGAACGCCTGCCTGATCTTCGGATCGTCGAAGGGCGCCTGTTGGGTGTCGAACGCCAGATACCAGACATCCAGCGAAGGCACGACAACCAGGTCAGCGCTGAGAGGATTCGTGGGATCGAGCACCTGTTCAATGTGCGAGGAGGGGACAATGACGGCGTCCAATTCCCCCTGTTCGTACATGGTCATCGGCGAGCCGCCGCGCAGAGTGAAATGCACCGTGTCAATGGCTGGTGCGCCAAACACATAGTTCTTGTTCGCTTTCAAGATGATTTCATTCTTATCAATTTTCTCCAGGCTGAATGGGCCGCTGCCATTGGGTTTCAGCCACCAGGTGGCTGCTCCCTGTTCTACGTTGCGACGGTCCAATACATTGAAAGTGTGGTAGGTCAATTTTGAGAGGAAGTAGGCCCTCGGCTGGTCAAGGGTGATGCGTATGGTCCGGTCGTCTATCACTTCGTAACCGCGCACCTCATTGGCCCTGCCCATGAGTTTATCCGTCGCTCCCACGATGTCTTGCATGTACGATCCGGCCACCCGCGAACCGGTCCTGGGGTCGGTGGCTCGCTCAATCGAGTACTTGAAATCCTGTGCGGTAATCGGGGTGCCGTCCTGAAACTTGATGTTCTCACGCAGTCGGAAAATGTATGTCAGTCCATCTTCAGAGACTTCCCAACCCTCGGCCAGTTCGGGTGTAACTTCCAAGTCTTGGTTGAGACTCACCAGGCCGTTGAAGATCTTGTTAATGATCTCGGCTGAGTTGGCGTCGCCGGCGAGCGCCGGGTCGAGAGTGACCGGTTCTTGCGCGTATAGCCGCAAAATGTTTGAGCTGTCCGAGCTGCGGGAAGCGGGCTTAATTGATACCTGGCTCGCAGGGGATAGGTATACTACGGCTCCCACAGCGGAAGCTGCGCATACTCCAATGATGCACACCACTGCAATCAAAACAATGAAAATAGTCCAAACTTTTTTGTTAGACATTTGCTTGTTCCCACTCTTTCTCTGTCCTCCGACAGGTCGCACAGGCACACTACCGGAAAGCATTTTTAGCTCTTGGGCCACGCTATGCGGGACGCAGTTGATCTACAGACAGGTGCGATTGTGCCATGTTAACACGGACAGGGCAGGATGTCAAAAATCCTGCCCTCCGGGTGCATCCAGGACTTCAAGCGGGTGTAGGCCAGGCCTGCTGCCCGTTCAGCCGCCCGTAAGGGGCCAGGCCATTCCCCAAGATTTTGGGATGCATCCCTCCCTACATTAACTACACTGCATACATGGAAGCGTTCACTCGAACACTTCGGATTGGCTGAGGCAATCAAAGTTCGCTCAGCACCTTCTGAGCCTCAGACACTCCCCAGCCTCGTTCGACAGGATAACCACATTCACCCAACGCTTTCTCGATGGCTGCCACAGTAGCCAGTATATCGCCGGCGGTCACAGCGCCCATGTGGCCAACCCGGAAATACCGGGCCTTGATGTCAGGCAGGAGGCCGGCCGCCAACACGACCCCATTGGCTTTTACCCGGCTCAAGAACTGAGCGCCATCAACTCCCTCTGGATAATAGGCTGCGCTCAAAGTAGACGCGGAGACTTCTGGCCGAACCGGTATCTCTTTCAAACCCAGAGCGGCGAGGCCGGCTTTGAATGCCTGCCCCATGATGCGATGCCGTCGGAAGCGGGCGTCCATGCCCTCGGCGATGATCTGACGAATGCTTTCATCTAGCGCGTAGATCAGGTTAACCGCCGGCGTGCCATAGTAAGCGGGCTTTCTCTGCTCGTATGCTTGCATCACCGGCAACCAGTTGGTGAAATCAGCATAGTAGCTGGCAACCGGAGTCTTACGCGCCTGAAACGCCTGCAGCGCGCGCGGGCTGACCATGAGCAAGGCCAATCCAGGCGGCACGCCGATGGCTTTTTGAGAGGCGGTGAAGTAGACATCCAGTCCCCATTCATCCTGGCGGCATTCTTCGCCTGCTGTGGCGCACACTCCGTCGGCCACGCTCAAAGCGCCGTACCTGGCAGCCAGCGCCGCAATGTCCTTGACCGGTGCGACTACGCCAGTGGACGTGTCCACATGGGTAACGGTGACCAGCTTGAAATGGTCGCTTTTGAGGGTGGTTTCAATCTGGTCAAGCGGAACAACGTCGCCGACCGGTGGGCGCAACAAAGTAACCTTTGCCCCATAGCGCTCCACAATGGCCGCGAATCTATCGCCGAAATAGCCGGTGCTAATGACCAGCGCTCTGTCTCCTGGTTCAATAAGATTGGCTGCCGCCATGTCCATGGCAAAGCTGCCAGAGCCGGCCATGACAAAGGGTTGGCCTCCTGGCGACAGAAAGACTTTGCGCATGTTTTCTAAAGTCCTGCCGAAGAGTTCGATGAAAGAGGGCGCGACGTGGCTCTCTGTCGGCCTGGACATCGCGCGTAGAACGGCCGGGTCGAACACGATTGGTCCGGGTATCATGAGAAGGTCTCGTTCACTCACAGAAGAAATTCCTCCTTAGTTGATTGTGTTAACAACGCTCCGGGATTCAAGTCGCTGGCGTTCATGGTTTTTCAACTGACCGGATACAGGTTCAGAGCATTCTAAACTCTTTCAGGGAAATTGTCAACGAATTTCTGCCGCTATCGCCGCATGACCGAAATCTCTTCAGGGAGCAGAAGATGGTCTTGCACTTCAGCCTGGCCTTCGATGCGCACTGGTAACCTCTGGCCCGTCTGCGAATGGTAAATCCCTATTTCGAGACGATAGGTCCCCTCACGGGCATCGGCTTTGACCGGGAAGGAATAAGTATCCTGTAGATACTCCCCTGGAATCCAGCTTGTAGTGGGCAAAGTCCCCCTGCCTGGCACAGAATCTATCTGACCGTGAATGAGCTGATTCTCGTCGAGCAAGTGGACGAACACTGTGTAGGATTCCTGCATGGCAGACAATGCCTGCCAATATACCGTCAGGGTCAGCCTGTCGCCGGGCGCAACGCGGGTGGGAAATGGTTCGTAACCCAGCAACCTGATGCTTTGTCCCCATGTCGCTTTCAGTTCGATGGGAACCGGCCAGGGGGTCATGGTGTGAGGTCGCCCTGCAATGACTTCTATCTCAGCCAGGTTGACGAAGGGACGATCGCTGTTTCTTATGATGAACGCCTGCCCTCCTGTTGGCTGCAAAAGACCCACCTGCAAGGTGTATTTCCCCGGCGCCAGAGTCGGGGGCAGCAGGATGGATTGCGGGTCACGGACAGGGTACCCTCGTCGCCAGGCGTTCATGGGATACTGCCCCAATAGGGGAGGTCGCGATTCAGTCGCTGAGACAACGCCCGATCCGCTGACCAAACGTAGCTCGACCAGAGTGTCTTTTCGGATTTCGGTCAACGGTTGCCAGAACAAGACGACATGCAGCTCGTTACCCGGCTGATATTGAAGGCCGGACAGGCCATACCCCAGCAACCTCAGCATCTCCCCTTCATCGTTCACAAAATCCACCAGTTGAGGATGGGGGATCTCGAGACGGTCAATTGCCGGCGGCTCTTCAGGCAGGATGATCGTCACCTGGCCCAACGCAGTTTCCACGCCCTGCGGGATGCCAACGGGATTCAGCACGTCCAGGCCCATATTGTCGCTGCGACGATACAGGCCTGCCTTAACCGTGTACTGTCCCGGCGGAATGTCGGCCGG
>DAOTYC010000185.1:0-2069 GCA_034435095.1 Anaerolineae bacterium | reverse complement strand
GGCAAGTTCGCCCAACGGGCGCAGGGCAAGCCGTGGGATCGGCCGCCTGGCTTTGACGAAGGCAAAGAGGTTTATGGCAAGAGCGGGTTTCATGCCCTGTGGAGCGGTTGGTTTGCCAAAGAATACATCATCCGAGATTGGCTTGCTGGCTATGACCTGATGACCCATCACAAGCCGAACTCGTCGGCAGCCTATCGCATCTCTCTGGCCGATTGGCTGTCGGCCTGGGAGCGAGAACCTCATGAGGAAGAAGCTGCGGAAAAGGACGGCAATCGCCAGATGCTCTCGGTATTCTGTCGCCTGATGCCCATGGACGGTGATACCACGACTATGCCCCAGGAGTGCTACTGGCCGCTGGGAAGGTTGCGCATGGAAAGGGAGTCGTTGTTCCCTGGTCCCGCCATGAGCGAAGCTGAACAGAAAAAGGCCTATCAAAGCCTATGGGCGGAGTTCTTGGAATGGGCGTCGAAGGCCCGCGGAATCCGCGACCCCTTCACACTGATCGAACAGTATATGGGGCTGCTGCAATATTATACCTGGTGCATCCCGTCGGCTTTCTATAAGAACGAGCCGGACGTTAGCCTGTACGACCACAGCCGCATGACGGCAGCCCTGGCCGCGTGCTTGAGCGTGCTCAGCGATGATCTGGTGAAAGGACTATGGGATGCGCTGTTGCAAACGGAGTTCGGCAAGGCCGGTTTTTCGTCTCCGGCAGGCAAGTTGCTGACCGACACGACGGTGGCGTTGCTGGTCGGCGGCGACATCTCCGGTGTGCAGGATTTCATCTACACCATTTCGTCCAAAGGCGCGGCTGGCGCCCTGCGCGGACGTTCGGCCTACCTGCAACTGTTGACCGAGGCGGTGGCCCGCTACGTGTTGCGGCGGCTGGAACTGCCGATTACCAACCTTGTCTACGCCGGCGGGGGACATTTCTTCCTGCTCGTCCCACCCGATGACGAGACGATGCGCCGGCTGCAGGTCATCAAGGCGGACATCAGCCGCCTTCTGCTGGCCGCGCATAGCGGTGATCTGTACCTGGCAGTCGAACACGCGCCGATTGCAGCGGCGGACTTGCAGGGCCGGGCCTTCAGCCAAAAATGGTCGGAGGTCACTCAATTGCTCAAGCGGGCCAAAGACCGTCGTTTCAGCGAGCTGGGCGATGGGCTGAAGGAGCTGTTCATGCCACCAGACCATGGCGGCAATGAAGAGAAAGTGTGCTCCGTCTGTCATCGCGAACACAAAGACACGACGGTGGCCGAAGGCCAGGAAAACAGGCCAGCATCAGATAGGGTCAGGAAATGTCCGGTGTGTCGTTCATTTGAGGACCTGGGCGATGACCTCCGCCGGGCCGAGGCCATCTGGTTGACCGAAGTCGACTGGGCGACCCGTCCACCAGCCGACCTGACGCAGGGCTGGCAGCAGGCGCTGAGCGCGTTCGGCCTGTTGGTCACCATCAGCTCTGCGCCGACCGATAGCCGCCTGACCGACGCGCGCAAAGTGATGTGGGCGCTGGCCGACAGGAGCATGGATGCGCGGTATGTCGCCGAACGACAGGCCGTCGTGCGCCGGCTGTGGGTCAACGTCACGCCGCTGCTGACCGAAGACGATGTCCAGAAGCTGCAGGGTAAGCCTGAATTTCGCGAGGAGCGATTGGGCAACGATTTTGTCAAGCCCTTCAGCGTGATGAATTACCAGGCCAGGGGCATCCAGCGGCTGGGTGTGCTGCGCATGGACATGGACCATGCGGGCAAACTGATCAGCCAGGGGCTGGCGGAACGCGCCACGTTGTCCCGCCAGGCCGCGCTCAGTTTCGCCCTGACGCTGTATTTCGAGGGCTGGCTCGGCAAGCTGGCCGAGGTGTACAATGGTGACCCGGCTCGCGGCAACAAGCGCATCTACAGCATCTATTCCGGCGGCGATGACCTGTTCTTCATCGGCTCGTGGGACGCCATGCCTGGCCTGGCCTTGGAGATACGCAACGACCTGGCCGCTTTCGTCGGTGGGCGCGAGGACATTCACCTCAGCGCCGGTATCGCCATCGTGGAGAGCAAATATCCGCTGTACCAGGC
>DAOTYC010000184.1:0-6408 GCA_034435095.1 Anaerolineae bacterium | reverse complement strand
TCACCATGTCCAATTCGGTGGCCAGAATTCTCAGCGAACGCTATGCCATCCCAGAGCCGCTGGTCATCCGGAATATCCCGCCATTGGCTGAGACCTCGCCTTCGCCAGACATCCGTGCTTTGCTGACCAGGGGCAAGCCTGACAGATGGGTGGTCGTCTACGTCGGGTTCTTGGACTACGGCAGGGGGCTTGTTCAACTCGTTGATGCTGCCGAGTATCTGGAGGGTGTGACAATCGCCCTCCTTGGCGATGGCGTCCTGCGACCCGCGCTGGAGGAGCGGATAAAAGAGAAACGTCTGGACGACAAAGTCCACCTCGTTGGTTGGGTGCCGCGGGCGAAAGTGCTCAACTACGTGGCGTCGGCAGATGTGGGCGTTAGCGCTGTTGAAAGGAATTGGCTGAATCCTTATTACACGCTAGACAACAAGTTGTTTGATTACATTATGGCCGGCATCCCGCTGGCCGTCAGCGACCATCCGGAGAAGCGCGCCCTGGTTGAGCGCTATGGCATTGGCGTGACGTTCGACGAGCGCGACCCACGCGACATCGCCCGTGCCATTCAATCCCTGCTTGCCGATCCCGTCCGCTACGCGCACATGCGGGCCAATTGCCTGAGAGCGGCGCGCGAGGAGCTGAATTGGGAGATGGAGTCACAGAAATATGTCGCGGCGATTGAGGCGTTGATGCAGCCACATCAGTTAGAAAGTCAATGAAGGTCGTCTTCCTCACCGCGAACCCATTCACCGACGAGGGCTGGACCGACCCTCGCATCTACAAACCGGCCCAATCGCTGCTGCAGGCGGGGCACGAGGTCGTCGTACTGGGCACCGGCAAGTACGGACAGAACCCGGCCCGCTACGAAGTGAAAGACGGCATTCAGGTGCTGCGTCGTCCGACGCTGCTGCACGAACTGTACCGGCTGATCAGGCCGCCCTCGAAATCGGCTGAGCAAGTGTCTCTCAACCGCAACGTCTACTATGCCCGTGAGGTTAAGCCAGAAAAGTTCATTGGCAAATTGAAACGCCATGTCCTTCAGTTCGCCCACGATCTGAACACGCTGCTGTTCTGCCTGGCCGTGTTGCCAGAGGCTGTCCGCCAGCGAGCCGATGTCTACATCGGGCGAGGATTGGAGGGTCTGGCGCCGGCCTATTTCGCTGCGCGATTGACCGGTGGTAGGCTCGTGTATGACTCGCTGGAGCTGTGGACCGAACGTGTCCGCCAGGCGCCGTATGGCCCATTGCACAAGCGTGTGGTACAATGGATGGAGAAGATGATGTGCCGCCGCTGCGACCTGGTCATTGTTGTTACCGCATCCATAGCGCGGATATTGGCCGAATGGTACGACATTCCCGAACCTGCGGTCATCCCCAATGCCTATCACTCTTACAACGCGGTGACGCCTTCGCCGCAAATCAGACATGTAATGACAGGTGGAACGGACCGGAAAGTAGTCATCTACTCCGGTTTCCTCGACTATGGTAAAGGGCTGGAGAATCTTATCGAAGCGGCGGAATACCTGGCTTCCGATACGGTGTTGGCAGTAGTGGGCGACGGCGTGCTGCGCGTGGCATTGGAGACCAGAGTCAAAGAGAAAGGTTGGGAGGCAAAAGTCCGATTTATTGGTTGGGTGAAGTCCGCTGATCTGCCAGCGTATATTGCCTCAGCCGACCTGGGGGTCACACCGATGCAACGTGACACCTTGAATTACTACTACAACATTGACTATAAGCCTTTTCATTACATTGCCTGTGGTCTGCCCCTGGCCGTCAGCGATC
The DNA here is from genome assembly GCA_034435095.1 of Anaerolineae bacterium. GTDB lineage: Bacteria > Chloroflexota > Anaerolineae > DAOTYC01 > DAOTYC01 > DAOTYC01. The sequence goes on along the minus strand of DAOTYC010000184.1, from coordinate 4,633 downwards.
ACCCCGAGAAGCGACGTTTGGTCGAGACTTACGGCATCGGCGCCGTCTTCGATGAACGCGACCCGCGCGACATCGCCCGCGTGATCAACGAGCTGCTGTCGGATCCCGTCCGCTACCAGGCCATGCGCGAACGCGCCGCGAAAGTGGGGCGCGAGGAGCTCAACTGGGACGTGATTGCCCCGCGCTACGTGGCAGCTATTGAAGGTCTTATGAAGACTTGACAATCTTCCCCACGTACTCCTCCATCAGCCGTTCGTTCAGCGTGCCGACGTGGCGGGCGACCACATTCCCCTCGCGGTCAATGAAAATGCTGACCGGCAGGCCGCGCAACCGGTAGATCAGGTTGGTGACCTCCAGGTTCTGGTCGAGGAGCACGGGAAAAGTGAGCCGGGTCTGGTCCACAAACGCCCGGGCGACCTCCGCAGATTCCCCGGAATTGATCGCCAGAACGACCAAACCCTTGTCTTTATATTTCTGGTATGTCGCCTCGATAATGGGCATCTCCAGGCGACACGGCGCGCACCACGAGGCCCAGAAATTCAAGACCACCGGCTGGCCGAGAAATTGTGTCAGGCTGACCTCTTGGCCATTCAAATCCTTCAGCACGAAGTTAGGCGCCTTTTGCGCCGGCCCTGTCGGCGACTCGCCACCGCAGGCGGCCAGCAACAGCGCAGCGAGGATAAGCAGCAGAAATGTTTTCATTTAGAAATAGCTCTCATATCCGGCGATGTGAAGGGCGTCGCGCATGACTTGCAGCTCACGACGCAGGCTCTCGTTGACGGGCACGCCTTGCTGTCGGACGATGGCTTCCATCTCGTGCTCCTTCTCCCCGGCGACGTAGATGCGGTCGTGCCCGACCGCTTTGCGCGAGGCCTGCAACGCACGCATGATGTCGCCAGTGATGCGTTTCGAGACCTCCAGAGGCAAGAAATGTTCGATGTCAATGGCCAGGAAGAAGTGGCCCAGCATGTGCGGCCGCCGTGAGCCGTCAGGGGCAAAGCCCAGCAGGTCCTTCATGAACACGCCGCCGCACAACGAGGCCGACAGAATCTCGACCATCGTCGCCAGGTCATAGCCCTTGTAGCCGGCGAAGAGCTCGCCTGCCCCGCCCAACGGCAGCAGCGCGGCCTGGTCGCGCCCCAGGTCTTCCAGAATTTTGGCCGCGTCGGTGGCGGGGTTGCCCTCGGCGTCAATGACCCAGCCTTCGGGTACCGGCTTTCCGACGCGGGCAGCGACCTCAATTTTACCCCGCTGGCAGATCGATGTCGCCCCGTCGAAGCAGAAGGGGAAGTCCATGTCCGACGGCGCGGCAAAGGCGATGGGGTTCGTGCCCAGCATCGGCTCGCTGCCGAAGGTTGGGGCGATGGCCGGCCGCGCATTGGTCACGGTCAGGCCCATCATGCCCTCGCGGGCGGCCATCAGCGGATAGTAGCCGGCGATCCCGAAATGTGTGCTGTTGCGTACAGCCACCGCGCCTAAGCCGTATTGCCGCGCCTTGCCCATCGCCAGGCGCATGGCCCTGTAAGCGATGACCTGCCCCATGCCGTGGTGGCCGTCGAGCAGCGCGGTCGTTTCGGTCTCCTTGATGATTTCAATCTCAGTTTTGGTGAACTGGATGCCCGCGGTGATGCGGTCGTAATAGTATTTCAGCCGACCGATGCCGTGTGACTCAATGCCCCGCAAATCCGAGGCGATGAGCACATCGGTGCAGATGCGGGCGTCCTCCTCCGGCACGCCGAGGCCACGGAAAACGTCCATCATAAACCGTTCAACGATGTCTACAGGTATATACGTTAAGTCTGCCACTTTGTCACTCCCTTTCGTGTTTTTCGCGTCATTCCGCGGCCTCCACGTTCCAAATTCCTACGCCCAGTTCAGCGTGCGCTGGACGGCCTTTTGCCAGCCAGCGTAAAGCTCAGCCCGTCGCTCACGGCTCATCTGCGGCTCCCAGCGTTTGCCCACCTGCCAGTTGGCGCGGAGGTCGTCCAGGTTGCGCCAGAAGCCGGTGGCCAGGCCAGCGGCGTAGGCTGCACCCAGTGCAGTGGTTTCGGACACCACCGGCCGGATGACCGGTACGCCCAGGATGTCGGCCTGGAACTGCATCAGCAGCTCGTTAACGACCATGCCGCCATCCACTTTGAGCGCGGCCAATGCCACGCCCGATTCCTCGTTCATCGCGTCGAGCACCTCGCGGGTCTGATACGCGGTCGCTTCCAGAGCCGCGCGGGCGATGTGGTTCCTGTTAATGTACCGCGTCAGGCCGATGATGAGGCCGCGCGCGTCAGAACGCCAGTGTGGAGCGAACAGACCGGAGAAGGCCGGCACGAAGTAGACGCCGCCGCTATCAGGTACGGCTTTGGCATAGTCCTCTATGTGATGCGAGAAATCGAACAGCTTCAAATTGTCACGCAGCCACTGCACCAGCGCGCCGGCAATGGCAATCGAACCCTCCAGAGCGTAGACCGCGGGCGCATCGCCCAATTTGTAGGCCACCGTGGTCAACAGACCCATTCGGCTGTGCACGATCTCGGTTCCGGTGTTGAGCAGCAGAAAACAGCCTGTTCCGTAGGTGTTCTTCGCCTCGCCGGGGGTGAAGCATGTCTGGCCCATGAGGGCAGCCTGTTGGTCGCCCAAATCGCCGCACACGGGAATCGCGTCGCCGAAGGGCCCATTGGTGGACGTCGCGCCCCAGCCCGCCCGGTCGCTGGAAGGTACGATGCGCGGCAACATCTGCCGGGGAATGCCCAATATGCCCAGAATCTCATCATCCCAGTCAAGGGTGGTCAGGTCCATCAACATCGTGCGGCTCGCGTTGGTCACATCGGTCACATGCGCGCCGCCGTGTGGCCCACCAGTGAGCTGCCAGATGACCCACGTGTCCATCGTGCCAAAGAGGGCATCACCTCTCTCGGCTGCATCGCGCAGGCCGGACACGTTGTCCAGCAGCCACTTGAGCTTGGGGCCGGAGAAATAGGTCGCCAGCGGCAGCCCCACTTTGGCGCGGAAGCGGTCTTGGCCGCCATCGGCTGCCAGCGCATCACAAATGGCCTTGGTGCGCGTGTCCTGCCAGACGATGGCGTTGTGGTAGGGTTGACCCGTGTGTCTGTCCCATACTACGGTCGTCTCGCGCTGATTGGTGACGCCCACTGCGCCAATCTGACCAGGCCGGACGCCGCTGCTTTCCAAAGCTCCGCGGATGACCTGTTGAGTACGTTCCCAGATTTCCAGGGGGTTATGCTCCACCCAGCCGGGCTGGGGGTAGATTTGCTCGTGCTCTTTCTGGGCCACAGCGACGGCCCGCCCGGCATGGTCGAACAACATACAGCGGGTGCTGGTCGTACCCTGGTCAATTGCGGCGACATATCTGGACATGGCGGTCTCCTCGCTATTCAGTCAATGCGGGGCATTTTACCACAGGAAGTACAAAACGTGCAATGCGAAGGTTGATTCAAGTGCTGTGCCAAGGCGGTACACAACCCAAAGGCATAACTGCCTGGTTCTTTTACGTGTCCGACTCACCCGCCGCGGGCAAAACAAAGTAGAACAGGCTGCCTTGGCCTTTTTGGCTTTCCACGCCCACTTCTCCGCCGAGCCGATGGATGATGCGCCACACAATGGACAGGCCAAGTCCATGGCCATGCGACCGCTCATCGTCCAGTCTCGAGAACGGCTGGAATAGCCTGCGCTGATCCTCAGCAGAAATGCCAGGCCCGTTGTCACGCACCCAGAAACGTATCCTGTTGTCGGAGAGGACTGTGCTGCCCAGCTCGACGCGCGGGGGATGTCCGCCGTATTTTATGGCGTTGCTGATGTAATTTGCCCAAACGTCTTCGATCCATGGGCCATGCCCCAGAGCCTTTGGCCAGGTTTCAGGCTGGATAATCTCTGCGTGATGCTCAGCGATCAGGTCGGCCAGACGGTGCAAAGCGTCGGTGACCACACTTGCCATCTCAAGTGGCCTCCGTTCTACAGCGGAAGACCTTGCCTCAGATAGCGCCAACAGTTCTTCGAGCAAATTGTCCATCTTCCGCCCGGTTTGCGATAACGTATGCAACCGTTTCTTCAGAGCTTCTGTGGGCATGTTTGTACACAATGCTTCCAAGACTTCCGCGCCGGCGATAATAGAGGCCAGTATGCTCTTGAGGTCATGCGCCACCGTGTGTGCGAAAGCTTCCAGTTCGCGGTTGCGCATCTCCAGCTCTGAGGCGTATTCCTTTAGCTTCTTGTCTGTCTGGTGCTTGTACAGAGCAAGTTCAATGGCCATGTGCAGTTCCACTTCACGGAATGGCTTCACCACATAGCCATAGAGACCGGTCTGCTTGGCACGCTCCAGCACGGCATCTTCGTAGCTGGCAGTCACGTACACAACGGGTATGTCCAGTTCAGTGCGAATGTGCTCCGCCGTGTTGACTCCGTCATACGAACCGCGCAGGTGGATGTCCATGAGGATGAGGTCAGGCTTCTCTTCGCGTACCAACCGAATCGCTTCTTCGCCTGACCCGGCTCTGCCGCACACGCGATACCCCATCTTCTTCAGGGTTCGCTCGACATCTATCGCTGTTATAGCTTCATCTTCAACGATCAGGACCCGAGTTTCGGCCACGAGGTGCCTCCTTCTATATCTGTATTATCT
>DAOTYC010000183.1:0-2257 GCA_034435095.1 Anaerolineae bacterium | reverse complement strand
GACATAGGTTTGTCCTAAACTGACCAGGCCCAAAGCCACAGCCTGGCGCAAGACATTGAACGCATTGGCCGATGTACGAAACGTGGGCGAGGCAGCGGAAGAAATGACCAGAATGGATAGCAAAATGCCGTAGATGGTTACCAGCTCGCGGTTTTCTTCTACGTATGCCGTCACGCCTTGCCAGGGTCTTTCTTTCCGCTCCGCTATGTGCATGTCAATACCCCACCCGTAGCCAAAGTCATGATTTGTTCTTCTGTGGCCCCGTCGCCGGGCAGCTCGCCCGAGATAGAGCCTTGATGCATCACAACTATCCGGTCGCTCATCCCTATCACCTCTGGTAACTCCGACGAGATCATCAGGATAGCTGTTCCCTGGTCGGCCAGTTGACGCATCAGATGCCAGATCTCGGCCTTCGCGCCGACGTCTATGCCTCGTGTGGGTTCATCAAAGATGAGCAGGTCGGGCCCGCTGATCAGCCACTTGGCCAGCACAACCTTTTGCTGGTTTCCACCGCTCAGATACTGTACTTCCTGGTCAATGTTGGGTGCTCGCAAATCGAGGCGTTTGACCATATCCTGCACGACCCGTCTCTCTTGGGCTTCGTCCACAAAGCCGAGTCGCTGGCGCCGGTTCAGGCTGGGCAAGGCCGCGTTGTGACGCAAAGACAGGCCCAACACCAGGCCTTCCGCCTTACGGTCTTCGGTGAGGAATCCAATGCTGTGAGCCATCGCCTCACTGGGGCGGGTAATTTGCACCCGCTTGCCCTTAATATAGATTTCACCCGCGTCAATCGCACGCAGCCCAAAAATGGCGTGAGCGAGCTCAGTACGCCCAGAGCCGACCAAACCGGCCAGCCCCACAATTTCGCCTCGATGGACCTTGATGTCAATGTCTTTAAGCACTCCGCCGCACGTGAGACCCTGGATCACCAGTATCTCTTCACCGATCCGACTGCTCTTTTTGGGGAAGGCATCCGACAGGGCACGTCCGACCATCATTCTAATCAGCGTCGCCTTGTCAATGTCCTCCACCCGGCAGGTGCTGACCAGTTGCCCGTCCTTCAGTACTGTAACACGTTGAGCAATTTGGAACACTTCTTCCAGGCGGTGGGAAATGTAGATGACCGTGACCCCTCGCGTTTGCAGCACAGGGATAATCTGGAACAAATGCTCCAGGTCGCAGCCACCCAGTGTAGCGGACGGCTCGTCCATGATAATGAGGTCGGCGTTCAAGGACAGGGCCTTTGCGATCTCGACCATTTGCTGCTGAGCGACGCTGAGACGGCGCACCGGCGTCCGCAAGTTGAGCTCCACGCCCAGTTGCTTCAGCAGGGCTTGGGCCTGTTCGCACAGCTTGCGCGAATCTACAAAACCCAAAGGCCCTCTGGGCTCTCGTCCTAAAAACATGTTCTCAGCTACCGTGAGTTCGGGCAGAAGGTTGAGTTCTTGATAGATGATGGCAATGCCCAGGCGTTGGGCATCATACGGACTGGAAATGCGCGTCGGACGGCCTCGAAGAATGATCTGGCCGGCATCAGGCTGATAGACGCCGGCCAATATTTTCATCAAGGTAGACTTCCCCGCTCCGTTTTCTCCCACCAGGGCATGGACTTCTCCCCTGACGCAGGCAAAAGAAACGTTGTCCAGCGCTTTGACGCCGGGGAATATCTTCGTAATATTCCGCATCTCCAGTACAACGTCACTCATAAATAACTCTCCCTGTGGGAGCAACGCCAGGCATCTCTACTTATACTAAAGCCAAGGTGAAATCTATACTTCAGATTACGCTGGGTGCATCCAGAATTCTAGGCGAGTTAGCAGAAGCCTCAACCACGTCATGCTGAGCGCAGCGAAGCATCTCATTTCACGATGCACAACGAGATTCTTCGCTTCGCTACTAAGAAACTACCCTGTCCCGTCATTCTGAGGCGCGGTAGCGCCGAAGAATCTCAACGCCTGCCAGCGCGAGATGCTTCGCCTACGGCTCAGCATGACGGAGTCGGGCGGCGCCCACTAAGAAACGATTCAGCCATGACACCCGGCGGTGTTTCTTCCCCAATGAGCGGCGCGCCTACGCGCCGTGGGGGAGCTACTCAGAAACTACTCTGTCCCGTCATTCTGAGCGAAGCGAAGAATCTCAACGCCTGCCAGCGCGAGATGCTTCGCCTTCGGCTCAGCATGACGGGAGGCGGCGGTGTTTCTTGCCCAATGAGCGGCGCGCCTACGCGCCGTGGGGGAGCTCAGAATGACAGCCAGCC
>DAOTYC010000182.1:0-8560 GCA_034435095.1 Anaerolineae bacterium | reverse complement strand
CGCCGGAGCCAGCCTGGACCAACAACGAATCGGGATGGCCATGGTAGCACCCCTCGAACTTGATGATCTTGTCGCGGCCAGTGAAGGCACGCGCCAGGCGCAGCGCGCTCATGGTAGCCTCGGTGCCGGAGTTGACGAAACGCACCAGCTCGATAGACGGCATGGCTTCTTTCACCAGCTTCGCCAGCTCGGTCTCCAGCGCGGTCGGCGCACCGTAGCTGGTGCCCCGTTCCAGAGCTTGCTTCAACGCGGCGACGACCCGCGGGTGGGCGTGGCCCAAAACCAGCGGCCCCCAGGACAGCACGTAGTCAATGTAGCTGTTCCCGTCCACGTCAATGAGGCGCGACCCCTGTCCGGCAGCGATGAACAGGGGCTGGCCGCCCACCGCCCGAAAGGCGCGTACCGGACTGTCTACCCCGCCGGGGATGTGTTCCTTTGCTTCGGCAAACAACTCTTGTGAACGTTGGATATTCATGCACACCTCTCCTTTCCATGTCAACGAATAAGGTCAAACATTGCGTTATGCCTGCAACCACCGAACGGCATCTTTGGCAAAGTAGGTGATGATCATGTCCGCGCCGGCCCGCTTGATGCCGTTCAGTATCTCCAGGGCGACGGTGCGTTCGTCAATCCAGCCCAGCCGCGCGGCGGCTTTGACCATGCTGAACTCGCCGCTGACGTTGTAGGCCGCGACCGGGTAGTCAAACGTGTCGCGCACCAGCCGGATAACGTCCAGATAGGCCAGGGCCGGTTTGACCATGACGATGTCGGCCCCTTCTTCGATGTCCAGCGCGGTCTCACGCAGGGCCTCCCGCGCATTGTGCGGGTCCATCTGATAAGCGCGGCGGTCGCCGAACTGTGGTGGCGAATCGGCTGCCTCGCGGAACGGGCCATAGAAACCGGACGCATATTTGGCCGAATAGGCCATGATCGCCACCGAATCATAGCCCTCGGCGTCCAGCGCCTCGCGGATGGCCTTCACCTGACCGTCCATCATGGCAGAGGGCGCCACCACGTCCGCGCCAGACTCGGCGTGCGAGACAGCCACCTTCCCCAGATAGGCGATGGTCTCGTCGTTCAGCACGTAACCCTCCGGCAACCCCTTGCCCGCGGTGGTGTTGCCCCGGCCCTTGACAATGCCGCAATGGCCGTGGTCGGTGTATTCACACATACACACATCGGTGACCACCGCCAGCTCGGGCACGGTTTCTTTAATCGCACGAATGGCCTGCTGAACCACGCCGTGCTCATCATAATCCTCGCAGCCGTAACAGTCTTTTCCGGCGGGCAGCCCAAACAACAACACCGCGGGTATGCCCAGCCGGGCGACCTCTTCCGCTTCGGCTGGCAGGCGGTCAACTGACAGGTGATAGTTGCCCGGCATCGAGCTGATCTCTTCCTTGACGCCCTGACCATGCACCACAAACAGCGGGTAAATGAAATCCCCCGGGCTGATGGCCGTCTCGCGTACCAACCGTCGCAAATTCTCGCTCTTCCTCAGCCGCCGTGGCCTGTAGATTGGAAATACGCTCATGCTTCTCCTCCCCACGAAAGAATCAACGAATTAACAATCAGCGAATCGGCGTGCGAGCTCACGATGGGCAGTCTCCAGTTGGCGCTGCTTCTGTGTTCCGTTGATAATACCTCACGATGGCTTCAACCAACCCAGCGATGGTGTACTCTTCTGCCACGATGTCCGGTTGCAGGCCGAGCTCGCGCGCCGTTCCGGCGGTGATCGGCCCGATGCAGGCGATCAGCGCGCCAGCGAGTTCGTCGCGCCACGTTTCGCCAAACGCAGCCTGCAACAGTTCAGCCAGGTTGCGCACTGTGGACGAGCTGGTGAATGTAATGATGTCGAACTTGTCGGCGAACAGTGCCCGCACTTCCGCCGCGCTGTGCTCGTGCGGCAATGTCCGATAAGCGATCACTTCGTCCACCGTGCATCCCTTTTCGCGCAGCGCTTCGGCCAGGTCGGCGCGGGCCAGGTCGGCGCGGGGCAAGAGAACGCGCTCGCCTCCGTGCACCGGCAACTCCTCTGCTACGGCCTCGGCCACGAAGGAGGTCGGCATGAAATCAGCGCGCAGGCCGAATTTCTCCAGTTCGGCGGCGGTGGCCGGTCCGATGGCCGCCAGTCGCACGGCGGCGAAGGCTCTGGCGTCCAGTCCGTTCTCCCAAAGCCGCCGCATGACATATTGCACGCCGTTGACGCTGGTGAAGACAACCCAGTGGAACGTCGCCAGCGCGCCCAGCGCGCGGTCCAAAGGTGCGTAGTCCGCCGGCGGGGCCAGCCGAATGGTCGGCAGCTCGACCGGTTCCGCGCCCAGCTCTCTGAGCCGGGCTGACAGCTCACTGGCCTGCTCGCGCGAGCGGGTCACCAAAACCCTTTTGCCGAACAGTGGTTTGACGTCGAACCAGCGCAGGCCATCGCGCAGGCTGACCACCTCGCCCACGACGGTGATGGCCGGCGGCTGGATGTCGGCCTGGCGCACCCGCTCGACGATGTCGGTCAGCCGGCCGGTCACCGTGCGTTGGGCCGTCTCCGTGCCCCGTTCGATGACCGCCACGGGCGTGTCGGGCGCCCGCCCGTGGGCGAGGAGCGAATCCACAATGGCCGGCAGGTTGCGCACGCCCATCAGGAACACCAGCGTGCCCAGTCCGGTGGCGATTTTGGCCCAGTCCAGGTCGCTCGCCTCTTTGGCCGGGTCTTCGTGGCCGGTGATGATGCCCAGCGTGCTGGTGTAGCCGCGCTGGGTCACCGGAATACCAGCGTAGGCAGGCACGGCGATGGCGCTGGTCACGCCGGGCACGACCTCAAAGGGAACGCCGGCGGCGGCCAAAGCCTGCGCTTCCTCGCCGCCCCGCCCGAACACGAACGGGTCACCGCCCTTCAGCCGCGTCACGACCTTGCCCTGACGTGCCTTCCGCACCAACAGCTCGTTAATCTCTTCTTGTTTCAGGGCGTGTTGGTCGGCGGCCTTGCCCACGTAGATAAGCTCGGCCCCTTCCCGCGCTTCGTGGAGAAGCTGAGGGCTGGCCAGCCGGTCATACACGACCACATCGGCGGCCCTGAGACAGGCCAATCCTTTGACGGTGATGAGGCCCGGGTCCCCCGGCCCGGCGCCGACCAGATATACCTTCATGATGACGGACTATTTCCCTCCGAAAAACAAACAATCGGGCTTCTCACCCGCCCCCGAATTGGAACAGCAATGAAGGAGTTGCCACGCTGAGAGCGCAGGTGTCTCGGCTGATATGTGCAATCGTCACAGTCAAATGCGGGCAAGACGCCCGCGCCCTCTGACTTCTCAGCAGCTACGCGCGATGAACTGGCCCGCGCCTCGGGCGAGCAGCCTGGCGGCGAGCTCCTGTCCGACCTCATGTGGCGCGCTCAGCGGGCCAGTTGTCTCATCTCGCAGCAACTGCTGCCCGGCAGGGTCAGCCACCATGCCCCATAGCCTGATTTGGTCGCCGTGAACTTCGGCATACGCCCCGACCGGAGCGGCGCAACCTCCGCCAAACGCGGCCAGGAACGCCTTCTCCGCCCTGGTCGCCGCCTCGGCCAGGGGGTCGTTGAGTCGGGCGACGAGCTCAAGCGTCATCGCGTCGTGCTCGCGGACTTCGACGGCCAGGGCGCCCTGGCCAATGGCCGGCAACATGACCTCGAACGGGAGATACTGCGTCTCTCGAATTGGGTGCCCCAGACGCTTCAGGCCAGCGGCGGCCAGCACAATGGCATCATAATCGCCTTGCTGGAGCTTGCGCAGGCGTGTATCTACGTTACCGCGAATGTCGCGAACCGTCAAGTCTGGCCGATAGGCCAGCAGTTGGGCCTTGCGCCGCGGACTGCCAGCGCCCACCACGCCGTTGCGCGGCAGTGCGTCCAGCCCGTCCGCCCCATTGCTGAGCAGCACGTCTCGCGCGTCCTCCCGATAACAGACCGCGCCAACCACCAGCCCCGGCGGCTGATCGAGGGGCAGGTCTTTCAGGCTGTGCACGGCCAGGTCAATCTCGTCAGCCAGCAGCGCAGCCTCTATTTCCTTTACAAACACGCCGCTCCCGCCAATCTGGCTGAGAGAGGCGCTGTGCAGGATGTCGCCCTGTGTGCGGACTGTTTGGAGTTGTACGTCCAGGGTCGGATAACACTCGCGCAGCCGGTTGGCGACCCACTGGCTTTGGATGAGGGCCAGCTTGCTGCCGCGCGTGCCGAGCCGAAGGGTTTGAGGTGGTGGCATGTGCGTATTCCCGGTCTCCCTCTCGCAATATCCCGGCGCATCCTGCTTCTCAGGAATGTGCCTCAACATTCCCGCCCGTCGAGGCCGAAAAGCTCGCGCAACGCTTCAGAATACTGGTGAGCGCACGGCTCGGCGGCCCGCTCCTTCAGGCGCACGGTGGGGCTGTGCAACAACTTGTTGGTCAGGCCCTGTGCCATCGCCCAGATGATGCGCTGCTGCCGTTCATCGAGCGCGCCCAGTTTGCGCAGGGCTTTCTGTACCTCCTCCTGACAGATGGCTTCGGCGTGACGGCGCAGGGCGACAATGGTGGGCACGAGGTCCAGCGAACGGAACCAGGCCATGAATTCGGCTACTTCTGTGTCAATCAAGGCCTCCACTTTGGGGATTTCCTGGCGACGTTTTTCCAGATTGCTCTCCACCACGCTGCCGAGGGCGTCTATGTTGTAGACGGAGACATTGGGCAGGTCGGCGACGCCGGCTTCCACATCGGGGGGCATGGCGATGTCAATCAGAATGAGCGGCCGGTCGGGCCGACAGGCCATGGCCTGTCTGACTTGCTCGACGTGAATCACGGTGTGGGGCGCCGAAGTGGAGCTGATCACGATGTCTGCCTCGCTGAGGGCCGCTTCCAGCCGGTCAAAGTCAACGACACGGCCCTGACAGGCACGTGCCGTTTCTTCAGCGTGCTGGCGGGTGCGGTTGCTGATGGTGATCTCCTTCACGCCGCTGATCATCAGGTTGCGCAGGGCCTGTTGGCCCATCTCGCCAGAGCCGACGACCAGCGCCCGGCACTCGCTCAGATTGCCGAACGTCCGGCGGGCCAGCTCGACGGCCACCGAACTGACCGAAGCGGCATTGCGGCTGATGGCTGTGTTTGTACGCGCTCGTTTGCCGATGGTCACGGCGCGGCGAAACAGCCTGGAGAGCACCGCGCCGGCAGCCTTCGTTTCACGGGCCAGGTCGTAGGCGTCGCGGACCTGGCCCAGAATTTCATTCTCGCCGATAACCAGCGAGTCCAGCCCACAGGCGACGCGGAACAGGTGGACAGCGGCCTGTTCACCCGCGTAATCGCGCATGAAGGGCTTTAGCTCAGAGAGAGTTGCCTGGCTCCAGGCCGTGATAAATCCGGCCAGATATTGCTTCGCCGACTCGCCGCGGTCGGCCACGGCGTAGATTTCCACGCGGTTGCAGGTACAGATGATCGCGCCTTCGGTCACAGGCGCTGCGGCTTGCTGCGCCTGACGGGCCAAATCCGCCAACGACTCGCGGAGGTTGGCGCTTAAGGGAGCCAGTTTGGCCCGCACCTCCACCGGCGCATGATGGTGATTGAGTGTGATAGCGACAATGTCCAACTGGTTCACCCTTTCTTGTTCGTGGTAGTAGCGTACATGTCAACCAGGTAGCTCGCCCGCTCGCGCGCCTGGCGGCTCTGCCCGCGCCGCAGCAAATCCAGGATGTCGGATTCGATCAGTCGGTACCACAGGTCACGTCGCCGGTCTGGCGGGCAGACGCTGATGGCCTGTTCGCGCAGATCGCCCAGAATTTCGAGCAGTTCAGCGTATTCCGGGCCAATCATTTGCTCAATTCGTTGCCGCAGGTGAGCGGCCAGCGCCGGGCTCTGCCCTTCCGTGGAGATACCGACGGTCAAGCGGCCCCGTCGCACGACCGCCGGCACGGTGAAATTGCACAGCTCAGGGTCATCCACCACATTGACCAGCGAATGGCGCGCTTGGGCTTCCTCGCTGACGGCCCGATTGACTTCATGGTCGTCGGTAGCGGCGAAGACGAGAAATGCCCCTTCCAGATCACCCGGTTGATACGCGCGGGGAGCATGCTGAATGAGGCCCTGTCCTGCCCATGCTTGCAGCCTCTCAGTCAGCTTAGGGCTGATGACCCGAACCCTGGCCCCTACATCGAGCAGGGAATGTACCTTGCGTTCTGCCACACTTCCCCCACCCACTACGATACACAAAGCGCGATGCAGGCTGTTCAGGCAGATGGCATAGTCGGCCATACTTTTCTCCCCAGGGCTCCGACAGAGCTTCAAAGTAGCAGTTTCACATCAGATTTTGAGAGATTTTATAACAATTCTTTAGAATTTGCAAATTGAGCGGGGAGCAGGATTTTGCCGATTTCACAAAACCTGCCCGGTTTCTCCATAAGTTGTCCATATTTTTGTGCTATGATGGATGTGGACGAGCGCATGTTATCGTGGCAATAGTTTTGGCGTTCAGGCAGCCCGCGCCTTATAATGTCAGCATGAGGATGACCGGACCAGAGACATTCAGTATTACGGAGCAGGTACCTGATGGGTTTAACCCAAAGGATTTTAGTAGTTGACGATGACAGAGAGATTGTGCGGCTGGTGAAATCGTATCTGGAGCAGGCTGGTTACCAGGCGCTGACTGCTTACGATGGTGAGACGGCCCTGCACGTCATGCGCAGCGACCACCCCGACCTGGTCGTGCTTGACCTGATGTTGCCTGGCCGGGATGGGTGGAACCTGACGCGGCTGGCGCGCGGCGATGCGTCATTGATGGACATCCCTATTATCATGCTTACCGCCCGGGTGGAGGACACCGACAAAATTCTTGGACTGGAACTGGGCGCGGATGATTACATCACCAAGCCGTTCAATCCCCGCGAGGTGGTGGCCCGCGTGCGCTCGGTCTTGCGCCGCGCACAGGGTGGGCTGAACACGCTCCCCCATGTGCTTCAGGTGGGCGACCTGTTGATGGATTTGGACCGCCATGAAGTACAGATGAAGGGCGAACCGGTAGACCTCACGCTGACCGAGTTTAAGCTCTTGCGTACCCTGATGGAGAACCCTGGCTATGCCTTCACACGCTCAGAGCTGATTGAACGCGGCCTGGGCCACGAATACGAAGGGATGGAACGGACGCTGGACAGCCATATCAAGAACCTGCGCCGCAAGATTGAGCCGGATCCCAGAAAGCCGACCTATATTGAGACGGTGTACGGCGTAGGGTATCGCCTGTCGGGGCCGGTGGCGACCGGCGGAGACGATGCACCATGAATCGCCTGTGGGTGCGGTTGAGTCTGGCTTTCACCGTCGTAGTGCTGTTGGGCGTGTTGATCGTTGGGGCCATCGGCTTTGTGGTCACCGACATCAACATTCGCCGACATCTGCTCGTGCGCGAGGCTCAGGAAACCGGCGGCCTCATTGACACGCTGGCTGAATACTACCAGGCTCAACAGTCCTGGCAGGGTGTTGAGCGTGTGCTGGCCGGAGCGCGGTCTGCTTTCCCCTTCCGCGCGAGGGGAGGACTGGCTTTCATTCTCACCGATGACACAGGCCGTGTCATCAACAGCAGCGCAAGTTGGGCGCAAGGGCGGTCGCTGTCTGCTGACCAACTGCGCAACGCGCTGCCCATCCGGGTCAATGGGCGAACGGTGGGTTTCTTCGCGATTTTGCCGCGCCCGCTGCGCCAGCCACTGCGCGATGCCCGTGAGTGGCCGCCTTTAGACGAAGGCCAGCCCAATCCAGCCGAAGACATGCCACCGCCTCCACCGCCCAACGAGCCACTGCCGCCGGGGGTGTTTTTCCTGTCCTCTATCAGCAGCATGATGGTATGGGCCGCCGTTCTCTTCGGCATCCTGGGCATTCTGTTCGGCGTGGTCATGAGTCGCAGCCTCACCGCTCCCCTCCAACGGCTGGCTGAGGCAGCGCAGGCCATCGCCAGGCGAGACTTCAGCCGGCGGGTGGAAGTCACGGGCACAGAGGAGATCCGCGAGGTCGCGCGGGCCTTCAATGCCATGGTGGATGCGCTGGAGCAGGGCGAAACCCTGCGGCGCAACCTGCTCGCCGACGTGTCCCATGAGCTGCGCACGCCGCTGAGCGTGTTGCAGGGCAACCTGCGCGCCCTTTTGGACGGCGTGTATCAGTTGGAGCCAGGCGAAATCGCCCGCCTCTATGACCAGACTCGCCTGCTCAGTCGGCTGGTGGAAGACTTGCATGAACTGGCGCGGGCCGAAGCCAGACAATTGCCATTGAACCTGCAATCCATGTCGGTGCATGACCTGATCGCGCCCGTCGTAGCGACGTTTGCGCCGGTGGCCGAATCGGCGTCCATTGCCCTCCAGAGCGATGCGCCTGAGGCCCTGCCGCCGGTCCGCGTCGACCCGACGCGGATGACTCAGGTGTTAAACAACTTGCTGTCCAACGCGCTGCGACATACGCCGCCAGGTGGCGTCATCTCCATAGCCTGCCGGGCCGAGGGGGACTACATCCGTCTGTCCGTGCAAGATACGGGCGAGGGCATCGCGCCTGAGGACCTGCCCCGTGTGTTCGACCGCTTCTACCGTGC
>DAOTYC010000181.1:0-27727 GCA_034435095.1 Anaerolineae bacterium | reverse complement strand
GACGCTATCTCTATCCCTTTATTAACTGCACCAACTGCGGCCCGCGCTTCACTATCATTGAAAGCATGCCCTACGACCGGCCGCGCACTACCATGCGCGAGTTCCGCATGTGTCCGCAGTGCCAAAGGGAGTACGACGACCCACTGGACCGCCGTTTTCACGCCCAGCCGAACGCCTGCCCACTCTGTGGCCCGCATCTGCGATTGCTGGATGCCGAGGGTCGATCGGTGCTCGAGGGCGTGGCAGACCGTTACATTCTGGCCGAGGTGGCGCGCTTGCTCTTGGGAGGCAACATCCTGGCCATCAAAGGGTTGGGCGGCTTCCATCTGGCCTGCGATGCCACCAACAGCGAAGCAGTTACTCTGTTGCGGGCGCGCAAACGTCGCCCAGACAAACCTCTGGCTGTGATGATGGCCTCCGTGGAAGAGGTCGAACGGCACTGTGAAGTCTCTCAGGCTGAGCGCGAATTGTTGCTTTCGCCGCAATGCCCCATCGTACTGCTGCGCTGGCGTCAGGCCAACGAACCAGACCAAGACGGGAATGATACGGCTCTCTCTCCCGCCCCGCAGGTCGTCCCGGTGGTAGCCCCCGGCAATCGCTATTTGGGGGTGATGTTGCCCTATACGCCGTTGCACCACATCTTGCTGCGGATGGTCGGTCGGCCGCTCGTCATGACCAGCGGCAACCTGTCTGAAGAGCCTATTGCCCAGGACAACGAGGAAGCGCTGAGACGGTTGGGCAATCTGGCTGACTTCTTCGTGGTGCACAACCGCGGCATCTACGCTCGCTACGACGACAGCGTGTGGTTCGTTCCAGAACTTGTGCAGAATGCCGCCGCTTCCTCTGCCGCAGACAGGCCGCGCCCCTCCAATTCGGACGAGGCCAAACGGCCGTCGCCTCAGCCGCTGCGGCGCGCGCGAGGATACGCGCCATTTCCCATCCGTCTCCCTTTCTCCTTGCCGCCTGTGTTGGCCGTAGGCGCGGAACTCAAGAACACCTTTTGCCTGGCCCGCGACCAATACGCTTTTCTGAGTCAGCACATTGGCGATATGGAAAACCTGGAGACGCTGGAACACTTTGAGGCCACAATTGCCCTGTATGAAAAGCTGTTCATGACCAGCCCACAGATCATCGCCTATGACCTGCACCCTGACTATTTGGCGACCCGATACGCACAAGGGCGCGTGGCTGAGCGAAGCAGCCGTGCCCCTGACGCCTTGAAGCCGATAGCCGTCCAGCATCATCATGCGCATATTGCCGCCTGCCTGGCCGATAACGGTTGGCCGGCAGATGGCGGCCCGGTGCTTGGCGTATGCCTTGACGGAACTGGCTATGGTGCAGATGGTCACGTCTGGGGTGGTGAGTTCTTGTCGGCCGACTACCGTGCCTTCGAGCGGCTCGCTCACCTGGAATATATGCCCCTGCCGGGCGGCGACGCTGCGGTTCGGCGTCCGGCCCGTCTGGCTGTGGGCTATCTGCGCGCACTGTTCGGCCCGTCCTGGCGTGAGACAGCCGCCGGCGGCCTGAGATTGGCGTGCCTGGATGACCTTTCGCCCGCCGAAGTGGAGGCAGTTTGCGTGCAAATCGAACGCGGGCTGAACACGCCGCTGACCTCTTCGATGGGACGCCTGTTCGATGCAGTCTCGGCCCTTGTCGGCGTGCGACAGCGGGTGACCTATGAAGCGCAGGCCGCTATCGAGCTGGAGATGCGTGCCACGGAGTTCGGCGGCATCTCCACTCCCGGCGAGCTGCCGCGCTATTCGCTTGCTTTGACAAAGCAAGACAACGTGAGTATTCTAGGTCTGCGCCCGCTGTTCGAAGCTGTTCTGGCTGACATGTGGAAGGGTGTATCTGTGGCCGAAATTGCCCTGGAATTTCACTCCAGCATGGCAGCGGCGATTGCGAGAACCTGCGAGGCCATTGCGGGTGAGACCGGCCTGGGTACAGTAGCGCTCAGCGGCGGCTGTTTCCAGAACCGCCTGCTGCTTGAGATGACAATGCGGCAATTGATCCCGCGAGGCTTTCATGTACTGACCCATCGCCAGGTTCCCTGCAACGATGGCTGCATCGCACTGGGCCAGGCGGTTATCGCCGGCCTTTGTGACAGGAACTGACGAGTTCGGCACAGTACCATTTTGTGGTATACCTTGACCGACAGGCGGAGTATTTCGATGTGTTTAGCGGTTCCAACCAGAATCAAGCGAATTGATGGCGACGTAGCCGAAATAGAGTTGGACGGTGTTTCGCGGTCAGTGAGCCTGGCGATGACCCCTGAGGCTCAACCCGGCGATTACGTCTTGGTCCATGCCGGCTTTGCCATCAGCATCATTGACGAGGAAGAGGCCGCCGAGACGCTTCGGCTGCTTCACGAGCTGGAACAGGCGCGCCTGGGAGGCGTGTAAGGAGAAGACGGATCAAATACATTCAGGAATTTCGTGACCCCAGTTTGGTCAGGCCTTTGGTGGAGCGCATCCAGGCGTATCACGGTCCACCGCTGCGCTTCATGGAGTTCTGCGGCGGCCATACGCACGCCATCATGCGCTACGGCATCCGCAACCTGATGTCGCCGAATGTTGAGCTGCTTTCTGGGCCGGGCTGTCCGGTCTGCGTCTCGGCGACGGCGGACCTGGACCGGGCTATCGCGCTGGCCGGCGTACCTGGCGTGATCTTGTGCACTTTTGGCGATATGATTCGGGTGCCTGGCAGCCGCGCGAGTTTACAGGAGGCCAAGGCGCGCGGAGCAGATGTGCGGATTGTCTATTCCGCTCTGGATGCAGTCGAGATAGCACGAAAGAACCCTACACGCCAGGTGGTTATGCTTGGAGTAGGTTTTGAGACTACTGCGCCGACCGTCGCCGCATCTGTTTTGCAGGCCGCGAAGGAAGGACTGGACAACTTTTTCGTTTTGTCGCTGCACAAACTGACTTCGCCAGCGACGCGGGCGGTGCTCGATTCGGGCGAACTGCGCTTAGATGGGATCATCGGGCCTGGCCATGTGACTACCATTATCGGGGAAAATGCCTGGCAATTTCTGCCTGAAGAATATGGCCTGCCGTGCGCCATCTCTGGTTTTGAACCGCTGGATATTTTGCAGGCCATTGCCAGGCTGGTGGAGATGGCCGCGAACGGTCAGCCCGCCGTCCACAACGTGTATGCGCGCAGTGTGACTGCGGAGGGCAATCAGACCGCGCTGAACATGATGTACCGTGTATTTCAGGTGGAGGCTGCGGATTGGCGCGGTCTGGGCGTCGTGCCCAATAGTGGACTGGGGTTTCGCGATGAGTATGCCCGTTTTGACGCGGGACGCGCCTTTAGTCTCGAGGTCGCCGCACCGCTCGAGCACAAGGGCTGCCGCTGTGGAGATGTGTTGCGCGGCGCCATCGTACCTACCCAATGCCCGCTTTTTGCCAAAACCTGCAATCCGACCCGGCCGGTTGGGCCGTGTATGGTCTCGGCTGAGGGTGCCTGTGCGGCGTACTATCAGTATTGGGAGCAGGAGACTTGATGCAGATTTTCAGCGTCGCCAGGAAAATTAGGGAAGGGTTTGCGCTGAGCAACTGAGGTGGGGTTGACCGTGGAAGACAGAATTCTGTTGGCACATGGCAGCGGGGGACAGACGAGCCGCCGATTGGTGAGCGACCTGTTCCTGCGCTATTTCGATAATGAATGGTTGACGAAACTGGATGACGCTGCTGTCTTGCCGCTGCCGAACGACGGCGGCTTAGGGCGATTGGCTTTTACTACCGACAGCTACGTGGTGCAACCGCTTTTCTTCCCCGGCGGCGACATCGGCAAACTGTCCGTGTGCGGCACCGTCAACGACCTGGCAGTGATGGGCGCGTGCCCTCTCTACCTCAGTGCTGGCTTCATTTTGGAAGAGGGCTTCCCCTTGGCCGACCTGGAACGCATCGTGCAGTCAATGGCTGCCGCAGCGCGGGAAGCGGGAGTACACATCGTTGCTGGCGATACCAAGGTTGTAGGGCGTGGCAGCGTGGATGGGGTGTTCATCAATACCGCTGGCGTAGGCATTGCACCCGCGCGCCTTAGCCTGTCCGGCTCTGCAGCCCGACCGGGCGATGCCATTTTGCTCAGCGGCTCGATTGGCGACCATGGCATAGCGGTGATGAGCCAGCGTGAGGGCCTGCGCTTTTCCAGCTCTCTGGAAAGCGATTGCGCGCCGTTGAACGGTCTGGTTGCAGCTATGCTCGACGCCTCTCACAACATCCGTTGTATGCGTGACCCGACGCGAGGGGGACTGGCGACCGCCCTGAACGAAATCGCCCTGGCATCACAAGTCGGCATTGAAATTAGAGAGGATGACATTCCGGTCCGCGGCGAAGTCCGCGGAGTATGCGAGATGCTTGGCCTCGACCCGCTCTACGTCGCCAATGAGGGCAAGCTCATCGCCACTGTGCCGGAGGGTGAGGCCGACATCGTGCTGGGAGCCATGCATGCCCATCCTTACGGGCGAGAGGCACGATGTATCGGTCGCGTCACGGCAGACTACCCTGGTCGGGTGATCCTGCATACGGCGCTTGGGACCCACCGGGTGGTCAACATGCTCACCGGCGACCAGTTGCCGCGGATTTGTTGAGAGCACTGCCCGAAGTGCAGAAGCCCCCGGCAGGGCCTATCTGTTGTACGCCAGGTCAATCTCCGGTACGTCAAAGCGGTACATGATCACCGCAGAAATGGCGATGGCCGCCAGCGAGACGATAATCACATCCCAGTTCAATCCGCCTCCGCTGCCGTCTTTCTTGATCTGGTTCGCGCCCTGGGAGAGCAACAGCATCAGCCGGACGATGATGTTGAAACCCTGAAAGAAGATGGTCAATACTTTGGCCCATCGCCGCCGCAGGATCAAGTTGTAGCCTACGAAGGCAAGAATGACGATAGCGATCCCCAGGATGACTGGATTGGCCGAAGCCAGCGAAGCAGGCGGATACAGCAACAAAGGAATGAACTGCCCGATAGCGACTGCCCAGATCAAGCTGTTTATCTTGTCATCCATACGAGCACCAGCTCCTTCCTGCTCCGAGAAACGCAACTCTTCTGGTGTAATGTAAGGGCTAATCGTTCACTGAAACGACGCGCTGATTATATCAAACCCGCAAACTATTGTCAAACCAAACTTTTTGTGAACGGGTGCGTCCGAGATTTTAGGCGAGTTAGTAGAAGCCTCAATCGCGTCATGCTGAGCCAAAGCCCTGAGCGAAACGAAGGGGCAGCGAAGCATCTCATTATTCTACGATGTAAAACGAGATTCTTCGCTTCGCTACTAAGAAACTACCCTGTCCCGTCATTCTGAGCGAAGCGAAGAATCTCAACGCCTGCCAGCGCGAGATGCTTCGCCTTCGGCTCAGCATGACGGGAGGGGGCGGTGTTTCTTCCCCCATGAGCGGCGCGCCGACGCGCCGTGGGGGAGCTCAGAATGACGGCCAGCCGTGGGTCGGGTATGGAAACCCGACCTGCGGCCGATGGAGCGATATCGCCAAAGAATCTCAGCCTCACAGGCGGCGCGAGATTCTTAGCCTGCTTATTTGTAGCGTTTGACTTCAAAACGATAGAGCTGCTTCGGCTCTTTCGCGCCGATACCAGCCTTTCGGCAAGCGATTTCGATTTGATAATCGACGGTGTCAACGCCTTCCAGGTCTGGCAGGAGCAGTCCCCGTCGCCAGCCGCTCTCAACAATCACCCCATATCGCTTAGGGTCCAGCTCTTCTGGATCAGAGATGGGTTCAGGCTCGGTCAGTACATCAACTTTGATGTCCAGGTTATTCAGCTCGTCTGCTCTCACGGGAGGGAAGCGTGGGTCCCGCGAGGCGGCGCTGATCGCATTGTGGATGACTTCCAGGGCGATATTCGGCTGCGTCGGCTCTATTGTGCCGATACAGCCGCGCAAGTTGCCAAACTTGTCATGGAGAGAAACGAACGTCCCCGCCCGCCCCCGCATCTCCGGCGACAGGTCCTTCGGCGGCGGGATGACCTTGCCTTCTCGGACATAGGCCTCAATCGCGCGCTTTGCCAGCTCGACCAGTGGGTGCATCTTCTCCTCCCCGGTTACGCTTTGACCGAAAAACGTTTTGTTTGTTCTAAACCTTCCGGACACTCATCGCATATTGTACTGGATTTTCGCGATTTTTGGAAAAATGCGCTTAGACCTGGCCGACTTGTCCTAAGTGCTTGAAAATGATAGAATAACCTGTACTTCACGCGCCGCGATTCAGGGAGGCTGACTTTGCAGACAGAGGCAATGCAAGAAGGGCGATGGGGCCCCCGATTGGTTTGGGCGCTGTTGGCATTCGTCTTGCTGGTAGGCGCTGTGTTGCGGTTGTACGATGTCGAGTGGGACAGCCGCATTATGGCGCACCCAGACGAGCGTTCGACCGTTGCTTTCTATGCCCCGACCATCAGGTGGCCAGCCAGCCTGGACGAGGCCCTGGACCCGCATCGTTCGCCCTTGAACCCCTTTTGGGACGTTTTCGGTGGGCATCGCCGCAGCTATACATACGGGCATTTCCCGCTGTATGTGCTGGTGCTGATTGGTCATTTGCTTCACGCGCTTGCCCCTGGCTTTGCACAATTGGGCGCGCCGTCGGCGTTCGTAGACTTTCTGGCAGAGGCGAACACCGTATCCGGATTTCTGGTCATCGGGCGCGGCATCACTGCGCTGTTCGATGTAGGCAGTGTGGCTCTGGTTTTTTTGATTGCTCGCAAATTGTATGGCGCGTGGGCTGGCCTGCTGGCGGCGGCTCTATCGGCTTTTACGGTCCTCCAAATCCAGTTGGCTCATTTCTTTGCAGTAGACCCCATCTCGGCGATGTTTGTGCTTCTCGCCCTGTACGGCGCGATGTCAATGGCTGAATGTGAATCCAGCGGGCCCGCCTTGCTTACAGGCATAGCGGTTGGCCTGGCCGTAGCCTCAAAGTTCAGTGCGCTGCCTGTCGTCGCTGCCCCTTTTGTCGCCACGCTCGCTGTGTGGCTGGCGCCCAGGGGCGAGGGAGATGACAGGGCCGCCCGTCAGGTTCGCGCTGTGTTTAATCTGGCACTGACTTACGTGGCCGCATTTGTTGCCTTCGCGGTCACCAGCCCTTACGTGTTCTTAGACTTCAACGCCTTTTTGCTCGCCGTCGTCCACGAGCAGGGCGCCATGGTGCGAGGTGTGGCTGATATGCCCTTCACCCGCCAATACCGGGGCACCCTGCCGTACATTTACTTCATCGAGCAACAGGTGCGGTGGGGAATGGGGTGGCTGCTCGGTCTCGTCGGCTTCGCAGGAGCGGGTTGGACTATCGTCCGCGCGCTTTTTCGGCGCGTCCAAGTGGGAGAAATCATCCTGCTGTCGTGGTTCATCCCGTATTTTGGCTTCACCGGTTTGTTTCTGGCGAAATTCATGCGTTACATGTCCCCGGTTGTGCCGCTCTTGACCATTCTCGGAACAGGGATGCTGGTGTCTTTGTATCGCTGGGGGGCCAGCCAAACGGTATACGCAAACGACGTCGCATTGACTTCAGCACCTCCGTCTCACAACCTCCTCAGGCAGGTAGCCAGAATTCTGGCTCTGGGGTTGATCCTTTTGACTCTCGCCGTGACCGCATTTTGGACTGCGGCTTTTGTCCATGGCGTGTACGGCGGTGAACATACCTGGGTGCAAGCGTCGCGTTGGATCTACGCTAACGTGCCGGATGGGTCGGTTTTGGGGCTGGAACATTGGGATGACAACCTGCCGTTTGGCTTGTCAGAAGAGGGCGCCAACATCGGCGCACATCGTTATCGCATCGTGGAATTTCCCATGTATGAGGACGATACCCAGGCCAAATACGAACTGCTCAAATCGCGCGTCCGCGAGGTTGATTACATCATCTTGGCCAGCAACCGCCTCTATCGCACCATCCCGCGCCTGCCCCAACGGTATCCTATGAGCACCAGATACTACCAGGCGCTATTTTCCGGTGCGCTTGGCTTTGAAAAGGTCGCCGAGTTCACCAGCTATCCTCGGCTGGGGCCGTTCGTTTTCAACGACGATAGCGCCGACGAAAGTTTCACCGTGTACGACCACCCCAAGCCGCTCATCTTCAAAAAGGTCCGCGATTTGAGCGATGCTGAATGGCAGCAGTTGCTGGGAGGAAGCTGGGAAAGCGCGATTCCGGGCTATGTTGGGCCGAAGCCTTTGCTGGCCCGCCTGTGGAGCGACTCCGACGGTTTGCTCAGTCTGTTTCGTGCTTCGGGTTCACTTTCTTCAAGCGGGCGCGAACAGCCGAAGAAATCGCTGTTGCTCGATCAGCCGGTCGACACTCTGCCAGTGGTAGATGACTACCGCTGGAACCGCTGGGCCTCTAATTCGACAGTGGGCGCGGTTGCTTGCTGGTGGGCCGTCATTCAACTGCTGGGGTGGCTGGGCTGGCCTTTGACCTTTGTCGTCTTTCGCAACCTGGCCGATAGAGGCTACTTTCTCTCCAAGAGCTTGAGCCTCCTGCTGCTGGCCTATCTGATTTGGCTTCCATCGAGCTTCCGCCTGGCGCAAAACAAGCTGGGCTACATTCTGGTCGCGTTGACTCTCGTTGCGACTCTATCGGCCTGGCTGGCCTATCGCTTCCGCGGTGAGATGCTGCGTTTCTGGCGTGAGAGTTGGAGGCTGGTCGTGTTCAACGAGATCTTGATACTGGGTGCGTATCTCTTTTTTGTTGGCATCCGTCTCCTTAACCCTGACCTCTGGCAGCCCTGGCTGGGGGGCGAAAAGTTCATGGATTTTGCTTTTCTGAACGCGACGCTCAAGAGCGCGTACTTTCCGCCATACGACCCGTATTTTGCCGGTGGATACCTGAATTACTACTATTACGGCCAGTTTGTGGTCGGCTTGTGGGTCAAACTGACCGGCATCATACCGACGGTGGCGTTCAATTTGATCATACCTACCCTTTTTGCGCTGACGATTGGAAATAGTTTCTGCCTGGGTTACAATCTGGCGGCTAAGGGCCGTCCTGATAACAAATTGACCGCATTGGCGACGGGTGTGACGGCTGCCGCATTTGTCGCGATCATTGGCAATCTGGAAGGTTTCTTGCAACTTTGGCGCCAGTTTGGCAATGTCAGCGGTTCTACGTTCCACAGCACGCTGCCCCTGGTGCAGGACCTGGTGCGCGGGCTGGTGGGCATCGTCAAGGTGCTGCAAGGATACTCATTGCCAACCTATAACTATTGGGACCCGACGCGGGTGATACCCTACACCATTAACGAGTTCCCGTTTTTCAGCTTCTTGTTTGCTGACCTCCATCCGCACATGATCAACATCCCGTTCGCTCTGCTCTTTGTAGCTTTGCTGTTCAACGTGCTGCGGCGAGCCGAACCGCGGTCGCGGGGCAAGTCTTTGTGGGTCTGGTTGCCATTGCCATTGGTTCTGGGCGCGCTGGCCGTCATCAACACCTGGGATTTTCCCACTTATTGGGGGCTGGCGACCCTGGTCTTCGCGCTCAAAGGGTATTGGCGACGAGGGCGATTCAACTGGGTTGGCAGCCTGCTGTTTGGCCTGACGCTGGGTGGCCTGAGCCTGTTCATGTACTGGCCGTTCTTCGCTCACTACCAGGCCATAGCGGTCGGATTGGGTTTGGTTGATGTAAAAACCGACCTGGGCAGATTCCTGGCCATTTGGGGGATGTTTCTCTTTCTTGTGGGATCATTTGCCTATTTTACGCTGGCCGCTTTCAGGAGCAGGTCGGGCCTGGCGAGACTTGCCAGCCTGGCCTTGCGCAAGTGGGCTTTCGCGCCGCGCTGGTTGGCATTGTACCGTGCACTCGTGCGTGAGACATCCTTCGCCTATCGGCTTATCCTTTTTGTCGTGTTGGCGTTCCTGGTCGCGTCCGCAGGATTGGCTGCCGCGGGCTATTGGGTGATCGCCCTGTTGCTGTGGCTCATCGTGCCGGTCGTCTTTCTCCTGACCCGCCGGGACGCTGATCCGGCGGAACAATTCGCGCTGACCTTGACATTCGCCGCTTTGATTGTCCTGGTCGGTTGCGAAATCTTCTACATGAAAGATTTTCTGGGAGGCGGCGATTGGAAAAGGATGAACACCTTGTTCAAGTTCTACATCCAGGTCTGGTTGCTGCTGGGCATTGCCTGTGCCGTGTTCCTATCCTGGCTGATGCCGCTCGTTGACCGATGGTGCACTCGCACGGGGCGAGTGCTTTGGAACGCTGCGTTTGTTGCCCTGTTATCCGCTACACTGGTCTACCCTGTGCTTGGTACCGGCATTCGCGTCAACGACCGATTTCCAGGCGAACGACCGGCAATTGGCACGCTGGACGGCATGGCGTTCATGACGGTTGGGACTTACACCTGGCCGGACGAAAACAATCGCATCGAACTGAAATATGACTACGAAGCCATCCGCTGGCTGATGGATCACGTAACAGGCACACCTGTAATTGCCGAGGCCAATTTGCCTTACTATCGAGAGGGCGGCTTGCGTGTGGCTTCGATGACTGGCTTCCCAACCTTGCTCGGCATGCACCAGAGCGAACAGCGGTACGACTGGCAGGTGGGGCGGCGGGACGGCCTGACCCGTGAGCTATACAACACTACCGATGTAGGCCGAACGCAGGCACTCATTGAGGAACTGCATATCTCTTACATCTACGTAGGCAAGCTGGAGCGGACAGTGTACGACCGCGCTGGTCTTGACAAATTTGCTGATATGGTGAGGCAAGGCTTGTTAGAGCTGGTATTTGAGAACCCGGAAGTGAAGATTTACAAAGTGACCCTGGTTAAGACACAGGAAGACAGCGTGGAGAGAGTCAATTTACTCATGAAAGGCAGGAAGACATGACCGAAGAGCGAAATTCGACAGAGAAAGAAGACAGCTCTGGCTGGGGCGCTGAGAGCTGGCGCGAAGTTGGCGAGAGTTTTAAGTCGCTGGGCGAAAGCCTGGTCGCTGCGCTCAGGGAGACGTGGGAGAACGAAGAGGTTCGCCAGCAATTGAAGAAAGGCGTGGACGCATTTGCCGAAGCCATCAGCCGCGCGGTCAAGGAGGCCAGAGAATCCGAGCACGCCAAACAGGCACGTGAGGAAATGAGCAAGGCTGCCCAATCGGCTCAGGAGGCCGGGGCGCAGGCATTTCGTGACGCCAAGCCGCACATCATGGCGTCAATGCGTCAGCTCAGCGCTGAGCTGCAAAAAGTGCTCGACCGGCTCGAAAAAGAGCAGAAGGACGGGGTTGATGTCGCGCCGCCCGGTGACGGCGAAGCCTGACATCGCGTCGTCCGACAACCTGTGCCGGGATTCTCTCGCCCGCCGCGCGGGCCGAAGTCATCAACATCGTCAACAACTTTTTTTACGAAAAATTGACGTCGGTGCCATCCATCAAGGGATACATCGATCACTTACAGGCCGCCTGAAGTCAAATAGTACCGCCCTCCCATCGCCATTCGCTACGTGAACTAATATGGTGTATAATATCTGGCTGGGTTTGTGCGAACCCTGTGAGGAGCAGTTGTGATCGGAGAAATTCTCGGTAATCGGTACAAAATCCTGCGCGACCTGGGCAGCGGAGGAATGGCGCGGGTCTATCTCGCCGAAGATTCGATGGCTGCCGAACTGGTCGCCGTCAAGGTCCTCTATCCGCAGTTCAGCCTGGACATGGCCTACCTGCAGCGCTTCGTGCGGGAAGCTAAAGTGGCGAGCGCGCTCACCAGCCCGCATATAGTCAAGGTTCTAGACTACGGCGCGACGAGGGATGTACATTATCTCGTCATGGAGTACATCGTTGGCCAGAACCTGAGAGATTTGTTGAATGAACGCCATCGCTTGCCGTGGCAAGAGGCTTTGACGATAGCGCGTCAGGTGGCGCTCGCGCTCGATCATGCTTTTCAGTTTGGAGTCGTCCACCGTGACATTAAACCCCAGAATCTTATGGTAGACCCGGAGGGCACTGTCAAAGTTCTCGATTTCGGGATTGCTCGCGCGTTGACCATGCCTACTCTGACCTTGACGGGTTTTGTTGGCTCGCCTTACTATATTTCGCCAGAACAGGCCAAAGGCGAACAGGTGGACATACGTTCAGACATTTATTCGCTCGGCGTCGTCCTCTACGAAATGATAAGCGGCAAAGTCCCCTTTGATGCGGACAATCCGTGGGCCATCATCAGCCAACACATCGTAGATGTTCCGCCTCCCTTGTCAGCGGACGAGTCCGATATACCTCCGGCAGTCTCGGAGCTGGTGTTGACGGCGTTGAGCAAATCCAAAGAGGACCGGTTTCAAACTCCCGTTGAATTGATTGAGGCCATAGATGCTATTCTGCTCGGCAGTACCTCCTTACCAGCCCAGGAAGAAGAGAAACTGAGCGCGCCGGCTGCCGATTTCAGTCTCGAACAGACTTACGCGCGCGGCATTGAGGCTGCTGAAGCTGGAGACTGGACCGGCGCGGCCAATCTCTTCTCTCAAATCCTGGAGAAGGAGCCACATTTTAGAGACGTAAAGGGTCAGCTCGTCAAAGCCGAGACGCAAATAAAGCTCGACGACTTGTACCAGTCAGCCTTGAGCGCCTTGCAGAACAGACGCTGGGCGGATGCTGTCGCCAAACTGAGCGAAATCCTTGCGCTCGATATGAGTTATCGTGAGGCATCTGCGTTCCTCAATACAGCCCAGCGGGAAATAGAAAGAGAAGCCTCCGTTGAGGCCCAAAGGAGCTGGACAGGTGAGAGTCAACAACTCGTTACGGAACAGCGGCCCTTGCCAGCCACTCCTGCAGCCCCGGGCCGTTCTTCTCGTCAGTGGCTACTGGGCATCCTGGTGTTTCTCCTGGTCGGGACCGCTCTGTTGATGGGCGGGCTGGAATTGACCGCCAGGCAGCGTGAACAGAGCGCCCAGATACGTTATGACAGAGCCATCGAATTGTTTGGACAGAAGAAGTGGGAGGAGTCCATCGGAGAATTTGAACGGGTCTTGACGTTAGTGCCAGATTACAAAGATGCCACCATCAAGAAGCAGGAAGCAGTCAGGGCCCACGAGTTAGAGCAACTGTATGAGCAAGGACGCTTACAATATGAAGCGGGGAACGTGGCGGAGGCCATCAATACGTTGACCCAGCTTCGCAGCATTGATCTTAGTTTTGAACAATCCTCAGTCTCTGATATGTTATGCGACTCGTACTATAGGCAAGCAGTGATCCTCTCGCAAGATGTTGATCCCAAGGGGTTGCAAGGAGCTTCTACGCTGTTGGACAAGGCTCTGGAAATATGTCCTTCTGACACGGACATATTGGCCGAGAAGAAGAGGTTGGAAGAGTATTGGCGTATCGTTGTTGACCTGCAAGACGGCAAATGGAATCAGGTCTTAGACCGACTCAGTTTGGTTGAAAGGACTCTGTCAGAAGAGTCGGACGAGCGCATTCGGAAGATTCTGTACAAAGTGTATTTCAGCTTCGGCCAGAAGAGAGAAGAGGAAGGCAACCCGGCGGCTGCTTTGTTGCATTATCAGAAGGCGGCCTCGATACCAGGTATAGACCCGGCTGGAGCTGAACTTAAAGCTAAGGAAATGTTGGCACGCCTAGCGACTGCGACTGTCACAACGTCCGCCACTGCTGCGCCGACACCTGCTGCGACAGCGGCGCCGACGTCAACTCCGCGGCCGGCAGTGACTTCAGCTCCCTCGTTGTCGGCACAGCAGTCGGCGGTGGCTGGTGTAGAGAATGTGGCCCGATATTACAGTCCTCCGAGGCTGGTTGCGCCGGCCGATGCTTCCATCTTCACATCGGGGCGATTCGCGAAAATCGTCTTGGAGTGGGAAGGCCCGCAGCAACTGGCCGAAGACGAATACTATGACGTGACAGTACTGCATTTCTTTGATGGGAAAGAGGTCTATTGGGGTACTAACACCAGAGAAACGCAATTGGAACTGCCGCCGGCTGTAGGCTATGGCGAGGCAGACAAGGATATTTTCCACTGGTTTGTCACAATACGGCGCGCAGTAACATTTGGCCCCGACGGCAAGCCAGATGGCCCACCAGTCAGTCCGCGCAGCGAAGCCTGGACCTTTGTCTGGCGTTAGTAGATGCGAGGGATCAGCAGGTGAGTTCGGGCCGAACTGAAGAGAAGCTTATAACTATGAGCCGGGAATTAGCCCGTTTGGCTCAGTCTGTTGAACATCAGCGGCAGGCTTTGTTGCGTCTAAATCATGCTCTGCAATCCGGTCAGGCCCTCACGGGACAAGAAACCTTCATTCAGGATATGATTGAGGCGGCAATGGCGGCCGAAGCTGCTATTGAAGCGCTGGGTATCGCTGGGGTCGGCGTCCTGCCCGCAGAGGATTTGGACCGCATTGGCGAGGAACTACCGCGCAGCAGAGAGCATGAGCAACTTTTGGCCATCTGCAGTGTCAGCCAGACCGTAAATTCAACTCTTGACCTGACCCAGGTCCTGGATATTGTCCTCGACACAATCATTCGGTTGATGGGCGCCGAACGCGCCTTCGTCATGTTGCGCGATGAGGAAACCGGGGAGTTCGTTTTCAGAAATGCCCGCAATATGGACAAAGAAACCATCGGCGGCTCATCATTTCAGATTAGTCTGGGCATTGTGAAACGAGTGGCCAGCGAGGGAAGGCCGGTTGTCACTACTAACGCACAGGCTGACCCCCGCTTCAGGTCCCACCAGAGTATCATGAACTACAGCCTGCGGTCCATTCTGTGTGTTCCTATCCTGGTAAAAGAACAAGTGATAGGGGTTATTTATGCTGACAGTCGAATCAAGACCGCGCTGTTTTCTGAGAGGGACCTTGACGTCCTCGTAACGTTCGCCAATCAGGTGGCGACCGCGATTGATAATGCCAGGCTGTTTGAGAGCGTGGTCATGTCGAAAAATCTGCTGGACAACATTTTCGCTTCTATTCCCAGCGGAGTTATCACGATAGATACCTCTGGCAAAATCAATTCCCTTAACCCGGTAGCAGAGAAAATCCTGGGCAGACCGCTCAAGTCCTGTCTCGGTTTTCCGTATTCCGAAGTCTTTAGGGAAGCCTGGGGAGCCGACCTCAGTTTTTTGGTTGAGCTGGCCATGGTTCGCGAGCAGCGATTTGTCGGCTATGAAATCGAGCCCAATACGTCAGAAAGCGAGGGTCGCAGCCTGACTCTAAGCGTGTCTCCTCTTAAGGACAATGCTGGCAATTGTCAGGGTGTGACCATCGTGGTCAATGACCTGACCGAAACGAGGCGGCTTCAGGCCGTGCGGGAAATGTTCAGACGCTATGTATCGCCCGTGGTGGTGGATCGTCTTCCGACGGATGCGAAAGAACTGCGTCTCGGCGGCCACAGACAAGAGATTTCCGTTCTCTTTGCGGATCTCAGAGGCTTCACATCGCTGAGCGAGGGCCTGCCTCCCGAAAGGCTGGTCGTCATCCTGAACCAGTATCTGTCTCTGGCAGCGCAGGCTATCCTGGCACACGAAGGTACGCTGGATAAGTTTATGGGCGATGCCGTTATGGCGATTTTCAACGCGCCGTTGCCTCAGGAGAATCACCCGCTGCGGGCTGTGAAAGCAGCAGTCGCCATTCGGGAGAACGTCGCCCGGTTTCATAGGACCCAAATCGGTCAACTGCCTGCATTGCAGTATGGAATCGGCATTAACGTGGGCGAGTCGGTAGTAGGGAACGTGGGCACCCCGGTGCAAATGAATTACACCGCCATCGGCGACACTGTAAATGTCGCCAAGCGACTACAAGAGATGGCCGTAGGCGGCCAGATACTCCTGAGCCAGGCGACATTTGAAAAAGTGGCGGAATATATCCACGCGCGGCCGCTTGCACTGGCCCACATCAAGGGGCGCAAATCGCCGGAACAAATCTATGAACTCATCTCCCTCAAGTGAAACCGCACGACCTGCGCTGTTCAGTCGTAGAAGAGTGGAAACTGCCTGGCGAGCTCTTCCGCTTCCAACCGAACGCGGCTGAGCGTGCCTTCGTCGGTAGGAGCATCGAGCACCGTCGCGATGAGACGAGCGACCTCGCGCATTTCCGCTTCTTTGAAGCCTCGTCGGGTTACTGCGGGTGTCCCTAAGCGGATGCCGCTAGTCTCCGTGGGCTTAGCCGGGTCAAAAGGTATCACATTCTTGTTGGTTGCAATGTTCACCTTTTCTAACACGTTCTGGGCGTCTCTGCCGGAAATGCCCTTGTTGCGCAAGTCAACAACCATCAGGTGAGTGTCGGTTCCGCCGGTCACCAATCTAAACCCTCGCTCAAGCAATGCCTCGGCCAGAGCGCGCGCGTTGGCTGCCGTCTGCCGCTGATATTCTCGGAACTCCGGCGTCAACGCCCACTTGAATGTCGCGGCCTTGCCCGCGATCATCTGCAACGTTGGAGTTCCTTGTAAGCCAGGGAACACAGCCCGGTCTATGGCGCGTGAGAATTCCTCCCGGCTGTAAATCACGCCCCCCCGGCTGCCGGCCATAGTCTTGTAGGTGGTGTGTGTCACAAACTGCGCATGAGGAATGGGGGACGGATGCACCCCGGCTGCGACCAGGCCGGCAATGTGTGCCATGTCCACCAGCAAGTAAGCCCCTACTTCCTCGGCGATTGAGGCGAAAGCACGGAAGTCAATCTCTCGCGGATATGCACTGGCGCCCGTGACCAGCATTTTGGGACGCACTTGCCGGGCCTGCTCTCGGATGCGGTCATAGTCCAGACGTTCGGTCTGGGGGTCAACGCCGTAGTGGTGAAATTCGTAGATCTGCCCGGAGATGCTGAGCGAAAAACCGTGCGACAGGTGCCCACCGTGGCTCAGCTCCAGCGCCAGCACTTTGTCGCCGGGCTTGAGCGCAGCCAGATACACGGCCAAATTGGCGTTCACACCGGAGTGGGGCTGGACATTGACATGCTCGGCGCCGAAAAGTTGCCTGGCCCGTTCGATGGCCAGGCTCTCCACGACGTCCACCCATTCGCAGCCGCCATAATAGCGTCGGCCGGGATAACCCTCTGCCGATTTGTTCATCAGGACAGTGCCTTCTGCTTCCAATACGGCGGGGTGGGCCAGGTTCTCTGAAGCGATCAATTCGATGGTGCTTTCTTGTCTTCGTTTTTCTTGTTGAATTGCATGGGCCAGTTCAGGGTCAAATTGGGCTAAGTATTTCATCAGTGATTAACTCCTCTTGCATCCCAGTTTTCACCCGCATTATAGTCCAGGGAGTGCATATACTCCAAAATGATTCTCTCTCACCTGGAACTTACGGTGGCAGGTGAAATTTAAGTGATATATTAGAAGACGTAAACTTAACATAAAAACACTTGACAAGACAGGATTCACATGATATAATGTAAGATGCTAAAACCCTTCAAACCCCGTTTATCATGATGCAAAGAAAGGAGACAGAGATGTCAAGGAAAGTTCTGAGCTTGTTGTTGGTGGTGGCTACGCTTGCGTCATTTACAGCCATAGTCGAGGCGGCTGAACCAGAAGTCATCA
Organism: Anaerolineae bacterium; assembly: GCA_034435095.1. Lineage (GTDB taxonomy): Bacteria > Chloroflexota > Anaerolineae > DAOTYC01 > DAOTYC01 > DAOTYC01. The sequence continues at coordinate 10,281 of DAOTYC010000181.1, read as the reverse complement.
AGATAGGCGTCTATGAGCCGATGACCGGCGCGATGGCAGCGGGCGGCCAACAGACTTGGGAAGGCATTGAGCTGGCCAAGGAACAGGTCAAGGAAGTGTTGGGCAAACCCATCGAGGTTGTACTCGTTGACAACAAGAGCGAGAAGACAGAAGCTGCTAATGCGATGGCTCGCCTGATTGATGCCGAGAAAGTGGTCGGTGTGGTGGGGAGCTATGGCAGCTCGCTCTCAATGGCTGGCGGCGAGGTCTCAGAGAAAGCGGGCATTCCGGTAATCGGCTGCTCTCCGACCAATCCGCTGGTCACCAAAGGCAAGCAGTACTATTTCCGCGTTTGCTTCATTGACCCATTCCAGGGATCGGTGATGGCCAAGTACGCGGTAGAGAATCTCGGGGCGAAAACCGCGGCCATCATTCAAGATGTGGCGCAGGACTACTCGGTCGGCCTGTCTTTCTACTTCCGCGAGAAGTTCATTCAGTTAACGGGCGATCCGAAGAGCATCGTGGCCTTTACCTCATACCAGACGGGCGATCAGGATTTCACCGCTCAATTGACCGATGCGATTTCTAAGAAGCCCGACGTTATCTTCTCGTCTGGATACTATGGCGAAGCCGCTCTGCTGGCTAAACAGGCGCGTGAGCTGGGCTATGAAGGTGTCCTCCTCGGAGGCGACGCTTGGGATGCGCCAGAGCTCATTGAAATCGCCGGCAAGGCAGCGGAAGGGCTGACCTTCAGCACACACTATGATCCGGAAGGCGCGACCACCCCTGCGTCGAAGAAGTTTGTGGAGCTTTACCAGGCCAAGTACAACCGTCCTCCCAATGCCTTCGCCGCGCTGGGATATGATGCGTATATGTTGCTCGTTGATGCCATCAAGCGGGCCGGCTCGACCAACGGTGATGCCATTCGGGATGCTATTGCCAGCACCAAAAAATTCGAGGGCGTCACGGGTTGGATCACCATCGATCAAGACCATAACGCTGTAAAGAGTGCGGTAGTCAAAACGGTCAAGGATGGGCAGTTCAAGTTCCTGGCCGTGGTGGAACCATAGCACCAGCCGAATGTGGGGAGAGAGGCTCGCAGAGCTTCTCTCCCCATTTTGTTATCTGTTTCGCCTCTATTCCTAAGGAGTCGTTTCATGGATTTGACCCTTTTCCTGCAACACCTCGCGAATGGTGTGTCGCTGGGAGGCTTGTATGCTCTGATTGCCATCGGGTATACGATGGTATACGGCATATTGCGCTTGATCAACTTTGCGCATGGCGACATTGTAATGATGGCTTCCTACTTCGCCTTCTATGGGGTGGCAATATTCTTAATTCCATGGCCCATCTCGTTTCTGATTGCGATTGTCCTGACCATCGCGTTGGGAGTCAGCATTGAACGAGTAGCCTATCGGCCCCTGCGAGACGCGCCCCGCATTTCTCTGCTGATCTCCGCCATCGGCGTCTCGTTGCTCTTGGAGAACGTGGCGGTGGTTCTGTTCGGCGGGCGGCCCAAAGCTTTCCCCCGTCCCCCTCTATTCGACCAACAGTGGGAGATCGGAGGGGTGAAATTCAGCAGTCTGACCCTGTTCATCATTATCTTTAGCCTGGTCTTGTTGGTGGCCCTGTTTATCCTGGTCTATCGAACCAAGACCGGGCGGGCAATGCGCGCCGTTGCCAGAGACTATGATACAGCCCGGCTGATGGGCATTGATGTCAACTGGGTGATTGCCTTCACATTTGGCGTCGGGTCCGGTTTGGCGGCCATCGGCGCTCTGATGTGGGCGATGAAGTTCCCCCAGATCATCCCGCTGATGGGCATTTTCCCCGGGCTGAAGTGTTTCATCGCCGCTGTCGTGGGCGGCATCGGCAGCGTGCCGGGAGCAATGCTTGGCGGGTTGATCCTGGGCGTAGGAGAGATTTTGATCGTGGCCTTCTTCCCCGAAATGGCCAACTGGAAATACTTGTTCGCTTATTCTCTCCTCATTATCATTTTGTTCATCCGGCCTACGGGCATCATGGGCAAAGAGATACAGGAGAAAGCGTAGGCAGTCAAATGGGCAGAACATCTATTTTGGGAAAAGTTCTAACTCTTCTCAGCCTGGTCGTCCTATTCTTCGCCTTGTGGTGGGCGCAAGACAATTTGAATCCCTATGTGCAGCGCATCATGAATTTGATTGCGATCAACATCATCTGGGCCGTTACTTTCAATCTGGTCTTTGGCTTCACCGGCCAGCTGAGCTTAGGGCACGCCGGTTTGATCGCGGTGGGCGCATATACCACAGCTATCCTGACCTTGTCGCCGGATCAGAAGTCTCAAAACTTCTTTCTGGCGCCGATGATGTCCCCGCTCGATCAGATGCAGTGGTCGTTCCTCCCTTCCTTGATTATGGCCGGCATACTGGCCGCGCTTATCGGTTTTGTTATCGGAATCCCATCGCTCCAGTTCCGCGGCGATTACATGGCGATTGTGACGTTGGGCCTGGCCGAAATCATCCGAGTCATTAACATGAACCTCCAGACCATCACCAATGGCACATTGGGGCTGAAGGGCATCCCCAGCTACACCACGCTGCTTTGGTCGTGGGGCGCGGCGGTGGTAACCATAGCTTTCATCAAAACCTTTGTGGCAAGCAGCTACGGCCGTGCCTTGAAAGCCATCCGCGACGACGAGCTGGCGGCCAGTGCGATGGGCATCAATGTGTTCCGGCATAAGATGCTGGCGTTTGTCATCGCCTCTTTCTTTATAGGCATTGGGGGTGGCCTCTACGCCAACTTGCTGAGCACTATAGACCCCAACGTGTTCATCTTTCTGCTCTCTTACCAGGTCGTGACCATAGTCGTACTGGGAGGCGTTGGAAGCATCACGGGCAACGTGTTGGGTTCGGTGCTTTATGTGAGCCTGTTTGAACTGCTGCGGCCTATTGATGGTCCGCTGCCCATCGGGCCAATTACGATCCCGGGCCAGCCCGGTATGCGTATGGTGCTGTTTTCAATCATTTTCTTGGTTGTCATCATATTCTATCGCCGCGGCCTTATGGGCGCCAACGAATTTTCGTGGGACTGGTTGCTGACCACGCTTGGCGTTTGGCGGAAAAAAGGGTGAGGTGTAAGCGTGAGCATTCTTAAAGTAGAGGGCCTGACAAAACAATTTGGAGGCTTGGTAGCGCTCTCTGACTTTTCGGTAGAATTGGAAAAAGGCGAACTGGTCGGGTTGATTGGCCCGAACGGCTCTGGCAAAACGACCGCGTTCAATGTCATTACCGGTATCTACAAACCCACAGCAGGGCGGGTGCAACTGGATGGCGTGGACATCACCGGCCTGAGGCCTGATCAAATTACATTACATGGAATTGCGCGGACCTTCCAGAATATCCGTCTCTTCACCAAAATGAGCGTGCTGGACAATGTAAAAGTCGGCCATCACCTGCGCCTCAAGTCTTCCTTCTTGTCGGCCGGGTTGGGTTTGCCCGGCTACGCTCGCGAAGAAGAGGCCATTCACGCGAAGTCCATCGAACTGCTGAAAGTGACGGGGCTGGAAGATGTCGCTCATGAGGAGGCTAGCAGCCTTCCGTACGGCAAACAACGACGGGTCGAGATTGCCCGCGCACTGGCCACCAACCCTAAACTGCTGCTGTTAGATGAGCCGGCTGCTGGCATGAACCCCGAGGAAACCCAGTCACTGATGGATTTCATCCTCAAGATACTCAAAGACTTTGACCTGACAATTTTCCTCATTGAGCACCAGATGCGCCTGGTCATGGGGATTTGCCAAAGGATTCTGGTGTTGAACTACGGAGTGACTATTGCTCAAGGATTGCCTGAAGAGATTCAGAGCAACCAGGCGGTTATTGAAGCATATCTGGGTGTGAGCGCCAATGTTAACAATTGAGAATTTGAACGTGTTTTATGGGGGCATACACGCCCTACGCGGCATCTCGCTGACCGTGCCTGATGGACAGATCGTTACGTTGATCGGGGCCAATGGGGCGGGCAAAAGCACAACCCTGCGAGCCATTTCGGGCATTGTCAAGCCTGCTTCGGGCAGCATCGTGTTCGACGGACAAGACCTGACCCAATTGCAAGCTCATGAAATCGTCAGCCGAGGTGTGGTCATGGTGCCGGAGGGGCGGCGTGTGTTCCCGGATATGTCTGTGCTGGAAAATCTGTACCTGGGCGCCCACAGCCGGTCTGACCACAAGGCGGTGATGCGCGACCTGGACATGGTGTTTGACCTTTTTCCACGGCTCAAGGAGCGTGAGAAACAACATGCGGGCACCCTGTCTGGCGGTGAACAACAGATGCTCGCCCTGGGGCGCGCGCTGATGTCCAACCCCAAGCTCCTGACTATGGACGAACCTTCCCTGGGGCTGGCTCCTATCCTGGTCGAGCAGGTGTTCGCCATCATCCGCCGTATTCACGAGGAGGGTAAAACCATCCTGTTGATCGAACAGAACGCGCGTGCAGCGTTGCAGGTAGCCGATTACGGCTACATCCTGGAGACCGGGCAGATTGTATTGCAAGGGCCTGGTTCAGAATTGGCCCAAAACGACGCTGTACGCAAGGCATATCTCGGAATTGCCTGACGAGGTCGCCGCCTTGACGCCAGAAGCCACGAAATCGGATATGATTGTGTCTGTGGCCCAAATTGACGTTGCCTGGGGGCAGCCTGAAGTCAACCTCGCCAGGGCGTCCGAATGGATTGCGGAGGCACGTCGCCGCGGGTCAGATCTGGTCGTTTTCCCGGAACTCTGGACGACAGCCTATGACCTGGTCCGCGCCGGGCAATATGCTTCGACGCCAGATGAAGGTGTGTTTCGAAGCCTGTCTCAGCTTGCCCGCCAGCACCACATCTACATCACCGGCTCGGTCCTCAAGCGGCAGCAAGACGCCATATACAATTGCGCTCCTTTGTTCTCGCCCGCCGGCGACCTGTTGGGCGACTACGACAAAATTCACCTCTTTCGCTTGATGGATGAAGACAAATACCTTACCGCAGGCCGCCGGACGCCCCTGTTTGACCTGCCGTGGGGGCGGTGCGCGCTGGGCATTTGCTACGACCTGCGCTTCCCTGAGCTGTTTCGCAAATATGCTTTGGCTGGCGCAGAACTGATCCTGATACCCGCTGAATGGCCGTATCCACGGCTCGAACACTGGCGCACTTTGTTGCGGGCCAGAGCCATCGAGAACCAGTGTTTTGTCGTCGCCTGCAACCGTGTGGGACGGGGTGGCGACGCTCAGTTTTTCGGACACTCAGCCGTCATTGACCCGTGGGGGCGTTGTCTCGTTGAGGCGGGCGAGAGCGAAATCCTGCTGACCGTATCTCTGGATTTGAGACTGGTTCAAGACGTCCGCCGTCAGTTGACGGTTTTCGACGACCGCCGACCGGATGTTTATGGCTCCCTCGTTCAGGAGAAGCCATGACCATCGCGGCAGGGGCTTTTGAAGTAAGGCCGGTCGCGCCCGGCGTCCATGTCATCACCGAAGCGGGCTACTCCCATGCCTATTTAACGCCAATTCGAGGTTCAAGTTTGCCCTGAGCAAAGCTCAACAGATTGAGCACGATCGTTCACGGTACCCGCAGCGCGGCCGCACCGCGAATTTCGCTCCGTTTGAGTTTTTGCAGCACCTGATTGGCTTCGGCCAGTGGAAATGCCTCGACTTCTGTCCGCACCGGCACCTCCGCTGCCAGGCGCAGAAACTCCTCCGCGTCCTGACTGGTGAAATTGGCGACGCTCCTCAGCGTGCGTTCCTCGTAGATTTTGGCGTAAGGCATTTCCGGAATGGGGCTCATATAGATGGCGTTGATCGCCAGCGTCCCGCCCGGACGTAAGTGTTCCAGCGCGAGGGGCACAATCCAGCCTGCTGGCGCGAAGGTGACGCTGGCATCCATGGTCGCCGGCGGAGTCTCCTCCGCGCTGCCTGCCCAGACCGCGCCCAGCTCGAGCGCCAGCTCCCGATGGGCGTGCCCTCGCGTAAACACGTAGACCGCGCAGCCCCAGTGTCGGGCTACTTGCAAGGCGATGTGCGCGCTCGCGCCGAATCCGTACAGTCCCAGGTTTTCGCCTGGCCTGATTCCACTGAGGCGCAGAGAACGGTAACCAATAATGCCAGCGCACAACAGCGGCGAGGCGTCTTCGTCGGAGAACTGCGCCGGTATCGCATACGCGAACTGCTCCTCGGCCAATGTGTACTGCGCATAACCGCCATCCACATGCAGCCCGGTAAACCGGGCGTTGACGCACAGGTTCTCCAGGCCCCTTCGACAGAAATCGCAGCGCCCACAGGCCGAATGTAGCCAGGCCACACCGACCCGGTCGCCCACCTTGAAGCGAGAAACGCCATCGCCCGGCTCATCCACTGTGCCCACAATTTGGTGGCCAGGGATGACAGGCAGCTTCGGAAGCGTGAGTTCCCCTTCCACAGTGTGCAGGTCGGTATGGCATACGCCGCACACGTGAACGCGAAGCCGGATTTGCCCCGCGCCAGGGCTTGGCGTGGGGACCTCTGACAGAATCAGCGGCGCCTCGTCAATGGGGCGAGGCGATTGCAAAACCATCGCTTTCATGGACCAGCTCCTTTATCACGATCTACGGGCATAATTATATCTCTTCGGGAGCGTTTGCAAAAACTGCTCAATGTTGCGGGCCACTGGCGACCATTTTCCGCAGTCGGGTCTCTTGTGATATAATGTGCTTGTCTTGGGAGTTTCATGTTCGATAATCCCTCGTCAAGTGCCATGAGGCGTGAGCGGGGGCTGCGCTCTCGGCCAGGTTCGCCGTGCGGCCTTTGCGGACACGAGAATTCGGCTTATTGCGTTGCTCTCAGCGTAGACGGAGGTGATAGATGGGCAGGCAAGTGTGGGAATATGCGATTGGTCTGCTGGCAATCGTCTCGCTTCTGGCAGGCATGGCTCCAGTTGAAGTCCTTGCTGATGATGCCGTGCCGTTTACCCTTGCCTGCCGGAAAACGCTGGCATCCAGGGCCTACTTCGACGTTGGCAATGTCACGGCCATCCTGCCTGATGGCGATCAGGTATGGGTGGGTACGAAAAGCGGCGAGTTGGTGCGCCTCAATCCTGCCACGGGGCAATCGCAGCGTTACCCCTATCCCAAACTGGGCGTCACCCTGCGCGACCTGGCGCAGGATGGGCGAGGCCATATCTGGGTCGCTACCGAGGGAGGCGGGTTGGGGCGTTTCGACGGTCAGGCGTGGGCCACTTACACGCCGGATGCTTCAGGGTTTCCTTCGCTCAACGTTCGCACCGTCGTAGTAGATGAGACAGAACAGGTCTGGGCCGCAACCGATGCCGGCGTGGCTCTGTGGTCGAACGGCCAGTGGACGATATTCAACCGCACGAACTCCGGACTGATCAGCGACAACGTGACTTCCATCGCCGTAGGCTGGAGCGCGTGGTTTGGAACCGACATGGGCCTCAGCGTGCTCGGTACAGGGCAATGGGGCGCGCGCAAGTGGACGACATTCCAATCGAGCAATTCCAATCTGCCGCGCGACCGCATCCTTTCTCTCGTGCCAGACCGTTCAGGCAACCTGTGGATCGGCACAGAGGATGGATTCGTGCGAACACGGGATGGCTCGGAATGGTGGACAAGTTCCGTATTCTCAGGCCCGGTCTATGACATTGCCATTGATGCCAGCGGCGCGGCCTGGTTCAACCTGGGCCAGCGCGTCGGCCATCTGACTGAATGTAGCTGGGCCGCTTACAACGCGAGTGAGCTTGGCCTGAAAGCCAGTTCCATCGCAGCGTTTGCGTTGGATGCACAGGCGCGGCTTTGGGTTGGCGCGGAAGACGGCCTGGCGATGCTGGAGCCGCGCGGTGCACAGGGCACATGGACAGCTACTGAAGTCAGCCAGCCGGTCCCCGCGATGGCAATTCGAGGTCAGAACCTCTGGTTCATGGCCGATGGTGCGGCGGCAAACTACAACCTGACCACCGGTCAGTATCAGTTTACCCTGCCCGAATATGGCCTCGGTGCACCGGTGAGCGACATCGCTATCGGTGCGGATGGCTCAGTCTGGTTTGCCACCTGGGGGCGGGGTCTCACCGTGTTTGACGGCAAGGGTTGGGAGGTCTACGATACTTCCAACACGCCGCTGCCATCCGATTACATCAGCGCGGTATCTGCAATACCTGATGGCCTGCTCATCGGTACTTCGCAAGGTCTCATTCATCGTCAGTCGGACAACTGGAATGTATACTCTTTTCAGGAAATTGGCCTTGAGCCTGCAACCATCACGGCAATTGCTGTCAGCATGGATGGCCGGCTGGCTGTCGGAACGGCTGGCAATGGCATATCTTTGTATGATGGTCGGCAGTGGACATCGTATCGGGCGTCTGGTTCGCGCCTGCCCAGCGATTACGTGAGTTCGCTTATTTTCGATTGGACGGGCAATCTGTGGGCAGGCACGCAGGGCAGCGGATTGGGCCGCTTTGACGGTGCGGAGTGGACTGCCTATCGCCGCGGGCCAGGTGGGCCGGGCGGGAATTTCGTGCGCGCCCTGGCCCTGGACCGACAGGGTACTTTGTGGGTCGGAAGCGAAGATGGCGGCCTCAGCCAGTTTGACGGTTGTCAGTGGACCACTTATGAGCCACCTACGGCAGTCGGGCCGACCATGCCCGTCTATGCCCTGGCCGTGGATGACAGCGGCATGATCTGGGCAGGAGCGGAACAGGGGCTGTGGTCATTCGAACCGCCGCCATTACGAGCCGCAGCCACTCCGCCACCAATTCAGAGAATCAGGCCCGGCGTTGTTCAATCCATTCCAGCGATTACCCACGCAGCGGCGCAGGATATTCCGGGCGTCGACCGCTGGATTACCCACGGCGTTGGCAAGAGTGTGCACCACATGGCCTTCGCCGACGATACGCTGTGGGTTGCAACTATGGATGGTGGCGCCGTGCGCTGGAACTTGTCCGATGGAAAGTTCACACGTTTCCTCTACCCCCAAGATGGCATAGGGGGCAACAAAGTGGTCTACATCGCCATTGACCCTCTGGGGCGAGTATGGTGCGCCACCCACAAGCGCGGTGTGTCGGTGTACGATGGCTCAAAGTGGACGGTGTATGATACCCGGAATTCCGGCCTGAGCCATGATAGCGTCAATGCCATCGCTTTTGGCCCGACAGGTCAAGTTTGGCTGGCGACGCTTGGCGGGGGTGTGTCGGTGTTCGATGGGCAGAACTGGACGGTGTACAACACGCAGAACTCAGGCATCGCCGGGGATTTTGTGTGGCAGGTCGCGTTTGATCCGCAGGGCCGGCTGTGGGCTGGCTGCATGGACGGACTGAGCGTATTCGATGGGCAGACCTGGTACACTTATCCGGATACCTCCAACGTGCATTGCGTTTCGTTTGACTCTCAAGGCCGCGTATGGTTCGGGGACGGCTCGCGACTCAATCGGGTTGAGGGTCAACAGACGGTGAATGTCTTTGAAGGCCTGCCTAAGCCCTACACTCGCGATGTGTATGCCATCGCTTTCGATGCTCAAGGCAACGTCTGGCTGGGCGCGGCAAACGGCATCTTTCGGTTCGACGGACGGAACCTGGTTCAGTTCGACCTTGACACGGCCGGACTGCGGGGGAATCAAGTGTTCGCCGTGGCTGTCGGGCCGGATGGGCGAGTCTGGGTCGGCGGCGATGGTGAGGACGGCGTCGCCTGCTTTGACGGTGCGCGGTGGCGGTACTATTCCACTGTCTACGGGCCCAATCCGCCCAGTTCAGACGTCATATCGAGCCTGGTGGATGGGCAAGGTCGAGTTTGGGTGGGGACCGATCGCGGCGTGACCGTATACGATGGGACGATGTGGACCACCTATACGACTGACAATTCCGCTCTGCTCGACAATCGTGTGCAGGCTATCGCCCAAGACCCCACAGGGCGGATATGGCTGGGCACGAGCAGAGGCATCAGCGTCGTCGCTGGCTCGACAGTCACTGCTCTTGAGTCAGCGAACCCAGATTTACCGAACCCGGATGTCAACGACATCCTGTTCGACCGGCAGGGCCGCGCCTGGATTGGGCATTCAGAGGGCGTATCCGTGTTCGACGGCCAAACCTGGCAGACCTTCACGCCGGACAATTCCCTCTTGGCTGCAAATGACATCGCCAGCCTGGCGCAGGATGGCCAGGGCAGAGTCTGGATGGCCTCGTTTTGGAGCACGGTTCTGACCGTTTTTGACGGGGACACCTGGACAGTGTTCCAGCCAGAGGATTACGGCGTGAAAAGTGCGTTTTCCACAGCCGTCGTCGAGACGGATTCTCAAGGGAATATTTGGGCT
>DAOTYC010000180.1:0-16640 GCA_034435095.1 Anaerolineae bacterium | reverse complement strand
GGCTGGCTGGGGTTCTGCGATGCCAGCCTCGCCAGTTGGGGCTTTTTCACCTGGCGCGAGCACCCAGCCGAGCGTGGTGAATACGGGTACAACGACGCCCTCACCGACCAAGATCTTGAGAATTCCGTCGCCGGGCGATTCTGTTTCAATGACAACTTTGTCGGTTTGAACCTCGAACAGTGGCTCGCCTTTGGAGACGGTATCGCCGTCTTTTTTCATCCAGCGAACTATACTTCCTTCAGTCATGGACATGCCCAGCTTGGGCATGAAGATTTCAGTAGCCATTACGCTTGCCCTCCTTACAAAGTACAGATTCTAATCAGACAGCTTCGCCGCTCCGACTCTCGCCGTGACCAGCGCGTAAATCACCAAAACAATCTCCTACTGATGGTAATCAGGAACGTCGCCCCATGATGGCCGCCAGCTTGATGGCCTCTATCAGGCTTTGGGGGTTGGCCGTGCCTTTGCCGGCTTTGCCGAAATTCGTACCGTGGTCAACCGAAGTGCGAATGATGGGCAAGCCCAGCGTGACGTTCACCCCCTCGTAGAAGCCATGTGTTTTGAGCGGAATGTGCCCCTGGTCGTGGTACATTACGACCACCACATCGTATTGATCGTTCAACATACGGAAGAAGACCGTATCTGCCGGGATTGGTCCGGCGACGTTCATGCCCAATTGCCGGGCATCCTGGATGGCCGGTTCAATCTCCTCGATCTCCTCTGTCCCGAAGAGCCCGCCTTCTCCTGCGTGGGGGTTCAGTCCGGCCACAGCGATACGCGGCTCTTCAATGCCTAACTTGCGCATGGCGTCGTAGGTGAGCTTGATCACTGTCAGCACCCGTGGTCGTTTGGCCCGCTCAATCGCCTCGCGCAGGGAACAGTGTGTGCTCACATGGGTGACACGCAAACCGCCTCCGACAAGCATCATGCTGACATCCTTGACCCCGCACAGATGCGCCAACAGCTCCGTATGCCCGTCGTAGTGATAGCCGGCCTTGTTGAGCGCCTCTTTGTTAATTGCGCTGGTCACGATTGCATCCGTTTGCTTTTCCAGGGCGAGCTGAGTGCCTTTCTCGATGTACTCATACGCCGCCTTTCCTGCCATGGGGCTGACCTGTCCGCGGACAAGTGCCTTCATATCAACGTTTTTCAGGTCCAACACGTCAATCACGCCGTGCTGGAAGAGCGCATCGTCAACCCTGGAGACGGCACGGATTTCTCCCGGCCAGTTTACAATGGCGGCTGCTTCTGTCATACAGGCTCCATCGCCAATGACCACAGGCCGGCAAATGTCATAAATTTCTTTCAGGGCCAAGGATTTGACCACAATCTCTGGGCCAGAGCCCGCCGGGTCCCCCATGGTGATGCCTAAAATGGGTTTCTCTCTATTGCTCATTCTAACTCCTGGTTGTTCCACCAATAAAGTACTGAAGACATAGTAAGATGGCGTTCCTGGCGCCGAAGCCACCCGCCTTGGTAATGACTGACATATTGGCCCACGGGCCGCCGACTAACAGGCTCACCGGCAAACCGGGTAGCACCTCTGTGACGGGCCGAAGCGCTTCGGCGTCAAGCGCCAGACAGGCCTGTAAAGCAATATCGCCGCCGGTCAGAAGCAGCCCATGCACTGGTTGACGGTCCAGGCTTTGCCGTGTGGCCTGGCCCAAGGCCCACGCTATGGCTGCGCTCCTGTCCTCCTGCAACGGCGTGAAGCAGGTCGTCACGATGCATCCGCCAGACCTGACCAAATGGCCCGTCGTTCGCTCTGCCAAGCGGTCAATTTCGCTCTGCGCTGTGTCGCCGTGCGTCAGTTGCTCGACGTCAGGTTCAACGGCCGGCCACTTCAGCACCTTGATCGCTTCGTCTACTTGCTCAGCGGTCGTTGGGTTGCGGCTACCGGCCACAACCAGGATGGGCCCTCCCGGCTTGATCACCGGAATGGCCCGCGCTTGTGAAGCGCGCGCTGCTGTCTGAGCCAACCCCAGGGCGGCGGGCAGTTCCTCGGCCAATCCGGCTGAACCAACAGGCAACCACCTGCCCTCTGCCCGGACAACGGCCTGAGCAATATGCACCAGGTGCTGCTGGCTTTCAGCGTCTGCCACCACAAGCCGAGATGCGGACCGACAGATGGCCTCGTGGACAGCCTCGCAGCCTCGCTCCACCGTATCTATGGTGACCAGGTCAACCGATTCACCAGTCTGACGCCTCAACAGGGAAGGGACGTGAGACTCGCTGATCGCATTGCGTGGATCACGAGCAAAACCGGTCTGTTCCAGCAGCACACCCTGCACAAACAGCTTCCCACCCCGCATGGTGCGGCCGTTGGCCGGGAAAGACGGGGCCACCACCGCTTTAGCCAGGCCCAGTGTCTGCATCACGGCCAGTATTTCTGCTCCCAGATTGCCGCGCAATGTCGAGTCGATCTTTTTGTAGACCAGCCGTCCACGCAACAACTGAGCGGCGCGGCGCGCCTTCTCTGCCGCATCGCCCGGCGGAATGGCCCGACTATCCGTATTTACGATGAGGCATGTCGCCGCGGCTGGCACGGATTCCTTTAAGCTGACAAGGCTCGACAACCCCCACTTGCTGAACTGGACGCCCGTGTCGAGTGCGCCGGTGAGGTCGTCAGCGACAATCCCCAGTTGCTCAGCTTTCACGCTTAGAACGCTGCTCTGTAAATTTGGTAAATGTCGTCGCGCGTCACGCTGCGCGGGTTGTTGTCCAGGAGACGGCGGATTTCGATGGCATCGTCGGCCATCGTCGCCAGAGACGATTCGGTTACCCCGACTTCAGACAAACGTTGGGGGATGCCGATGTCAATGGACATTTGACGCACGGCCCTGACCGCCGCTTCGGCCTTTTGGCGTGCGGAAAGTCCGGCCAATGGTTCTCCCATCGCCTCCGCGATGTCGGCAAACAGCTCCAGGTCCCCCAGATAATTGAACTCCATGACATAGGGCAATAGCAGCGCGTTGGACACGCCGTGTGGGGTGTGGAACTGAGCCCCCAACGGATAGGCCATCGCGTGGACAAGAGCCGTACCCGCATTGGAAATCGAAATGCCGGCGTAGAGACTGGCCCGTGACATCCCCTCGCGCCCCCTGATGTTGGCCCCGTTGAGCACAGCGGTGCGCAGGTGCCTGGCGCACAGGCGAATCGCCTCAAGCGCGAACAAACGGGTCTCAGGCGTGGCCTTGACCGATACATAAGACTCTATCGCGTGAGTCAGCGTGTCCATGCCCGAAGCGGCGGACACTTTCGGCGGGCAGGACAGGGTCATCTCGGGGTCTACGATTGCCACATCGGGCATCAGGTGACGACTGACGATGCCTTTTTTGACTTGGCTTTTGGTGTCGGTCAAAATGGAGTTGACGGTCGCCTCAGAGCCAGTTCCCGAAGTCGTTGGCACCATGATCATGGGCAACCCACGTCCGGGCACTTTGTCCGTCCCAAACAGGTCTTCAATCTTGCCGGGATGGACGGCCATGACGGAGACAACCTTCGCCGCGTCCATGGAGCTGCCCCCTCCCAGACCGACGACCAGATCATAGCCGCCTTTGCGCGCCATCTCGACGCACGGTTCCAACGTTTCCACCGGCGGCTCGGGCACCACTTCCGAGAAAACCCCCACTGTCAGACCGGATTTCTCCAAAATTGCTTTGACTGCGTCTACCATGCCGGTGGAAGCGATGCCCGGATCGCAGACGATAAGCACCCGCTTGGCCCCCAGGACTTTGGCCTCCTCCCCTATTTTGTTAACGGCTCCACACCCAAACAAAATCATGCCGGGCAAACGCAGAGGAAAGAACTTGGCTTCCATTAGCCTTAAACCTCCCGAAAATAATAACCCCTATCTCTCTATGCCGATGACTACACTGCACCTAACGCCAGCCGATTTGTTCGAGCATGGCTCCCAACTTTTCGGCTGCGTCATCAATGGCTTCCTGCGGAAGCTTGTCGCCGATGAATGCGCTGTGCGCCGCGCGGCCCACGATGTCCTCGTATTGTGTTTGGGCGGGCAAGGTTGGCCCTCCCGGCGCGAAACTGGTTCGTTGTTGTGCTGCTTCCAGCGACAGCAGGGCAGTCTCGTAATGAGGGAACCTTTCCCTCAACTTTTCGTCCGTGTAAAGGCTCATGCGTGGTACCTGTCCCCCCTCCCAATTGATTGTGTAACCCAGGTCGGGGCCACAACACCACTTAATGAACTCCCACGCCAGCGGGATTCGCGCAGAATTCTTATTGATGACCAAAACCCATCCTGCGATCACTGGCGCGGGTGTTGGTTCTCCAGGCACCAGCGCGTAGCCAACCTTGCCGCGCACGGCGGAATCCAGCGATGTCTCCAATTCTCGGGCGAAAACATCCCATTGGACCTGCATGGCAGCCTCGCCCGCTGCGAACACGCGGTTCATATCGTACCAATACATATTGGGCGCGTCTGGCGGCGCATATTGCGCTTGCTCGGCCCACAGCTCCATGGCCTTGATGCCCTCTTGATTGTTCAATGTAACACGCCACCGCCTGGCGAATTCCCTGCCGCCAACGCCCCATAGCACGGTTTGAAACTGACAGGCCGCGCTATTACCGGCCTGGGCCGCTACTGCGATGCCATATTGTGTCGGCGAGGCGCTGTTAAAGGCGCGCGTGAAAAAACGAGCCACTTCGTTGAACTCTGCCCACGTTCTTGGCACGGCCAACGGCCGTCCCGCGAACCGTTCGAACGCTTGCTGTTGGTCAGCGTCTTCGAACAGGTCTTTTCGGTACATCAGAATCTGGGCCGATGCCATCAGGGGAATGGCTACCTGCCTGCCTTGCCACTGTCCCAACAGTACGTTGACGTTCGGGATAATATCGGACAGCCATTGCCGGTTGCCCTCTTGTTCCAGCCGACGTATCTGCCTGCTCAGGTTGAGAATGTTGTCGCTGATGGCAAACTCCGGCAACCACGTATCAATGACCATCATGACGTCATATTGGTTGTTGCCAGCCCCGAAATCGAGCAGTTGTTTCTGGTGCGCTTCGTAGAACGAAGCGATCTCTACGTCAACACGAACGCCGGCTGTTTCCTCAAACTCTCCGATGTAGTTCTGAATGATCTTCGAGGTGGGATGATCTACGAGCAACACTTTCAGCGGCCGGTTCTCCGGCAATACATCGGCAAAGATGGGTGTCGGCGTTTCTGTAGGGGCCGTAGTCGGTTCTGCCACTGAGACGCTTTGGCCGCTGCTGATCGATCTCCCCTCGCCTGTCCATTCACATCCGGGCAGAACGATCACAGATAGCACCAGAAACGCCAGACCTACGGCGGGCCATGTCACCCAATTGAGAAACATGGAATCTTCGCCGCGCTCGACGCGGACGTCACATGTAGTTCCCACCGTTAACGGCGAGCAATTGCCCTGTGATGTAGCTGGCCCGGTCTGAAGCCAGGTAAACAGTCGCATCGGCCACTTCCTCTGGCAAGCCGAGACGTCCCATTGGGATCGTGCTGAGAATCTGTTGCATTCCCTCCTCAGAGAAGGTCTCGGTCATGGGCGTCAGTATGGTCCCAGGCGCGACCGCATTGATGTTGATGCCTTTGCTCGAATAAATCTTGGCCAGGGCTTTGGTAAACGAAATGACTGCCCCCTTTGAAGCCGAATAATTAACCGGCGCTACAATCCCACCCGCTTGACCAGCATACGAAGAGATGTTCACAATCTTGCCATAGTTTTGCTCGATCATGATGGGGATCACGGCCTGGCAGCAAACAAACATGCTCCTCATGTTCACTACCATTACCCGGTCCCAATCCTGGACGGTCAGGTCTTCAAACGCTTTGACCGGGCAGATGCCGGCGTTGTTGACCAAAATATCGATCCGCCCCCATTTGTCCAGTATGACCTGCACCATGCGTCTGACTGGTTCGGGTTCGGTCACATCAACTTCGAGCGCCAGCGCTTTGCCCGGCGCTTTGGCTTCTATCTCCTGAACGGTCGCCTCAGCGGCGGCCAGGTTGATGTCGGGAATCGCTACGCGACAGCCTTCTTCGACAAAACGCATGACCATCGCTTTGCCCAATCCGGAAGCCCCGCCAGTGACAATGGCGACCCTATTCTCAAAACCCAATCTGCACCTCCCCATCTAATTCGTACATAGTGTGACGTGTGAGTGCTAATCCAGAACTTTCCAGAACCTGTCTATTCTCTCCTTTTCATCCTCTGAGAAATCGAGATCTGTATCGCTAAAGAACTTCTTCAAAAACTGGGCTCCACCCCAGCGGATGTGCTCCTGAATGACCTGCCGGGCCTGTAGGGGGTCGCCTGCTTCAATGGCGTCCAACAGCAAGCTGTGCTGGCGGATCAGATTCTCGATTTCAGAGGGCGAATAGCGTGACAGAACGATGTGAAACCCCATTTCTGGCCGAAGGCACTGGGTCAGAGAGATCAGGCGAATGTGCTCGGTGGACTGACATAGCAGACTGTGAAATTGCAGGTCGGCTTCACTGAAAGCCACCAAATCGGAGTTGTGCATTGCCTCTTTCATGTTGTCAACCAGGGCACGCATCCTGCTGAGAGTTGTCGGAGGACAGTTGGTCGCAGCGATAGCCGCCGCGTAACCTTCCAGCAGAACGCGCAGGCTGTATATTTCGACTACCGCTTGGGGCGTCAGTTCGGTCACAAATGTCCCCCGGCGAGGCTTCTTGACTACGTACCCCTGACGTTCCAGGTCCTGGATTGCTTCGCGCACCGGGCTGCGGCTCACACCGAACTGCCGGGCGATTTCGCCTTCGACCAATTGCTGGCCGGGGGCGAGCGCTCCGTCTAAGATGGCTTGTTTCAATCGGGCCTCGATCTGCTGTTTGAGCCCGACACTCTCAAGTCGATCAAAGGGGGACATAGCATCAGTGCCCTTTCTGGTAATTCGCCCACGATGCCCATGACGACTGGCGACCGTCGACCAAGTTGATGCCTTATTCTATCACCGATGTCCAGCCGCGGTCAAATCAGACCTCATTCCTCGGGCTGTAACAGTATCTTGAGCCCCTGGCGTGTATTGATTTTATTAAATCCTGCCTCCCACTCGGCAAGAGGCAGGATGTCGCTCACAACCGGCTCGGTCTGCACTTTGCCCTGAGCGAACAGGATCATGGTTCGGTCCCAGGCCTCCAGGGATGCGCCGAACGAACCGGTCACCTTCAATTCTTTAGTGAGAACCTTCAGAAAATCGAGTTCAAAAGGGCGGTCGTGGAGGCCAACCTGAGTGAATTTGCCCTCCTTACGGATGGCCTCAATGCCCAGACGAGTCGCTGCGGGCACACCAGCGCATTCAAGAACCACATCGGCGCCGTATCCCTGTGTGAGGTCTTTGAGGATGGACACGACATCGTCTTTCTCCACATTGAGTGTCAGGTCGGCGCCTAATCCTTTGCCGACCTCCATTCGCTCCTCATCCACAGACGTGCCAGCCAGGACCACAAAGCCCCCTTCGGCCTTGGCGACCTGAACGGCCAGAAGGCCGATCGGGCCAGGCCCGGTGACCAACACCACATCGCCGGCCATGATGCCTGTCATCAAGCTGGCGGCCTTCACGCAACAGGCCAACGGTTCAGACAGCGCCCCAGCTTTGTAGCTGACATTGTCTGGCAAATGACGGACGTTTTTCGCTGGTAAGACCGCATATTTTGCGAAAGCGCCGTTTACACCGCTCCCGAAGGATACACGCTGGTCGCACAACATGAGGTGGCCTTCCAGACAATAGCGACACTTGCCGCAAGTGTAGACTGGTGGGATGCCCGTTACCCGGTCGCCGACTTTGACGGAATCAACGCCGGGCCCCAGTTCTACAACCTCACCTGACCATTCGTGCCCCAAAATTACAGGCGGGTTGCTCTTGTAATGGTCATGGTAGATGTGAATGTCTGTGCCGCAAATGCCACCAAATTTGACTTCGACCTTGACCTCGCCTTCACCTGGGGTAGGCTCTGGCATGTCGCGGATTCCAACGTGGCCTACGCCGGGGGCATACTTTACGACCGCTTTCATCCTCGGGCTTCCTCCTTGCGCATTTGTGTCTGGCAGGAACTCAAAAAGTTGGTTGTGAGAGTGTCTGTACAGAAACGCTCAAAGTAAACTGGCCTATGATACTCCTAAGTAATGAACCTGTCAACTGCTCCGCGAAATTCAGCAATTGCAATGTTTGACAATTTCGGGGCACTGTATTATAATATATTATATAAAATATATGTCATTTTGTAAAGCGAGGCCCTGGAGAAAGATGCCGATGGCTCAATCTTTGACTTCCATGACAGTGAAGACGCTGGAAAACCAGGCTTACGAGCAGATGCGCCGGAACATCATCACTGGTGAATGGCCGCAAGGGAGCCACCTCAAAGACAACGACATCGCCAATCAGTTGGGCATCAGCGCCACGCCTGTGCGAGAGGCTTTGCGCAAGCTCGCCAGCGAAGGCCTGGTCGAGACGGTCCCCTATCGCGGGACTTTCGTTATTTCGTTGTCAGCCGCACAGGTTGATGAGGTGATGAACGTCCGGGCCGGCCTGGAGGCTATGGCCATCGAAGCCGGCCTCCCACAGTTGACCGAAGACGAACTGGCGGAGCTGGAGGCAGCCATCCGGGATTTCGACCGTGCCCTGGCCAACAACGATTTGTCGGCATGCCTCGAAGCCGACATGACCTTTCATCGGTTGTTGGTGCGTTCATGTAAAAACACGGTCCTGGATGAGCTGTACCGCCAACTGGCCGGGCGAGTGCAGATGCTTATGGCTATCGCCGACATTGGCGGGCGTATGTCTACCGGCAACCAGGATCATATCGAAATCCTGGAGGCGATACGGTCGCGCGATGTAGCCGCGACCTTGCAATCTTTGCGCACCCACCTGAAGGAAACGCGTGACGCCATTCTGGCCAACTGGCCGTCGTCGGCTGAACCAAGACGCGAGAACGACACCAAGCCGACGCTGACACCGAATGCTACCAAGGAGTTGCCCCATGGACCTGACCAATGAGCAGTTGCTGGACATGTTACAGCGGATGTGGCAGATCCGCTATTTCGAACAGGCTGTCATCGATCTGTTCAAACGGGGGCTGATCACCGGCTCCACCCACGTTTCCCTGGGCGAAGAAGGCACGGCGGTAGGAGCTTGCGCGGCTCTGGAAGAAACCGATTATATCACCAGTACGCACCGCGGACACGGCCACTGCATTGCCAAAGGCGGCGCGTTGCGCCCGATGATGGCCGAGCTGCTGGGCAAGGCTGAAGGCTATTGCTGCGGCAAAGGCGGTTCGATGCACATTGCTGACCTGGACCTGGGCATCCTGGGCGCGAATGGTATCGTCGGCGGTGGCCTGACCCTGGCGGTGGGCGCGGCTCTGAGCTGTCAGTATTTGGGCAACGGGCGCGTCACGCTGTGTTTCTTCGGAGACGGGGCAATCAATCAGGGCGGATTCTACGAGGGTGCTAACCTGGCTTCTATTTGGAAATTGCCCTTAATTTACTTTTGCGAGAACAACCAATATGCCCTCAGCACCCCTCTGGCGCAGAACGTAGCCGTGACCGACCTGGCCGAACGGGCCGCTGGCCTGGGTTTCCCAGGTGTATCGGTGGACGGCAACGATGTGCTGGCGGTCTACGAAGCGGTTAAGGCGGCAGCCAGGCGAGCGCGCGCTGGCGAGGGCCCGACGCTGATCAATGCGGTGACCTATCGCTGGGAAGGTCACGTGATCGGCGACGCTCAGCCCTACCGCACCCGAGACGAGGTCGAGGAGTGGAAGAAAAAAGACCCCATCGCGCGCTTCGAGCGCGAGCTCATCGCGCGCGGGGCGTTGACCGAAGCTCAGGCCCGCCAGATTGAGGACAAAGCCCGTTTGGATGTCGAAGATGCGGTGGAATTTGCCAGGTCGGCGTCCGAACCCACCGTGGAGTGCCTCTATGACGGTGTGTATGTCGCATAAGGGCTTCCATATCTATCGTTTGGGAAGGATTCACGGCCGGGCCAGAAAGGGCCCGTGAATTCTGCGTATCCTGTCCGGTTTTGAAAACATCTAACTGAATTGACTCATGTGGAGAGGGTGGGGTAATTATGCCTGATCGCGAAATCACCTATGTCCAGGCTCTGAACGAAGCGCTGCGCGAGGAAATGAAGCGCGATGAACGAGTATTTATCATGGGGGAAGACATCGGGGTATACGGCGGAGCATTCAAAGTGACCCGTGGGCTGCTGGACGAGTTTGGCCCCAGGCGCGTGCGCAGTACCCCCATTTCTGAGGCGGTCATCGTCGGGGCAGCGACCGGCGCAGCACTGACGGGCACGCGACCCATCGCGGAAATCATGTACATTGATTTCACCACTCTGGCCATGGACCAGATTGTCAACCAGATGGCGAAAATCCGCTACATGTTCGGGGGCAAGGCAAAGGTGCCAGTTGTGGTGCGCACACAAGGCGGCGCCGGCCGCGGCAATGCCGCGCAACATTCCCAGAGCCTGGAGGCCTGGTTCGTGCATGTCCCCGGTCTGTACGTTGTGCAGCCCTCCACGCCCTACGACGCCAAGGGCCTGCTCAAGGCAGCCATCCGCGACGACAATCCGGTCATCTTTATAGAGCACAAGATGCTTTACAACACCAAGGGCATGGTGCCGGAAAAGGAGTACATCATCCCACTGGGCCAGGCTGACATCAAGCGCAAGGGCAAGGACGTGACCATCGTGGCAACGTCGTGGATGGTGCATCATGCACTTGAAGCGGCCGAGACCCTGAGCCAGGAAGGCATTGAAGCGGAGGTCATCGATCCACGGTCGCTCAAGCCGCTCGACAAGGCGACCATTGTGAACTCGGTGAAGAAGACACTGCACCTGGTCATCGTCAACGAGGGATGGCGCACTGGCGGCTTTGCCTCGCAGTTGGCCGGGATGCTGCTGGAAGATGTTTTCGATTACCTGGACGCGCCCATCAAAATCGTCGCTTCGGAGGATGTGCCCATCCCCTACAACCACGGCCTGGAATATGAGACCGTGCCGATGCCGAAAGATATCGTGTCCGCCGTGCGCGAGATTGTGTAAACCGGTATCGTGCCTTTCTTGATAGGAATTCCTGATCGTCATTTTGGGCCGCAGCCCCATCCCGTCGTTCTGAGCCAAAGCCCTGAGCGCAGCGAAGGGGCCGCGAAGACTCTCGTTGTACATTTAATGAAATGAGATGCTTCGCTTTCGGCTCAGCATGACGCTGCCGAGGCTTCTGCTAACTCGCCTAAAATTCTGGACGCACCCGGCCCCCAACCCTGGTTGACACCCATCCGCACTTGTGCTATCATCCCCGTTAACTATAACACTTGTTTTTCCATATTTGCTTGAATTGCCCCTGCATAGGAGGTACGTGCAGTGTCATCTGCGTCAACGCCAAACGGGTCAACGCGGCCGTCATCTGGCCCGCGCCTTAAGCTCATCATCGGCGTCGTCGTCCTGACCCTGGCCATCGGCTATCTGGTTTTCAGCAGCGTGAGCTCTTCATCAGCATATTACATGACGATCGGTGAGCTCAAGGCCGCCGGCCCGTCCCTCGGCGAAAAGAAAGTTCGGGTGGCTGGCGTGCTCATCGGCGACACGGTGAAGTGGGATGCCCGCCAGCTCCGACTCGACTTCGTGATTACCGATGGACGAGAGCAGTTGCCGGTCAGCTACAACGGCGCCCGACCAGACATGTTCCGCGACGGAGCGGAGACGGTCGTGGAAGGGGCGTACTCAAACGGCCTTTTCCGGGCGACGAACTTGCTGCTCAAATGCCCGTCCAAGTACGAAGAGGCAGTCTCTGCCACTGGCGACAGGTCAAGCCGATGAACGTTCTTGCACCCTTTGTGTTCTGGTTGTAGCCTGCAAGAAGTGACCACCTGGAGGAAGGTTCTGTTTATGGGAGACATTGGTTACATCGCGCTTCTCGTTAGCCTGTTGGCGGGCCTTTGTGCCGCCGCTATGGCGCTGTGGGGAAAAGCGAGGAAAGATGGCGGCAGCCTGCTGGCGGGCGGACGCTACGCGCTGTGGGCGGCAACCGCACTGATTACCGTGAGCGTGCTGGCTCTGTGGTACCTGCTCCTGACCAACGATTTCCGTTACCAGTACGTCTATGAGACCACCAGCACTTTTCAGCCTCTGGTGTATCACATCTCGGCCCTGTGGCAGGGGCAGGCCGGGTCGCTGCTGTTCTGGCTGTGGGGCTTGAGCCTGCTCGCCGCCCTGCTTGCCCTGGTGCGGCCGCCTGCGCAGCACGCCGAGATGCCCTATGCTATGGCTTTGCTGGGGGTGCTGGAAGCCTTTTTCGCATTGCTTTTGCTGGCGGCGGTCAATCCGTTTGAACCGGCCAGGCAGGTCTATCTGGAAGGGTTTGGCGGTAATCCGCTGCTTGAGAACCCCGGCATGATCTACCACCCGCCGACCGTCCTGCTCGGCTACGCGGCGACGGCCATCCCTTACGCCCTGGCGATGGGCGGCCTGTTGACCGGGCGATTCAGTGACCGCGATTGGGTGCATCGCCTGCGTTCGTGGGCCATATTGTCCTGGTTGCTGTTGAGCATCGGCATCTTGCTCGGCGCGCAGTGGGCGTATGTCGAGCTGGGCTGGGGCGGCTACTGGGGCTGGGACCCGGTCGAGAATGCCTCGCTGATTCCCTGGCTGGTCAACACCGCTTTGCTCCATACCTTGATGGCGCAAGAACGGCGCGGCATCATGAAATTGTGGAACGCGATTCTGGTCGCGGCCACGTTTTTGCTTTGCATTTTCGCTACCTGGCTCACCCGCGGCGGCGCGCTGAACTCGGTGCACACCTTCGGCGCATCTGCCGTGAGCGACCTGTTGCTGCTGGGGCTGTTCGCGTTCACGGGACTCAGCGTGCTGCTCATTTCGGCGCGGAGGCCGGTTCTGAGGCGCGAGGCCGAAATCCAGGCTATGTCAGCCCGGGAAGGCAGTCTCCTGTACACGGCCATCTTCTTTGTTGTCGCGGCGGCTCTGGTCTTCATCGGAACGATGTTCCCCAGCCTGAGTCAGGCGTTCCTGGGGCAGCAAATCGCCTGGCGTACTGAGAGTTACGGCCGCATCACCCGTATTCTGGCGCCGATCCTTTTGGTTTTGTTGGGCGTCTGCCCGCTTCTGAGCTGGGGGCGCACAGATGTCCGCCGGCTGTGGCAAAACCTGATGTTGCCTTGCGCGCTGGCGTTGGTGGTCGCCCTGACCACCGTTCTCTTCGCGGGGATAACTTATGCAGCCCTGGCTTTCGCGCTGGTGGCTTTTGTGGCTGCTGCCACGCTGAGCGAAGTATATCGGGGTTGGCGTGCGCGCGTCTCCAGAGGCGAAAACTGGCTGACCGCTGCCAGCCGTCTGTTCGGCCAGAATCGTCGTCGTTACGGCGGCTATCTGGTGCATCTCGGCGTTCTGCTGATGGTCATCGGCGTCACCGGACAGTCCCTGTATCAGTCCAGCCGATTGGTTGCCTTGCAGCAAGGCGAATCGGTTACCGTTGGGCCATATAGGCTGGAGTATATTGGCTCTGGGACAGAAGACACGGAGGCCAGTCGGCGTTTCTACGCCGATTTGCAGGTCTATCGTTCGGGCCGTCCTGTTTTCACCTTGCAGCCGGAAAAGAATTTCCACTGGAACGTCCAGCAGTGGGTTACCGAGGTGGCCATCCACGCCAACCTGGCCGAAGATTTGTACGTCATCCTGTCCGGCCTGGAAGATGATGGCCTGGCTACGTTCGAGGTGCTGATCAACCCGCTGATGAGCTGGCTCTGGATTGGCGGTGCCGCGTTGATTGTGGGCGCGCTCGCTGCGCTTTGGCCGAAGCGGCTGGCCGCCGTGAGTCCGGTGACGCAAGGCGTCCCTCAACGCATAGATGATGACATTGAACGCCGCGTCCGCGCGCTGCGGGAGAAAAGGAGCCGCCAGAAAGTCACCCAGAACAGCCGAGGTAACCCATGATGCTTCCAACCGATAGCTCCAGGAATTGTTTTTCGGCTCGAGAACGGTTCACTTTGAAGCGAGCTGCCGTCCGGCGCGGCCTGGCCTGCCTGCATCTTTCATTGCGCAGGGCATGTGGGCCGACGGAGCAATCTCAGCCTGCCCGCGATGGTGTGTTCAGCCTTCTCGCAATTCTGGCCTTGCTCGTTTTGGCCCTCTATTTCGGCGCAGATGGTGCGCTGGCCCAGGCGACGGGACAACTGGAAGGGCAGGTGATCAACCGTACCGAAGGCGGTACAGTGCCAGGCGATGCACCGGTTACTCTGCTCGTCCTCAAAGAAATGGCCGTTCAGGACGAGCTTACCGCCCGGACTGATAGCGAAGGACGCTTTCGCTTTGAGGGCCTGGACACGGCGACGGACACGGTCTACCAGGTTATGGTCCAGTATAAAGGGGTGAATTACTTCAGCGATTTCCTGATGTTCGAAGGCGGCAAGATACCGCCGGTCACGATGGAGGTCTACGAACCGACACAAGATGGGGCCAGCGTGCACGCTGAGCGCGTACACATCATCGTCAACGTGCGCCCGCGCCAACTCCAGGTCGGTGAGCTGCACGTGTTCAGCAATTCGAGCGACCGGGTATATGTCAATTCTTCGTCGGAGATGTCAGGCACGCTGCGTTTTGGTCTGCCCGTCGGCGCCACAAACCTTCAGTTTCAGGATGGGCAACTCGGCGGACGATTCCTGAGCGTGGACAATGGCTTCGTGGATACCGCGCCGGTTCTGCCGGGCACGGGTAGCCATCAGGTGCTGTTTTCCTACAACCTGAATTACGATTCGCCCGAATTCTCTTTCGCAGTGACAGACTACTATACCGCCACAGGCGTCAACGTGCTGGTTTCGGACCCCGCAGTTCAGGTCAGCAGCCCGGTGCTGGAGTCTGAAGGGCTGCGCGACATGCAGGGCCAGCAGTGGGTCAGCCTGGCGGGCAAGAACCTGCCGGCCGGCCAGGAAATCGTTCTGACCCTGAGCAATCTACCGCTGGAACAGCGGGAACCGCCCGCGTCGCCTGCAAGCGTGGCAGGGCCTGTGGGTCGGATAGACAGTCTCAGGCTGATCGTCTTGGCGGTGGCGGTTTTTGGGTTGGGAGTTTTGGTTGGCTACAATCTCCCGCGCCGACAGGAAGCGGCACAGAGCTCATCGCTTTCGTCGCGCGAGGTCTCTGGCGGAACAGCAGAATCGGATGAAGACGATTTGGTGAGCGCTCTTGCTGACCTGGACGATGCCTTTGAGCGCGATGAAATCCCGCCGGATGAGTACCATGAACGACGCGAGTCGCTCAAAAAGCGACTGGCCTCTCAGATGAAAAGGGGATGAGCGTTTGTCCATGTCTGCTAAGCCGGCCATCCGTGTCCAGGGGCTGCACAAGTCGTTCGGCGGGCGCCCCGTTATCCGCGACTTGAGTCTGACACTGTGGGCCGGCGACATAGCAGCGATTGTCGGGCACAACGGTTCGGGCAAAACTACCCTCATGCGTCTGTTGGCCGGACTGATGCGCCCGACCGCTGGCGCGATATGGATTCATGACGTGCAGCAGAGGCCGGACGCGGTCGCGGCGCGGCGGGCAGTAGGCATTGTGTCACACAGCACGTTTCTCTATCCGAACCTGACTGCCGCCGAGAACCTGCGGTTCTACGGGCGGCTGTATGAAGTGGACAAACTCGAAGAACGCATCGAGATCATGTTGGAGCAATTTGGTTTGGCCGGCTATCGCGATGCGCTGGCCGGGACATTGTCGCGCGGTACGCAACAGCGGCTGAGTTTGGCCCGCGCTTTCCTCCCTAACCCCCCCATCGTCTTGCTCGACGAACCGGACAGCGGCCTCGACCCCAATGGAGTTGACATGTTGCCCGGCTTATTGGCTCTGGCGGACTTAAGCGAGCGGACTGTTTTGCTCACCACGCACAATTTGGGTTTGGGCCTGGCTCTCGCCAAACGGATCGCCATCTTGGCTCGCGGACGGCTGGTGTGGGAAAGAGAGACCACCGGCCTGACTGCGGCAGAGCTGCGTGAGGCTTATGATGCGCACCTCCCCAAGCCGAGGTCTGTCCATTTGGGAGTCAGAGCCCGCAAGGCCTGACAGAAATCCCGGCGATGGGCTGCCGGCTATATGTCGTTGCCAACAGGCCGTACCCTTTTCTTGTAGGAATTTCCGGCCGTCATTCTGAGCTCCCCCACGGCGCGTAGATGCGCTGCTCATCGGGTAAGAAACGCCAGTTACTGACCGGAACGCAAGTTTTAAAATTTTGGCCGCTTATGGTGTATAATAAGCGGCATGAACGAGAAACGATCACAGGAAGCAAAAGATTGGAAGGAAAACCGACGCTTACGGGCCTGGGAGTTGTATCAGGCTGGCTGGAAGCAGGTCAAGATTGCCGAAGCGCTGGGGGTCACACCTGGAGCAGTCAGCCAGTGGTTGAAGCGGGCGCGAGAAGGTGGCGTAGCAGCGCTGTACAGGCGCAAGGCGGCTGGGCCGAAGCCTCGGCTGAGCGCCGAGCAGCGTGCACGCCTGCCGGAATTATTGGCGCGCGGGGCGGAGGCCTACGGTTTTCAGGGCGACCTTTGGACGCGGCAACGGGTGGCGGAGGTCATCTGGCGTGAGTTTGGCGTGCGGTACACGCCGGTGCATGTTGGGCG